>JBKPCF010000053.1:0-15370 GCA_046727235.1 Candidatus Dormiibacterota bacterium
GCGGGAAGAGTATGAGCGAGAAGCTCGCCTTCGAAATTCTTGATGCTGCGCAGAACACCGGCGGTGCGGTGAAGCGCAAAGAGGAGACCCACCGGATGGCCGAAAGCAACAAAGCTTTCTCGCACTTCCGGTACTAAGAGATATGAACTTGGCACTGAAAATGCAGGAGCGTCCGACCGCGATCGAGAAAGTCCGAAACATCGGAATCATGGCGCACATCGACGCGGGTAAGACGACGACTACCGAGCGCATCCTTTTCTACGCGGGCCGCATCCACAAGATGGGCGAGGTGCACGAAGGCGCCGCGACCATGGACTGGATGGTCCAGGAGAAGGAGCGCGGGATCACGATCACGTCGGCGGCCACGACCGCCACGTGGCGCGACCACGCGATCAACATCATAGACACACCCGGGCACGTGGACTTCACGGTCGAAGTCGAGCGCTCGCTGCGGGTGCTGGACGGCGCGGTCGCGGTCTTTGACGCGGTCGCGGGCGTCGAGCCGCAGTCCGAGACTGTTTGGCGCCAGGCCGACCGCTACGGCGTGCCTCGGATCGCCTTCATCAACAAGATGGACCGAATCGGGGCTGACTTCTACGGGTCGCTGAACTCGATCCGAACGCGCCTGGGCGCGCGGGCGGTTCCGATCCAGCTGCCGATCGGCTCCGAGGCGAACTTCCAGGGCTACATCGACCTGCTCAGCAAGGAGGCGGTGGTCTACACCGACGACCTGGGCACCAAGAGCACCGAATCGCTCGACATCCCTGGCGGCATGCAGGACCAGGTCAGCAAGTACCGCCACGAACTGATCGAGGCGGTCGCCGACTTCGACGACGGGATCATGCACAAGTACCTCGAGGAGCAGGACATCACCGAGGAAGAGATCAAGGTGGCGCTGAGGCGAGGCACCGTCGCGGGCATTCTGGTGCCCGTGCTGTGCGGCGCCGCGCTCCGCAACCGCGGCGTCCAGCCGATCCTCGATGCGGTCGTCGACTACCTGCCGTCGCCGGCGGACGTGCCGGCCGTCGAGGGCAAGCACCCCAAGACCGGGGCGCTCGAGGTTCGCGAGCACGACGACGACGAGCCTTTCTCCGCGCTGGCTTTCAAGATCCAGATGGACCCGCAGGGCGTCGGCAAGCTGACGTTCTTTCGCGTCTACTCGGGTCGGTTGAGGGCCGGCTCATCTGTAATGAACCCATCGACCGGGCGCCGCGAGCGCCTCGGGCGAATCCTGCGCATGCACGCCATCCGGCGCGAGGACGTCGACGAGGTGTTCACCGGCGACATCGCGGCCGCGGTGGGCCTCAAGTCGACCACCACCGGCGACACGCTTTGCGACGAGTCGCACCCGATCGTTCTCGAGTCGATCACGTTCCCCGAGCCTGTGATCTCGGTCGCGATCGAGCCGAAGACCAAGGCTGACCAGGAGAAGCTCGGGATGGCGTTGCAGCGGTTGTCGGAAGAGGACCCGACCTTCAAGGTCCACACGGACGACGAGACGGGCCAGACGATCATCGAGGGCATGGGCGAGCTCCACCTCGAGATCATCATCGACCGCCTGCTCCGCGAGTTTCGCGTCGACGCGAACCAGGGCAAGCCGCAGGTCGCCTACAAGGAGGCGATTCGCAGGGCCGCGCACGGTGTCGGGCGATTCATCCGCCAGACCGGTGGCAAGGGCCAGTACGGCCATGCCGAGGTTGACGTCCGGCCGGGAGAGCGCGGCACCGGGTTCATCTTCGAGGACAAGATCACGCAGGGCCGCATCCCGCGCGAGTACATTGCCCCGATCGAGAAGGGGATTCGCGAGGCGCTGCAGTCAGGCGTTGCCGCGGGCTACCCGGTCGTGGACATCACCGTGACGCTGGTCGACGGGTCGTACCACCCGGTCGACTCGAGCGAGATGGCGTTCCAGGTCGCGGGCTCGATGGCCGTCAAGGACGGCATGCAGAAGGGGCAGCCTTACCTGCTCGAGCCGATCATGGAGGTCGACGTCGTCATGCCCGAGGAGTACCTCGGCGATGTGATGGGCGACCTTGCGTCGCGGCGCGGCCACATCCTCGGCATGGAGGGTCGCGGAACGTCCCAGAACGTCAAGGCGCACGTGCCCCTTGCGGAGATGTTCGGTTACGCTACCGAACTTCGGTCGATGACCTCGGGACGGGCGACGTATTCGATGGAATTCAGTCACTACGCAGAAATGCCCGGCAATTTGGCGGAGGCTGTGGGCCGCCGCACCAGTGGGCGGAGTTAGTTAGGAGGAGACAGTGGCGAAGAAGAAATTTGAGCGGACCAAGCCTCACCTGAACGTCGGGACCATCGGTCACATCGACCATGGCAAGACGACCTTGACGGCTGCCATCACGAAGGTGCTGTCAGAGAAAGGCCTGGCCGAGTTCACACCGTTTGACCGGATCGACAAGGCTCCGGAGGAGAAGGCGCGGGGGATCACGATCTCGATCACGCACGTCGAGTACGAGACCGAGAAGCGCCACTACGCGCACGTGGACTGCCCGGGTCATCAGGACTACATCAAGAACATGATCACCGGCGCCGCCCAGATGGACGGGGCGATCCTCGTCGTGGCGGCCAACGACGGCGCGATGCCGCAGACGCGCGAGCACATCATCCTCGCGCGCCAGGTCAACGTGCCCTTCCTCGTGGTGGCTCTCAACAAGGTCGACATGGTCGACGACAAGGAGTTCATCGAGCTTGTCGAGCTCGACCTGCGCGAGCTGCTCAACCGCTACGAGTTCCCGGGCGACGACATCCCCATCGTCCGCGTCTCGGCGCTGAAGGCCCTCGAGGGCGACCCCGAGTGGACGCCCAAGATCCTCGAGCTGATGAACGCCGTCGACACCTACATCCCCGAGCCCGAGCGGCCGGTCGACAAGCCGTTCCTGATGCCGATTGAGGACGTGTTCACGATCGAAGGTCGCGGCACCGTGACCACAGGTCGGGTCGAGCGCGGCAAGCTCAAGAGGAACGAGGAAATCGAGATCGTGGGCATCAAGCCACAGAGCTCGAAGACCGTCGTGACCGGCATCGAGATGTTCCACAAGGACATGGACGAGTGCCAGGCCGGCGACAACGTGGGCACGCTGCTCCGCGGTGTCAAGCGGGAGGACGTGGTGCGCGGCCAGGTGCTCGCCAAGCCCGGCAGCATCACCCCGCACACCCAGTTCAAGGCTCAGGTTTACGTCCTGAGCAAGGAGGAGGGCGGCCGGCACACGCCATTCCTCACCGGTTACCGGCCGCAGTTCTACATGCGGACCACCGACGTGACCGGCGAGGTCAAGCTACCCGAGGGCGTCGAGATGACCATGCCGGGCGACAACGTGGTCATGGACATCACGCTCGGTGAGCCGATCGGCATGGAGCAGGGACTCAGGTTCGCCATCCGCGAAGGCGGCAAGACCGTCGGCGCCGGCGTGGTGACCGAGGTCGTCAAGTAGCCCGCACATAGATAAGGAAAGGAAAGAGGCTAGGCAGTGGCGCAGAAAATTCGGATCCGGCTCAAGGCATACGACCATAGAGTCCTGGACCAGGCGGCGGACAAGATCGTCGACACCGCCCGCCGTACGAATGCGCGCACTGCCGGCCCGATCCCGCTTCCCACCGAAATCTCCAAGCTGACCGTCATCCGCAGCCCGTTCATCGACAAGGACTCACGCGAACAGTTCGAGATGCGCACCCACAAGCGCATCGTCGACATCCTCGACCCGAATCCGCGGGTCGTGGACGCGCTCATGCGCCTCAGCCTGCCGGCCGGCGTCAGCATCGAGATTAAGGGCTAATGAAGGGACTTCTAGCCCGCAAGCTGGGCATGACCCAGCTCTTCAACCCCGACGGCACGACAAGCGCCGTCACCGTGCTCGAAGCCGGCCCCTGCAAAGTGGTCGGGCTGCGCACGACCGAGAAAGACGGCTACAGCGCCGCACGTATCGCGTTCCAACCCGTCAAAGAGACTCGCCTGAACGCCCCGCAGCTCGGCGAGTTCAAGAAGGCAGGCCTCGAGCCGCACCGGCACGTGGTCGAGATCCGCAACTACGACGGAGTCGAGGCCGGCGCGGAGCTCAAGGCCGAGATCTTCAAGGCCGGGGAGCTGGTCGACGTCACTTCGACGAGCAAGGGCAAGGGCTTCCAGGGCCTGATCAAGCGACACAAGTTCAGCCGGGGCCCGGAAAGCCACGGCTCCATGAATGTCCGCCAGCCCGGCGCGATCGGCGCCACCGACGCCGCGCGAGTCTTCAAGGGCGTGCGCATGTCGGGCCAGATGGGCAACGAACGCACGACCTCGCGCGCGTACAAGGTCGTAAGGGTCGACGCCGAAAGGAACCTGGTCATGGTCCGCGGCGGCGTCCCCGGCGCGAAAGGCGCGCTGGTGCTCATCCGGGAATCGACCAAGAAGCTCAAGCCCAAGGGTCCGGCCGGCAAGCCGAACCCGAGAAAAGTCTGATGCCTGCAACCAAGACCAGGGGCCGAACCAAGAAGTCGGACCAGGCGGTGGAGACGAACCCGCTGCACGTCCCCTACTTCGACGCGCTCGGCGAGCGGAATGGCGAGGTCGACCTGCCGGGGGCGATCTTCGCCGAGAAGCCCAACGTCCCGGTCATGCATCAGGCATACCTTCGCCAGCTAGCAAACGCCAGGCAGGGCACCGCCAGCACCAAGACAAGAGCCACGGTCCGCGGAGGCGGCGCCAAGCCCTACCGCCAGAAGGGCACCGGACGCGCCCGCCATGGCTCGATCCGCGAGCCGTCGATGAAGGGTGGAGCGAACGTCTTCGGTCCCAGGCCACGCGACTTCTCGCAAAAGATGCCAAAGCAGATGCGGCGCCTCGCCCTCAGGAGCGCGCTCAGCCAGAAGGCGATCGACGGCCAGGTCCGCGTCATCGAGACCTTCGTGTTCGACGAGCCGAAGACAAGCCAGGCTGCCGAGCTCCTGGAGGCGATCGGCTTCGACAGCACGGCGCTCGTCGTACTGCCGGCGCCCAACTACACGGTGAGCCGCTCCTTCGAAAACCTCGCCGGCGCCAAGATCGTGCTGGCTCGCAACCTGAACATCCGCGACCTCTTCTCCCACACGTACCTGCTGCTGTCCAGGGAGTCGATCGGGCTGCTGGAGGAGAACTTCAGCCCGCGCAGCAAGGAATCAGAGGAAGCAGAGGAATGACGACCAGAGCCGCGAGCGAGATTGTGATCGGCCCGGTCATCACGGAACGCACATACCTGCTGTACACGCTGGGCCGGTACACGTTCAAAGTCTCCGCGACGGCGAGCAAGACTGAGATCAAAAAGGCGCTCGAAGAGCAGTACGAGTCGCAAAGCATCGAGGTCAAGACGATCAACACGGTCACCATGCGGGGGAAGAAGCGCCGCAGCTTCCGGCGCGTCGGCTCCGGCGCCGTCGGCAAGACGAGCGACTGGAAGAAGGCCATCGTCACGCTCGGCGAGGGCCAAAAAATCGAAGGGCTGTTCGGGAGCGTCTAGCAAGATGACAGTTAGAAAGTTCAAGCCCACCAGCCCCGGACGCCGCTTCATGACGATCTCGGGCTTCGACGAGCTCACCGCAAAGCGGCCCGAGAAGACTCTGCTGGAGTCGCTGCAGACGAACGCGGGACGCAACAACCAGGGCCGCATCACGACGCGCCACCAGGGCGGGGGTTACCGGAAGCTCTACCGCAAGATCGACTTCAAGCGCGACAAGCACGGCGTGCCGGGCAAGGTCGCGACCATCGAGTACGACCCCAACCGCAGCGCCCGCATCGCGCTGATCCACTACAAGGACGGCGAGAAGCGCTACATCCTCGCGCCGCTCGGCCTGAAGGTGGGGGATCCCATCGAGAGCGGTCCGGAGGCGCCCGTGCGCATCGGCAACGCGATCCCGCTGGAGCAGATCCCGGTCGGGTCAACGATCCACAACATCGAGCTCACCCTCGGCCGCGGCGGACAGCTGGTCCGGTCAGCGGGCGCGAGCGCGCAGCTGCTGGCGAAGGAAGGCGACTACGCGGTCATCCGGATGCCGAGCGGCGAGCTGCGGCGCATTCACATCCGCTGCCAGGCCACGATCGGGCAGGTCGGTAATATCGAGCACGAGAACGAGTCGGGCGGCAAGGCCGGCCGGAGCCGCTGGCTGGGCCAGCGCCCCGAGGTTCGCGGTTCGACGATGAACCCGCGCGACCACCCCCACGGTGGCGGCGAGGGCAAGACGGGAACCGGCGGCAACCCCAAGACGCCGTGGGGCAAGCCTGCGCTCGGCTACCGCACGCGGAAGAAGAACAAGGCCTCGAGCAAGCTCATCATCCGCCGCCGTGAGAAGAAAGGCAGGAAGAAATAAGTGTCAAGGTCAACCAAGAAGGGTCCGTTCATCAGCCCCTCGCTGCGCGCGAAGGTGGAGAAGATGAACCAGACGCGTGACAAGAAGGTGATCCGCACCTGGGCGCGCGCGTCGGTGATCTATCCCGACATGGTCGGGCACACGATCGCGGTCCACGATGGCCGCAAGCACGTACCCGTCTTCATCAGCGAGAACATGGTCGGTCACCGGCTCGGCGAGTTTGCGCCGACCCGTCATTTCCGCGGCCACGGCACTCACGTCGAGAAGACGACGACGGTCAAGTAGGCAAGTAGAGAAGTAGTGGCAACGATGGAAGTCTCCGCAGTTCAGAAGTTTGTCCGCAGAGCGCCTCGAAAGGCGCGGCTTGTGGCCGACTCCGTGAAAGGCATGAAGGTCTCGGAGGCGCTCGCGCTGCTCGAGTTCTCGCCCAAGCACGCTGCCAAGGACGTCGCCAAGGCGATCAAGTCCGCCGCGGCCAACGCGGAGCACAACTTCAACCTGAACCGCGACGACCTCGTGCTCAAGCAGCTGCTGGTCGACGAAGGGCCGACGTTCCGACGCCGGCGACCCGTCAGCCGCAGCATGGCGCACGAGTACTTCCACCGCACCTGTCACATCACGGCGGTCGTCGAAGACCAGCCTCAAGGAGCTCGGTAATTGGGTCATAAAGTCCACCCGAACGCATTTCGTCTAGGTGTCTTCCGTCCGTGGGAGGCGAACTGGTTCGCCAACCCCAAGGACTACACGAAGATGCTCCATGAAGACCTGGAGATGCGCCGGGTCATCCTGGCGCGGCTGCGTAACGCCGGCATCGCGAAGATCGAGACCGAGCGCTCGTCGAACGCGCAGCTCACGGTCACCATTCACACCGCCAAACCCGGCATCGTCATCGGCAAGGGCGGTTCGAGCGTCGACCAGCTGCGCGAAGACCTCGAAAAGCGTTTCGGCAACCGCGTCCGGATCTCGATCCAGGAGATCAAGCAGCCCGAGCTCGACGCGCAGCTTGTCGCGGAGAACATCGCCTCTCAGATCGAGCGGCGCATCAGCTACAAGCGGGCAATGAAGCAGGCGATCCTGCGCACGATGCGCTCAGGCGCCAAGGGCGTGCGCATTTACTGCGGAGGCCGCTTGCGCGGCGCCGAGATGGCGCGACGCGAGTGGGACCGCGAGGGCCGCGTGCCCCTGCACACGCTCCGCGCCGACATCGACTTCGGCCGCGCCACCGCGAAGACCACGTTCGGGGCGATCGGCTGCAAGGTCTGGATCTACAAGGACCAGATCTCGCCGGCGCAGCGCCGCCTCGCCCCGGTCGCCGAGGAGACGGTGCCGCTGGCTGAAGCGGTGGCCCCGCGGGCTGAGCTCGTCGGGGTGGCCGCCGCCCCCGAGCCTGTCGTCGAGCCCGCGGCCGTCGACCCTGTCGCCGAGCGCGCGACCCCGCGCCGCACCCGGACGACGGCGGCGCCGAAGCCTGCCGCGGAGGCCAAGCCCACCGCCACCAGGACGGCACCGGCGACGCGAGGCAAGGCTGCCCCTAAGGCCAGGACCGAGGCCGCTGCCAAGACGCCGGCCAAGAAGACGACAACGCGTGCGAAGAGCGATGGAGCCACGCGGTCCACTCCGCGCCGGTCCAAGGGTGCGGAGAGCTGATGGGTGGCAAGCCACGCAAGGATGGGACTTACTGAATGCTGATCCCCAAGCGCGTCAAGTACCGGAAGATGCACCGGGGCCGGCGGACCGGGATCGCCACGCGCGGGGCCACCGTCGCGTTCGGCGACTTCGGCCTGCAGGCGATGGAGGCGGCCTGGATGTCCAACCGCCAGATCGAGGCCGCCCGGCGCGCCATGACCCGCCACGTCAAGCGCGGCGGTCAGATCTGGATCCGCGTCTTCCCGGACAAGTCGATCACCAAGAAGCCGGCGGAGACCCGAATGGGCTCCGGCAAGGGCAATCCTGAAGGCTGGGTCGCGGTGATCAAGCCGGGACGCGTGCTGTTCGAGATGGGCGGCGTCACCCCGCAGGTGGCGAAGGAAGCGATGAAGCTCGCGGCGGCCAAGCTGCCGATGAAGACGCGCGTAATCACCGCCAACGACACGACCGGCGGCGGGGGTGCCAGGTGAAGGTCGACGAGTTGCGCATCCTCGAAGCTGACGAGCTCGGCATGCGGCTGCGCACGGCGCGCCGCGAGCTGTACGAGCTCCGGTTCAAGCACGCGGTGGGCCAGCTCGAGAACTCGAGTGAGATCTCCAAGGTCCGCCACGACATCGCGCGGATCATGACCGTGCTCCGGGAGCGCGACTTCGGCTTCGGCCCGGTGGTCGAGGAGCCGCAGCCCGCGGCTGTCGCCACGGCCGAAGCAGAACTAGCAGCCGAGCCGGCTGCCGAAGAGGAAGCCCCCAGGCCGAAGCGAGGGCGGGGCCGCAAGAAGGAAGAGACAGAGTGACCGACACAGCCACCACCACCGCCCAGGTGCGCGGCCGCCGTAAAGTCCGCCTCGGGACGGTGATCGCCGACAAGATGGACAAGACCGTCATCGTCCAGGTGGGCTCGTCCAAGGCGCACCGCCTGTACCGAAAGACGGTGCAGCAGCGCACGCGCTTCAAGGTCCACGACGAGAAGAACGAATGCGGCGTGGGTGACCTCGTCCGCATCACCGAGACGCGCCCGATCTCACGCGAGAAGCGCTGGCGCGTCCTCGAGATCGTGGAGAAGGCAAAGTAGCGTGGCGATGGCGCCTGCCTTGCAATTCCACGACGGTGCTGCCGAGTTCGGCGAATTCGCGTTGCCCGCGGGCAAGGCGGCCCGGGTGAACCGTGCCGCCTGGCGCCAGGCCCCCCACGGCTTTGCCGTGGGGACCCCGGAAGGAAGCCACTCCACCGCGGTAAGGCAGAGGCTTAAGTAATGGTTCAGCAAGAAACGAGAGTCAAGGTCGCGGACAACTCGGGAGCGAAAGAGCTCCTGGTCATCCGCGTGGCCGGAGGCCACTACCGCAAGTACGCCTACGTCGGCGACATCATCACCGCCACCGTCAAGTCGGCCCAGCCCGGTGGGCAGGTCAAGAAGGGCGAGGTGGTGAAGGCGGTTGTCGTCCGCGTCAACAAGGAGTACAAGCGGCCCGACGGCTCGCTGATCCGCTTCGACGAGAACGCGGCGGTGCTCCTCGCCCAGGCCAACAATCCGCGCGGCACCCGAATTTTCGGGCCGGTCGCGCGCGAGTTGCGCGAGCGCAACTTCATGAAGATCATCTCGCTCGCACCGGAGGTCCTTTAGGCAGATGCTGAAAAACAAACCGCAACCGAAGCGCCGCTGGCTCGACCTCGCCCCCGGGGATCCCGTGATCGTGATCGCCGGCAAGGACAAGGGCAAGCAAGGAGAGGTGCTGCGCACCATCCCCGACCAGCACAAGATCGTGGTCAAGGGAGTCAACATCCTGAAGCGCCACACCAAAGCGGGACAGCGCCGAGGCGGCGTCCAGGTCGCGCAGGGTGGCATCGTCGACTTCGAGGCCGCGCTCGACTACTCGAACGTGATGCTGGTCTGCCCGTCCTGCGGACGGCCGACGCGGGCCAAGCACACGGTGCTCGAGTCAGGCGCCCGCGCCCTGGTCTGCCGCCACTGCGGCGAGCCCTACGAGCGAGTCCGCAAGACGGAGGCGCAATAACGTGACGATGGCGCCTGAACTGCAGCTGCCGAGCGGCGTTCCCGGACAATTGGGAGACGCCCTTGTTTCGGTGGGGCAGCCCGGGGCCCGCGAGACCCAGGCCGCCCGGCGCCAGGTCCCCCACGGCATCGCCGTGGGGACCCCGAAAGGAGCGAAATCCGAACCCCAGCACCGCGATTTCAGGCCGGGAAAGGAAGAGGACAGCAAGTAGTGGCAAAAGCCAAGCAGCAGGCTCCGAAGAAGGAGGCCGCACCGAAGGCGCCGGGGACGAAGTCGGACCAGCCCCCGCGGTTGCTGAGCGCGTATCGAGACACGGTCGTGCCGCAGCTGACCAAGGAGTTCGACTACGGCAACGTCATGCAGGTGCCGCGGCTGAACAAGATCGTTGTCAACATCGGCATCGGCGAAGCCAAGGACAATGACAAAGCGCTGGACGCGGCGGTCGGCGACGTGTCAACGATCACCGGCCAGAAGCCGCAGCTCGTGAAGGCGAAGAAATCCGTCGCCGCCTTCAAGCTCCGCGCGGGGCAGACGGTCGGCATCAAGACGACGCTTCGCGGCCGGCGCATGTGGTACTTCCTGGACAAGCTGCTGAACATCGCGCTGCCTCGGATCCGCGACTTCCGCGGCGTGAATCCGGACGGCTTCGACGGTCGCGGCAACTACTCGCTCGGCCTGCGCGAGCAGGTCGTGTTTCCGGAGATCGACTACGACAAGATCGACAAGCTGCGCGGGTTGGAGGTGAGCATCATCACCACCGCGCGCACCGACGACGAGGCGCGGAGCCTGCTCACGCGGCTGGGGATGCCCTTCAGAAAAAGGTAAGAGGTAGAGAGAGTTTGGCCAAGAAATCATCGATCGAGCGCTGGAAGCGAACACCGAAGTTCAAGGTGCGTTTTCATAATCGCTGCCGCATCTGCGGGCGGTCTCGCGCTTACCTGCGCAAGTTCGGAATGTGCCGCATCTGCTTTAGAGAGATGGCCGCCGAGGGTCGAATCCCCGGCGTGACGAAGTCGAGCTGGTGATGGCCACGGCAATCGCCAAGTCGAACAACGGAAAGCCCGCAAAGCCCGTGAAGCGTGCGTCGGCCGCGGTCGTGTCCGACCCCATCGCCGACATGCTCACGCGCATTCGCAACGCCAACGCGGCACGGCACGCCGAGGTGAAAGTCCCCGCCTCGCGCCTGAAGCTCGAGATCGCACGCGTGCTGAAGGACGAGGGCTACATCGCCGGATACGACGTCGAGGCCGACGGCACGACGCAGACGATGCGTATCATCTTCAAGTCCCGCCCGGATCGCAGCCGCGTGATCTCGGGCGTCAAGAGGATCAGCCGCCCGGGCCTGCGCGTCTACGCGCGCAAGACCGAGATCCCGAGAGTCCTGGGCGGTCTTGGCATCGCAATCCTCAGCACGGCTGAGGGAGTCATGAGCGGAAGGCAGGCCACGCGCCAGCAGCTTGGCGGCGAAGTGCTTGCCTACGTCTGGTAGGAGTCGAAAGGAGAAGAGTTGTCGCGGATCGGAAAGCTGCCCGTCCAGGTGCCGACCAACGTGAAGGTGACCCTGGCGCCGGGCAAGGTTGCGGTAGAAGGGCCCAGGGGTCGGCTCGAGCGCACCCTGCCGGCCGACATCACGGTCAAGCAGGCCGACGGTGAGCTCGTCTTCGAGCGGCCTTCCGACGATTACCGCCACCGCGCTCTCCATGGGCTGGTCCGCAGCCTGGTCGCCAACATGGTCGAGGGCGTCGACAAAGGGTTCACCAAGAATCTCGAGCTGGTCGGCGTGGGCTACCGCGTCGCCAAGCAGGGCGAGGAGCTGGTCCTGAACCTGGGCTACTCACATCCGATCCGCTTCAAGCCACCGCAGGGCATCTCGATCGACGTCCAGGACCCGACCAAGTTCTCGGTGAGCGGGATCTCGATCGAGGACGTCGGGCAGGTGGCCGCCAATATTCGCGGCCTGCGGCCGCCCGAGCCCTACAAGGGCAAGGGTGTGAGGTATCGGGACGAGAAGGTCCGGCGCAAGCCAGGCAAGGCGGGCAAGGGGGCCAAGGCAACGGCATGAGAAGGCCCACCCCATGATCAAGCGACAGGACCGCAAGGTGAACCGGAGCAAGCGGCACAGGCGCGTGCGCGTGCATGTCGCCGGCACCTCGCAGCGGCCTCGGCTCGCGGTGTTCCGCAGCCTCAACCACATCTACGTGCAGCTCATCGACGACACGGAAAGCCGAACGGTGGCCGCCGCGTCGACTGTGGAGCTCAAGGCCAAGGGCAACAGTCTTGCCCAGGCGCAGGAGGTCGGCAAAGCGATCGCGGTCAAGGCCAAGGCGGCGGGCGTCAACAGCGTCGTGTTCGACCGCGGCGGTTTTCTGTATCACGGAAGAATCAAGGCGCTGGCCGACGCCGCGCGCGAGGCAGGTCTGGAATTTTGAGTCGGAATATGGGCAGCGGTAGGTATCCCTCGGGCGGGGAGCGGTCCGAGCTGGCCGACCGCGTGGTCCGCGTCAACCGCGTGGCCAAGGTCGTCAAAGGCGGTCGCAAGTTCTCCTTCAGCGCTCTCATCGTGGTCGGCGACATGAACGGGCGCGTGGGCGCGGGAATCGGCAAGGCCCGCGAGGTGACAGAAGCCATCCGCAAAGGGATGGAGGTCGCCAAGCGCAACATGATCACCGTGCCGATGGTCGGCACCACGATCCCGCACGAGGTCCACCTCAAGTTGGGCGCGGCGCGGATCATGCTCAAGCCGGCGGCGCCCGGCACGGGCGTGATCTCAGGCGGCGCGATGCGCGCTGTGATCGAGACCGCCGGCATCAAGGACATCCTCACCAAGTCACACGGCACGAACAACCCGATCAACACGGTGCGCGCCACTCTGGCTGCGCTGCAGCAGCTCAGGACCGCTCCTCAGGTGGCCGAGCTCCGCGGGCGGGAGGTCGACCAGATGGTGGGCAAGCGCCTGGCCGCCGCCTACAAGGGGGCCGAGCCGCCGGCCACGAACGGAGCGTCCGGTGGCTGACAAAACCCTGAAGGCGACCCTCATGAAGTCCGCGATCGGCGCGCGGCCCGAAATCCGTGCCACCGTCGAATCCCTGGGCTTCCGCCGCATGAACCAGACGCGCGAGCTGCCCGACAATCCCGCCGTCCGGGGGATGCTGAGGCGCGTGAGCTTCCTGGTCGCGGTTGAGGGCGAACCGTACGAACGCCCGAAGCGCAGCCGCTACAAGATCTGGCGAGCGCGCTCGACCAAGAAACACCAGAGGGGTCACTAGATGTTCTACGAGTGGTATGCCGGGGTCCCCACGAAATCGATGATTTCGTGGGGTGGCAAGCACCAGAGGGGTCACTAGCTGCCGATGCAGCTTCACGACCTCAAGCCCTCACCCGGTTCGCGCCGCCGCCCGCGTCGCGTCGGCCGCGGCACGGGATCAGGGCGAGGCAAGACCTCTGGCCGCGGCCAGAAGGGACAGAACGCGCGCAGCGAAGGCTTCCGCCTCGGCTTTGAGGGAGGCCAGATGCCTTTCGCTCAGCGCATCCCGAAGCTTCCCGGCTTCAAGAACCCGTTCAAGAAGGTCTACGCGGTGATCAACCTGTCCAAGCTGAGCCGGTTCGCCGATGGCACCAAGGTCGACGCCCAGACCCTGGTCGAGGCGGGACTGGCTCGCGCCGGCGCCGAGATCAAGATTTTGGGCGCGGGCAGGATGAAGCGCAAACTGAGAGTGGAGACCCACGCGATCAGCAACAGCGCGCGAGAGGCCATCGAGAAGGCGGGCGGTTCAGTGACCGTGCTGAAGCAGAAAGAGGAAGCAGCGAAACCTGAGAGCGAGTCTCCACAGGACGAGTAACCGATGAACCTCATCGAGGCCCTCATCAACGCGATCCGGCTGCCCGAGCTCCGGAACAAGATCCTCTTCACCGGCGGAATCCTGGTCATCTTCAGGCTGTTCGCCAACATCGCGATCCCCGGGGCGAAGCAGTCGGCGCTGGCATTGCTCTTCAACCAGCAGGCGCTGCTCGGGCTGCTCGACCTGTTCTCGGGAGGCGGTCTGTCGCGATTCAGCATCGTCGCGATGGGGATGAACCCGTACATCAACGCCACCATCATCATGCAGCTGATGACGGTGATCTCCGAGCGCATCAAGGAGATCCAGAAAGAAGGCGAGATGGGTCGCCGCCGGATCCAGCGCTGGAGCCGCTACCTCACCGTCGCGCTGGGCGCCGGCCAGGCGTACGGATTCACCGTCCTGTTCCAGAACACCAACCCGGCGATTCTCGGACCGCTGGACTGGTTCCAGCGCCTGCAGATCATCCTGGTCCTCACGGCGGGCACCGTGATGCTCATGTGGTTCGGTGAGCTGATCACCGAGTACGGAATCGGCAACGGCGTCTCGCTGATCATCTTCGCCGGCATCATCGGCCGCGGACCGCAGGGGATCGTTTCGGTGTTCAGCGCCCACTCGACCGGCGGCGGCCTCGCCGACTACGTGCCCTTCATCCTCTTCGGCATCATCGCCCTGGTGATGACCGCGGTCATCATCGAGGTCCAGCAAGCCGTGAGGAAGATCCCGATCCAGTCGGCGCAGCGAGTCGCCGGCGGGCGCGAGGTGGGACGGAGGGCGAGCTTCCTGCCCCTGCGCGTCAACCACGCCGGCGTCATTCCGATCATCTTCGCGATCTCGGTGATGTTCCTGCCGACGATCATCGCGAACTACTTCAACGCCGCGCCGCCGGACACGTGGTACTACCGCGCCGCCCACTGGGTCCAGGGCAACTTCGCGCCTGACACCGCGAACGTCCCGATGGCGATCACGTACAACGGCCTCTATTTCCTGTTCACGTTCGGGTTCACGTACTTCTATACGGCGATCACGTTCGACGTGAACGACGTGGCGGACAACCTCAAACGTTATTCGAGCTTCATCCCGGGAATCCGCCCGGGACGTCCGACCGCAGACTACCTCCAGGCGGTCATGAACCGCGTCACCTTCGTCGGCGCCGTGTTCCTCGGTTTCATCACCGTGATCCTGCCCATCGCAACGGCGAAGATCTCCGGCATCCCGCACCAGCAGATGTACCTGGGTGGCACGGCCATCCTGATCGTCGTCGGCGTGGCGCTGGACACGATGAAGCAGCTGCAGACCCAGCTGGTGATGCGTCAGTACCGGGGCTTCATCAAGTGAACTTGCTTCTCTACGGCGCCCCTGGCTCGGGCAAGGGGACGCAGGCCAACATGCTGCGCGAGCACTTCGGCATCCCGCACATCGCCACCGGCGACATGCTCCGGGCGGAGATCCAGGCCGGGACCGAGCTCGGCCGCCAGGCGCAGCCGATCCTGGCCGCGGGCAGGTACGTCTCGGACGACATCATGATCGGCATGATCCG
>JBKPCF010000054.1:0-16639 GCA_046727235.1 Candidatus Dormiibacterota bacterium
GGCTTGACCTCCAGGTTCGCGAGGTAGGTGGCCAGCGTCTGGCGGTATTCCGGGTGGACGCTCTCGGCGACGAGGACCTGACCGTAGCGCTGCGTGGCGGTGACGGCCATGAGGACCGCCTCGGCCACGGCGCTGCCGCCGTCGTAGAGGCTGGCGTTGGCCACGTCCAGGCCGGTGAGTTGGCACACCAGCGTCTGGTACTCGAAGATGACCTGTAGCGTCCCCTGGCTGGCCTCGGCCTGGTACGGGGTGTAGGCGGTGTAGAACTCGGGCTTGGACGTGACCGCCGCGACCGCGGCTGGGATGAAGCGCCTGTAAATCCCGCCGCCGCGAAACGTCAGCCTGTCCGGGTACACGTAGTTGCGCTTCGCGAGAGCAGCGACCTGGGCCAGGGTTTCGAACTCGGAGAGACCGTCGGGCAGCCGGAGCGACTCCAGGCGCAGGGATTGCGGTATGTCGACCAGTAGATCGTTCATCTCGCGCACACCGATCGCCTCGAGCATCGCCGACCGGTCCTCAGGGGAATGGACGAGGTACGGCAACCTAGTGCGCGGACTCCTCGGTGACTTTCTTGTAGGCCGGCTCGTCGAGAAGGTCGCTGGGCAAGTCTCCGGCGAGCTCGAGCTTGAGAATCCAGCCCTCGCCGTACGGGTCCGAGTTGATCAGCTCAGGCCTCGTCGCGAGCTTGTCGTTCACCTCGGAGATACGGCCCGCGACCGGGGCGTACAGGTCGCTTGCCGCTTTCACCGACTCGACGACGCCGAAAGTTTCGCGCTCGGCCAGCTTCCGGCCGGCGCTCGGCAGCTCGAGGAAGACAACGTCGCCGAGCTGTGACTGCGCGAAATCGGTGATGCCGACCGTGGCGTGCTTGCCGTCGACCGTGACCCACTCGTGCGTCTTGGTGTAGCGACGGTCAGCCATGCGACTCTCCTTGTCCTCGCTGAATGGGCCTGGTCAGGACCGTGTCGGTGCGACCGCCGAGCGCGCCGATCCACGATAGAACGGAAGCTTGACGACCTCGGCTGGAGCCTCCCTGCCCCTGACCTCGACTGCGGCGCTGTCTCCGACCCGAAATGTACCGGCTTCGACCATCGCCAGGGCGATCGGGTACCCAAGGAAGAAAGAATGCGTCCCGCTGGTGACGACTCCGACCTTCCTGCCTTGCGACATTACGGCGGCCCCATGGCGCGCGATGTTGCCGGGGTCGGTCTTCAGACCGATCAGGTTCCGTCTTGGCCCCTCCGCCTCGACCTGCCTCAGCGCGTCGCTTCCGACGAAGTCACCTTTGCCGAGCTTCACCGTCCAGCCAAGACCAGCCTCGTACGGGTTGACGGTCTCGTCCATGTCGTTTCCATAGAGGCGCAGCGCCGCCTCGAGGCGGGTCGCGTCGCGGGCGCCGAGACCGGCGGGCAGGACACCTGCCTGCTTGCCGGCATCGAGGATTGCGTCCCAGACCGCGCCCACGCGATCGCTGGCGACAAAGAGCTCGAACCCGTCTTCACCGGTGTATCCGGTGCGCGAGATCAGCCCGGGCACTCCCGCCACCTCGCCCCGACGAAACCCGAAGTACGCGATGTCGTCGGTTGTGCCCGAGCCGGGCAAGAGCTCGTGGGCGAGCGGACCCTGGAATGCGATGAGGCTCAAGTCGACGGTGTGATCCTCGAGCGTCGCGTCGAGCGGAAGGTGCTCGTGCATCCATATCACGTCTTTCTCTCGATTCGACGCGTTCACGACCACAAGGAATCGCTCCTCGGTCTCTCGATACACGACGAGGTCGTCGATCGTGCCGCCGTCGTCGCGACACATCTGGGTATAGATCGCGTGCCCGGGCGCCACGGACGCGACGTCGTTGGTCAGAAGTCTCTGGAGATACGCCTCCGCACCCGGCCCCGCGATCCACAACCGGCCCATGTGAGACACGTCGAAGAGGCCGGCCGCCTGACGCACGGCGAAGTGCTCGTCACGGATCGAGCTGTACTGCTGCGGCATCTCCCATCCGCCGAAATCGACCATGCGGCCGCCGAGCGCGAGGTGCCGGTCGTATAGAGGAGTGCGGTTCAGCGCTATTCGCCGTCAACTGTGCCGTCGAAATCGATGGCATCGGGGTCGATGAACGCGAGCAGCTCTTCATCGTGTCGCCGCCGCGCGTCGGCCACCACCTTGGCCACATAGCGTGTCCGGTCGACGGTCCACTCGAGCTTCTCGGCGATCTCCTGGTCGGTGGCTTCGCGTTTCAGCTCGCGGCGCAGCAGCAGCTCTGTGCGCTCGTAGTCGTTGGCGGCGGCCACCAGCAGCTCGGCGTCGCGGACTGCGGCAGCCTCCGCTGCGATGGCCGCGTCCATCTGCTCGCCGACCCGGTGCTCAGCGAAGGTGGTGAAGCTCGTCTCGCCGCTGGCTCCGAAAGAGTGCACCGCCTCGACCAGGCCCAGCGATCCTTCCTGGACGAGGTCTGGGACCGACAGCCCCTTCTCCTGCCGGGCTTGCGCGAGTCGGATCACCATGCCGAGGTTCGCCGCGACCAGCCTTTCGAGGCTGACGGTATCGCCTCGCGCGGAGTCCGCAAGCAGTCTCTGCTCCTCGGCGGCACTCAGCGGCGGGGTGCCCCTCACCTGCCGGCGAAGATCGCCCATGGCGACTTCATCGGCGTCGGGCTGAACCGAGTCCGTACTCATTCCGACCGATTCTACGCCCGCCTGTTTTCGGCTCCTGGAACCAGATGTTCCACGTTTTACATGGCCTTGCCATACTCGAAGCATGCGTATCCTGGCGGCGCTCCGGCTGGGCTGGATTCTCCTAGTGCTGGGGGCCGCCTTGCTGCCGATCCAGGCCGCCGCTGCCACGCCTCGCGTCGAGCAAGCTGACCTGAACGGCGACATCAACAACATCATGTCCGCCTACATCCAGAGCGCGGTGAGTCGAGCCGAGAACGACCACGCCGACGCCCTTCTGATCGTCGTGAACACCCCAGGTGGAATCTCGACGTCAATGGACGAGATCGTCACCAGCCTCCTCAACAGCAAAGTGCCTGTGATCGTCTACGTCTACCCGAGCGGCGCGCGCGCAGCCTCCGCCGGCCTGTTCGTCGCCCAGGCGGCAGACGTGCTCGCGATGGCCCCGGGAACCAACATCGGCTCCGCGCATCCGATCCAGGCGACCGGGGAAAACCTCACCGGCGACCTGGGGGCGAAGGTCCTGAACGATGCGGTCACGAGGGTTCGCAACCTGGCGTCGATCCACGGCCGCAACGCCGACTGGGCCGAGGACGCCGTGCGCAACAGCGCGAACATCAACGCCGACGAGGCGGTCCAGCTGCACGTCGCCGATCTCGAGGCCCCCGACATCAGGACCCTTTTGAACCAAATCGACGGCCGTGAGGTCCCCCGAGCGGGCGGCAGCAGCCTGGTCATCCACTCAGCCAACGCGATGGTCGACGACTTCCCGATGCCGTTCTGGCAGGTCTTTCTGAACGCGCTGGTCGACCCCACGATCGCGGCCTTGCTGATCATCGTGGCCGGCTACGGCATCATCACCGAGCTCTCCAACCCCGGCCTCATCCTGCCCGGAGTGGTCGGCGGGCTGGCCGCCGTCCTGGCGATCGTGTCGCTCGCCAACCTCCCGGTGAACATCGCGGGCGCGCTGATGATGGTCCTCGCCCTGGTGCTCTTCGTGGCCGACCTCAAGGCGCCGACCCACGGCTTCTTGAGCGTTGGTGGTGTGTTCGCGCTTGTGCTCGGGATGGCGTTTCTCATCAACACGGGGCCGATCGGCCTGGGCGTGAATCCGATCGTGTCCGTCGCGACCGCCGCGATCACGCTCGCATTCTTCGCGTTCTTCATCCGCAAGGTATGGGCCGCGAGGCGGCAGCCGGTGTTCGCCGGATCCGAAAGAATCGTCGGCGCCCTGGGTGAGGCGCGCGAGGAGCTCGACCCCGAGGGACTAGTCTTTGTTGACGGCGCGCTCTGGCAGGCGACCGCGGCCTCTCCCGTGCCCGCCGGGTCGGCGGTACGGGTGGTGGGCCGCGATGGTCTTCACCTGCAGGTGACGCGAGAAAACGGACAGGGGAAGGAGAAGGAATAGTGGACGCTTTTTCGGTAGCGATCATCGTCGTCGTGATCGTCATCGCGTTGATCGCCGTCTTCTCCAGCCTGCGGATCGCAGCCGAGTACGAACGCGGGGTCGTATTCCGTCTGGGCCGCCTGATCCCCTTGAAGGGACCGGGCCTCTTCTTCATCATCCCCTTCGGCGTCGATCGCCTGGTCAAGATCGATCTCCGGACGATCACCCTCGAGGTGCCGCCCCAGGAGATCATCACCAACGACAACGTGACCGCGAAGGTCAACGCGGTCATCTACTTCCAGGTCATCGACGCGCGGAGGGCGGTGACCCAGGTGCTCAACTACATCAACGCCACGTCCCAGATCTCCCAGACGACGCTGCGCGCGGCGCTCGGTCAAAGCACGCTCGACGAGCTGCTGGCCAACCGGGAGAAGATCAACCAGAACCTGCAGAAGATCATCGACGAGCAGACCGAGCCCTGGGGCATCAAGGTGGCCGTGGTCGAGATCAAGGACGTGGAGCTGCCGAGCACAATGCAGCGCGCGATGGCCAAGCAGGCTGAGGCCGAGCGGGAGAAGCGGGCCAAGATCATCAATGCAGACGGCGAGTTCCAGGCTTCGCAGACGCTGGCCAACGCCGCGCAGGTGATCTCATCACAGCAAGGCGCGCTTCAGCTCCGGTTCCTGCAGACGATGGTCGAGATCGGGTCCGAGAAGAACACGACGGTCATCCTGCCGCTGCCCATCGAGCTGTTCAAGCCGCTGATCGAGTTTGGCAAGGCCGTCGCCGACGGCTCACCCACCGCGGCCCCGCAACCTGACAGGGGCGTCAAGACCGGCTGACGCCGCACCTTCCCCTCGACGCGGTCACGGCCGCGGTCGAGCTCGCGCCGCTGCCGCTCATCATCGCCGCGAACGTGGCGGTCGGCAAATCGTGGGCAGGAATCGCGACCTGGATCATCGGCGGGCTGGCCGCGTGGGTGATCGTCCTCTACTCCGCCCTCGACCTGGCCGGCGTCGTCATCGCCTCGGACGTCAGTCAGCAGACCAGGTACGCGATCGACGCCGGCACCATCGTCACCGCTGTCGCGGCTTCGGGATTTCTGCTCAAGCCGATTCGCAAAGACGTGGCCGCGGTCCTCCCGATCGATCCCGAGAATCCCGTCCACACCCTGGCCCTGATCCTTGCCGTCTTCGTGTTCGGGACGCAGATCACGACGCTCGCGTTCGTGGACGTCCTGGCCCTCAGCCAGGCGCAGCCCCCGCTCACCGTCCTCGACCTTCTCCTCGACGAGGGGCCCTTCCTTCTCCTGGGGGTGGTCGGGGTCGGAATCTTCATCCGCCGCAATCTCGCCGGCACAGCCCAGCGGCTGGGATTTGTGGTCCCGGCCTGGTGGCACATCACCCTGGCCCTCGCGGCGGCGGGGGTGTTCTTCGTCGTTGCCCAGCAGCTTGACGTGCTGAGCCACGTCTGGACGCCCCAGCTGGCCCACCGGGTCGACGCCACCACCCAGCACGTTTTCGGACAGCTGGGAGGACCGGTCGGGATCGCGGCCATCGGGCTGCTGCCCGGGATATGCGAGGAGCTGCTTTTCAGGGGCGCCTTGCAGCCACGAATCGGCCTGGTCCCCACGGCGCTGCTCTTCACCTCGATCCACACCCAGTACGCCCTTTCCCTGGATACCGTCGCGGTGCTGGTGATCGCGCTCGGCCTCGGCGTGATCCGGAAGTACACGAACACCACCACCTCGTGCACCTGCCATGTCGGCTACAACCTGTTGGTTGGCATCGGTCTCGCGGGAGCCACGCTGAATGCGGCGATCCTGGTCGAGCTCGTGCTTTTGGGGCTCACCGCGTACGCGATCTGGAGCCGGACGCAGACCCGGTCGGCCGCCCAACCTTAACAACCTGACTGGCCATCTCAAGGACTCCCTAACTAGAATGCGCCGTGAATGGCCCCAGATATAGGAGCGGCGAACGAGCTGAAGCCCAATATGTTGGCCACCACCACGCCCCATGTGGTTGCGGTGGTGAACCAGAAGGGTGGCGTCGGCAAGACGACCACCGCGATCAACCTCGCTGCGGCCATGGCGGAGGTCGGCCACTCCACCCTGGTCGTCGACCTCGATCCCCAGGCCAACACCACCGCAGGACTGGGCCTCGACCCAGCCCGCGCGCGGCTCAACGTCTACCACCTGCTCACTGGCGAGGCCGGCGTCGAACAGGTCATGCAGCCAACCGGCATCGACGGACTGAGCCTCATCCCTTCGCACATCGACCTCGCGGGAGCGGAGATCGAGCTCGCCGGCATGCCCGAGCGCGAGGGCCTGCTCGGCCGAGCGTTGGCGTCGACCCCGTCGAACGTCGAGCTCGTGCTCGTCGACTGTCCGCCATCGCTCGGACTGCTGACCCTTAACGCACTCGTCGCCGCCTCGAGCATGCTCATCCCAACCCAGTGCGAGTACTTCGCGCTGGAAGGCCTCCGTCACCTCATGTACACGCACCAGCTGGTGCGCTCACGCCTCAACCCGCGGCTTGCGATCGCCGGGATCCTGATGACGCAATTTGACGCGCGAACCACTCTCGCGTGGGACGTGGTCAACGCGGTGCGCCGATCACATCCCCACCACGTGCTCGAGACGCTGATCCCGCGCAACGTGCGGATCAGTGAAGCGCCCAGTCACGGCAAGTCCGTCCTCGAATACGACCCCACATGCCGAGGCGCGGAGGCATACCGCGCGCTCGCAAAGGAGCTGCTTGAACGATGAGCCAACCACGCCCACGCGGACTCGGCCGCGGTCTCGACGCACTCATCCCGATGTCACGCGAGGGCGACGTGCTCGTGCCGCAGATGATCGCAGTCGATCAGATCAGGCCTTCGCGCCAGCAGGTCCGCTCGCGGTTTGACGCCGAGCCGCTCGGCGAGCTGGCAGAGTCGATCCGTCTGCACGGAATCCTTCAGCCGATCCTCGTCCGCCGTCTGGCCGAGGGCTACGAACTGATCGCAGGCGAGCGTCGCTGGCGCGCGGCACGCCTGGCGGGACTGCGCACCGTGCCGGCCGTCATCCGTGCCGACGCAGGCGATGACGAGCAGCTCGTCCTCGGCCTCATCGAAAATCTTCAGCGCACAGACCTCGATCCGATCGAAGAGGCGCGAGGGCTGGAGAGGCTGATCGAAGAGTTCGGCCTGACCCACGATGAGGTGGCGCGCCGCCTCGGCAGGCACCGTGTGTCCGTGACGCAATCGCTGCGCCTTCTCAACGGATGCCCGGCCGTGCAGTCGGCGGTCGCCTCAGGCGTCATCACGGCTGGGCACGCCCGCGCGCTCATAGCGCTCGATGCCCAGGAAGCCCAGGAGCAGGGTCTCAAAGTCGTGATCGCGAAGCATCTTTCCGTGCGGCAGACGGAGAACTGGGTCAGGACTTATCGGCCCCGCAGGCGCAGGCATGGCGACTCTTCCGTCGAGCTTCGCGCCATCGCCGCCGACGTCGAGTCCAGCCTCGGCGTGCCCGTGAAGCTCACCGGCAGCCTAAGCCGCGGCACCCTCGAGCTGCGCTATTCCAGTCGTGAGGAGCTGGAACGGGTCTGCGCTAAGCTCCTCTCCTAAAACGAATGGCGGCCCAACACCAAAACGCGGCTGGCGCCGCCACGACGGAACGTTCCGCGGCTTCGTCGCTCTTTCGCGAGGTCGCAGAGGTCGTTGTGCTTGCGGTGATCCTCTACATCGGGATCAGCTTTGTCGTGCAGGCGGTCCACGTCGAGGGCATCTCGATGTTCGCAACGCTCGATGACAACGACTACCTGATCGCGAACAAGATCGACTACAGGCTGCACACTCCGCAGCGTGGCGACATCATCATCCTGCGCCCGCCAACCAACAACTCCACCGACTTCATCAAACGAGTGATCGCGTTGCCCGGCGAGAAGATTCTCATTCGGAGCGGAGTCATTTACATCAACGGACACCGGCTCGACGAACCGTATCTGCCGGAAGCGTGGGTCACCGACAACAACTATCCCCACAACAACTCCGACGGCGAGGTGATACCTCCCAACCAGTACTTCGTGATGGGAGACAATCGCAACCGCTCACAGGACTCGCGGTTCTTCGGACCGATCAGCCGCGACCGCATCGACGGCAAGGCCTGGTTCCGGATCTGGCCGATCGGCCACTTCGACATCTATTCGCAGGCGCCGACGCTGGAAAGTGGCACGATCTCCGTGGGCGCCATGCCGGCGGAATCGGCGGCCGCTTAAGGCTTTAGAAAGGGTCAGGCTCCGATCGCGAGCCGGAAGGCGCTGTCCCTGGCGAATGGACCTATCACCGACATCTGGATCGGTCCGCTCAGCACCTCTTGCGCCACCCGCATCACATCGGCCGCGGTCACATCGTCGACCAGAGCGAGCTCTTCGTCGATCGTCTTGATCTGACCCAGCAGCAGCTGCTGGTAGGTCAGCCAGAAGGCCACGCCGTTTGTCGTCTCGAGCTCCAGCCGGAGCCGGCCTTTGGTGAACTCCTTTGCGCGGGCAAGGTCGTCGGGCGCGACCTCCGTCTCACTCAGGGTTCGCAGCTCGGCCATGACCGCGTTGACCGCCTCGGCCGCCTTCTTCGGATCGACGCCGATGTACACGCCCAGGTAGCCGGTGTCGCGGTGCTTCTGGCTGAAGCTGTGCACGTCGTAGGCCAGCCCCAACCGCTCGCGGATGTTGAGGAAGAGCCGGGAGCTCATCCCCTCGCCGAGGACGGTGTTGAAGAGGTCGAACGCGTGACGGTCGGGATGGAGGTAGCTGAACGCGCGAGCGCCGAGGCAGATGTGCGCCTGCTCGGTGTCCCGACGCCGAACCAGGACGCGCGGACCCTGGAGCGGCGCCGGCGCCAGTACCGGCTGATCGCTCTCGAGGTCGGACCGCAACGACAGGCCGCTCTTAACCGCGGCCAGGATGCCTTCGTCTTCGAGGGCGCCTGCGGCGCCGATGACGAGGTTGGGAAGCCGGTAGTGAGCGTCCGCAAATTCGAGGATGTCGTCTCGGGTGAGCTTCGACACCGAATCTTCGGTGCCCGCGATGTCCCTGCCCAGGGGGTGGTCGGGCCAGATCAGCTCTTCGAACAGGTTCTGGACGAAGTCTTGCGGCTGGTCCTGGTACATCCTCAGCTCCTCGAGGATCACCATGCGCTCACGCTCGATGTCTGCAGGGTCGAGCCGCGAGTTGGTGACGATGTCAAAAAGGACATCCAGTCCGAGCGCCATGTGCTCGGACGGAACCCGCGTCCAGTAAGCGGTCAGCTCCTTGTCGGTTGACGCGTTGATAAAGCCGCCGACGCCCTCGACCGCGTCTGCGATCTCCTTCGGAGATGGCCTGCGCGTGGTGCCCTTGAAGAAAAGATGCTCGATGAAATGGGAGACGCCGGCGAGCCGGTCGTCCTCGAGCCGCGAGCCGCCCGCAAACATGAAGACGACGCTCGTCGAGTGCCGCTCTGGCATCGATTCGGTGATGAGCTGGGCGCCTCCGGGCAATGCGTGAACCAGGTGCGGGGAGCCCATGGGAGGGGAAAGTATAAAAGCCCTAATTACTTGCGCCTTCGCGCAGCGCACCAAGTGCGGCGTACAGCGTCATGGCGACGAAGTCGGCGGGCATTCCGTCCGAAACGGCGTCGAGCGCCTCTCCCAGATAGCGCCTCACATTCGGCGTCTCGTCGACCTCGGTCAGCTCGAGACAGTCGCGGATCGCCTCGGCGATCTCGGTTGGCGTGATCTCCTCGTCGCCGGCTTCGTCCGCGACCGAGTTGACCAGGGCGATCGCCCTGCGGATCCGGACGGCGGCCTGACCGGCCACCGAATCCCCGTTACTGCTCAGCGGGCTTGCGCGGTCCCACGACGACGCGCCGCTCGGGCTCCTCACCGATGCTCGAGCTCGTGACCTCGGGGTCGTCTTCGAGCGCAAGGTGAATCGCCCGTCGCTCGAACGGCTGCATGGCATCGAGCGTGATCGCGTCACCGGTCATCTTGACCTGCCGAGCAGCGCGCATTGCGATCTCGCGCACGGTGTGCTCCCGGCGCTGCCGGTACCGTTCGACGTCGACGATCACGCGCTCACCCTCGGCAAGGTGCTTGCCGACCATCACGTTGGTCACCGCCTGCAGAGCGCGAAGAGTCTCGCCTCGCCATCCGATCAGTGCGCCGAGATCGCGGCCGCTGATGTCGAGGGTGATGGGATCGGCTCCAGTACGCACGCTGACCTGCGCCCGGACGCCCATATGTTTGAGCAATCCTTCGACCAGGTTCTTCGCCGCCTCGGCCTTTCCGTTCACGGGACCGGGCGCGGCGGCCGGGACCGAAGCGGTCTGATCGATCACGGTGACTTCGACGATGGTTTCCTCGGGCGCCTCACTCAGGATCTTGACGTCGACGTTGCGCCGGCTTTCCTGCAGCTCGATCAGCGCCGCGTCCACCGCCTCGTCCAGAGTTCGACCGCGGCCTTCAGCGGATCTCAAGTTCGATCTCTCCTTACGGTTACTTTTTGGCTCGTTTCGGCCTGCCCGCTCCGCCGGGCGGTCCCGGACGCGAATCTCTCGCGGTCGCCTTGTTGAACGCCGCTTTGTCGGCGCCCGCCTTGTTGGCGCCCGCCTTGTTGCTGCCCGCCTTGTTGGTGCCCACTTTGTTGGTGCCCGGCCTGTCAGGCAGCGAGGTCGGAGCTCCTCCAGCGACTGTCCGGAAACGCGACGGCAACAGGTTTCCCCACCCGACGACGAAACTCTGCTGAATGATACTGACGCAGTTTCCGACAAACCAATAGAGGGCCAGCGCGACGGGTACCGTCAACGCGAAGTACCCGATCATCAGCGGCGAGATGAACACCATCGTCCGCTGCATCTGCAGCGTCTGCAGCTCCTGCTCGGTCGGGTTCAGAGGCGGCGGCATCTGCATCATCTTGGTCTGCACCAACGTGGTGAGCGCCGCGAGCACCGGGAAGATCAGGTAGGCGACGGACGGTATGGGGAGGCCGAAGAGCGCGAATATCGCATGTCCGGTCGGGATGTCGTTGAGGTTCGGAACGAACAGGAAATGTGTCGGCATGTGCAGCGACGGAGCCCGGAACCTGAACACGAAATAAAGCGCGCTCAAGAGCGGCATCTGGACGACCAGGGGCAAGCAGCCGACCAATCCGCCGAGCGGATTGATCCCGTGCTCCTGGTACAGCTTCATCATCTCCTGGTTCAGGCGCTGCGGGTCTTTCTTGTACTTCTTGCGCAGCTCCTGCACGTCGGGCGCCAGCTTTCGCTGCTCCGCCATCGTCTTGCGCTGCGTGACGAGCTGGAACTGCTGCAGAGGGGCAAGCGCGAGCCGGATGATGATCGTCATCACGACGATCGCCACTCCGTACGCCCCAATCTCCTCGAATACGGTTGCGCCCTGGACGAAGCCGTAGATGGTGGTCAGCAGCCACTGTCCCGCGTCCTGAAGCGGCAGAAAGATGTCAAAAGGCGAGCTGAGGTAGTTCGTCTGAGCCTCCTGTCAGGGCACCGGGTCGTAGCCGCCGGCCGCGAACGGGTGGCAGCGCGCAATGCGCGCCGCGCCCATCCAGCCGCCCTTCAGCCAGCCGTAACGCTCGACCGCCTCGTACGTGTAGTGAGAGCACGAAGGGTAGTAGCGGCAGGACGGGGGAAGGACTTTGGCCAGGGACAGCTGATAACCGCGGATCAACAGCAGAAAGAGCTTTGTCATGACCTCAACTTGGCGAGCCTGAGAGCAGCCAGCGCCGCCTCCGCCTTCAGGTCGGCGAACTCGACCTCGAGCGCCGCCGGCCGGGCGATCAGGACCACGTCATATCGTATTCCCACCTGGCGCAATGGCGAATCAGGGCTGAGCCACCCCAGCCGGGCCACCTCGCGGACGCGGCGTCGAGCGCGGTTGCGTTCGACCGAGCCCTTCACGGTCCGGCTGACCGTGACGCCGATGCGGATAGCGTCCTCATTCGTCGGCACTGCGAACCCGACCAGGGAGCGCCCGCTGTGGAAGCGCTTCCCACTGATCGCCGCCTGAAAATCATTGCGCCGGCGGAGCCGGGAGCGCTTCTTGATTCGAGGTACGGCCGGCGCTCGCCCTGTCAGGCGAGTCGCTCTCGTCCTTTGCGGCGCCGGCTGCGAAGCACGCGCACGCCTCCGCGACTGCTCATCCTGCGCAAGAATCCATGCACGCGGCGGCGATATCTTTTCTTGGGCTGATAGGTCCTTTTGATCGGGCCAGTTTAACCGACGCATTACCGGCGATTCTTGATACCTGGTCTATCACTTCATCAGGCGACCTATGTGCCTTGCGGTATCCACAGGCCGGTGTTATAGTCCCCCGCCGGAAGCAGGCGAGGCCAGTCACCAAATCTACGTCCAAGTACAGAATCGACTCCAAGTCCCAATAAGTGTTACAAGCAGGCAATATTTAGTCGTATAGCATCGCTTCCATATTTCGGGAACGACCGGATAGGGGATTTCGAACGGGTCGGCGTCGCCAACCTGTGGAAATCCGGTCCGTTCTTTTCCACAGGCACCAAGGAGGCGGAGCTCATGCTCGAAGAGCTTCGGTTGAATCCGCGGTCGCCCCGAGCGCCATTCAAAGATCGGCGCCCGGGTGAGAGCGCGGCCGCCGATGACGGGGCAGTTGATACCAGCTTGTCCACAGGTTTTACGGGCCGAGCGCGGCGGCGATCCACAACGGCCGACGGGTCAATCCACGCGGTGCTGGCGGCAGTAGAGGAGGAGGTGGAGTGAACCAGGACCAGATCTGGTCTCAGGTCCAGGAGGAGCTTCGATTTCAGCTGGCCAAGCGTACGTATGACATGTGGCTGAAGAACACATCGGTCGTTTCCGCTGATGGCGGCACCTTTCGAATCGGCGTTCCGAGCAAGCTCGCCAAGGACTGGCTCGAAGACCGTTTCGCAGGACTGATCCAGGAGACTCTGCAGGCAGTCACCGGCTCGGAGGTCGACATCGACTTCGTCATTGCACCTTCCGGGCACCGCCCGGCGCATGCCCTGTTCGATGGGGACCATACGGGTGAGAACAGTCACGAGAACGGTGTCGAGCCGGTCGCCGAGATAGAGCTCGTCGCACCTTCTGAGCTGAATGCGCGATTTCGGTTCTCATCATTCGTTGTCGGTCATAACTCTCAGTTCGCTCACGCGGCCGCGAAGGCAGTGGCTGAGGCGCCAGGCGACAGTTACAACCCGCTTTTCCTTTATGGCGGGGTGGGTCTCGGCAAGACCCATCTCATGCACGCGATCGGTCACGAGGTCCACGATCGATTTCCACGCAAGCGCGTGGTCTACCTCACGTCGGAGCAATTCACCAACGAGGTCATCAGCTCCATCGCGACCGCGCGGATGGGAGAGTTCCGGCACAAGTATCGGACTGTCGACGTGCTCCTCATCGACGATGTGCAGTTTCTCGCCGGCAAGGACCGCACCAAGGAAGAGTTCTTTCACACCTTCAATGCGCTGCACGAGATCAACAAGCAGATCGTCATCTCGTCCGACCGACCGCCCAAGGAGATCCCGACCCTGGAAGACCGTCTTCGGTCGCGATTCGAGTGGGGGCTCATCGCCGACATCCAGCCCCCAGACTTCGAGACCCGCCTCGCAATCCTGCACTCGAAGCTTGGCGACAACGGCGGCCTGATCCCGGAGGAAGTCCTCAACTTCATCGCCCACAAGGTGCAGCGAAACATCCGCGAGCTCGAGGGCGCCCTCACCCGCGTCCAGGCTTTCGCCGCGGTGCACCAGAGACAGCTCGACGAAGAAGAGGCGGCGCGGTTGCTGTCCGACATCATCCCTGCCGGCACGCGCAAACCGATCAACGTCGAACGAATCCAGGTGCTGGTCGCCGACTACTACAACGTCACGCTCGACGACATGAAGGGCAAGCGGCGCGACAAGCACATCGTGTTCCCCCGCCAGGTCGCCATGTACCTGGTTCGCGAAGAGACGCCCTCATCGCTGCCGGCGATCGGCAAAGCCTTCGGCGGTCGCGACCACACGACCGCCCTCCACTCCATCGAGAAGATCGCGAACGAGCTGAAAGAGGACGAGCGGCTGCGTTACGAAGTCCAGTCGATCCGGGAAAAGCTTTACGTCCAGTGAGCGTCTCCACAGGTTTTGAGAAGCGGCTGGGGATGCGGATGGGATGGACTTCAGGCGGTCATCTTCTCCCCATGGATTCAACAGCCACGCGCAGGCTGTCCTTTGATTGCCCAGACCTTATCCAAGGCTCATTCCGATCTGTAAATGATCTCGACATCCACAGTCCGCACAGCGCTTACTGTTATCGGTTACGGATGACTTCAATCAAAAGAAACTCTTTTAACGGGGGACAACTGTCTTGAATGCCAAAGTTCTCGCGGCTCAAATGAAGGTCACGTGCAAGCCGGCAGTGCTTGGCCAGGCGCTCCAGGTCGTGTCCCGCGCCATCTCCAGCCGGACCACCCTGCCGATCCTCAACAACATCCTCATCGAAACGACGTCAGAAGGCCTTGCTCTCACCGCGACCAACCTCGAGATTGGCATTCGCAAGGTGGTCCCCGCCGAGGTCGCGTCGGAAGGCTCGACGACCGCACCCGCAAGGCTGCTGACCGACTTTGTAGGCACGCTTCCGGACGATGACCTCGAGCTGACGCTTGATTCGGCGACGCAATCGCTCAGCTTGCGCTGCGCGCGATTCGACACTCACATCAAGTGCATCGAGGCAGAGGAGTTCCCACCCGGACCGCGCCCGGACGAGGGTGACCGGCTCGAGGTTGCGCTCGAGGACCTGGTCGGGGCGGTGGAGCAGACCCAGATGGCCGCGTCCACCGACGAGGCTCGTCCTGTGCTGACCGGTGTGCTGGTCCAGGTCCAGGGCGGGAACCTCACCCTGGCCGCCACCGACGGCCACCGCCTCGCGGTCAGGAAGCTGGCCGCCGCGGGGCCCAGCGACCTGGAAGCGAGCCTGATCGTCCCGGCTCGGGCGCTCGCCGAGCTGGCAAGGGTGCTCAAAGGCGAGCCCGGGAAAGTGGAGGTGATCATCTCCAAGGCCCGCAACCAGGTGTTCTTCCGGGCCGGCAGCTCCGAGCTGACCTCGAGGCTGATCGACGGGAAGTATCCCAACTACGCACAGGTTATCCCCAGCAAGAGCTCGACCAAGGTGAGGGTCCCGACCGCGGAGCTCACTCAGACCGTGCGCGCGGTCTCCCTCTTCGCCCGCGACAGCGCCAACGTGATTCGCGTCAAGGCGCAGTCCGGCGCTCTGACCCTCTCCGCCACCACCAACGAGGTCGGAGACAGCAAGGCCGAGATGACGGCCGACGTGGATGGATCCGACATTCAAATTGCCTTCAATGCCCGCTACGTCCTGGACGCCCTTGGGGTGATTGGGGAGGATGAGGTCGAGCTGCTGTTCGACGGTCCCCTCAGCCCAGGGCTCATGCGGCCGCCGGGCAAAGACCACTACCTCTACGTGATCATGCCCGTGCGGGTGGCGATGTCCTAGCGGCGCCCTGGGAAAAGGTGCGCCTCCGTCGCCTGCGTCTTCGCAACCACCGCAACTACGCGCAGCTGGACCTCACGCCGGGGCCGGCCGTCAACGTGTTCATCGGGCCGAACGGACAGGGCAAGACCAACCTGCTCGAGGCGGTCGCCATGCTTGCCCTTTCGTCTTCGCCGAGGGCACGCCGTGAGCTCGAGCTGGTCGGGCCGGCCGGCCCCGGGTCAAGAATCGACGCCGAGGTTGAGAGCGGCGCGACAACCCGCTCGATCGCGATCGCGCTAGACGTCGACGGAGAGCGGGCGCGCCGCACGATCGAGGTCGATGGCGTCCGGCGGCGGGCGTTCGACCTTCCGGGCCACTTTCGGATCGTCCTTTTCTGGCCCGACGACCTTGGCCTCGTCAAAGCCGGTCCCGAGCTGCGCCGGCGCTTTCTCAACCAGATGCTGGTCCAGGTCAACTCCGGTTACGCCCGCGCCCTGGGCGGCCTGCGCCGGATCCTCGAGCAGCGCAACAGCCTTTTGAAACGCATTGCCGCCGGGGAAGGCGGCGACGACGTGCTGGAGGCCTGGAATCACGAGCTGGTCGAGGTCGCCACCCAGATCGTTGACGCGCGCGCCAAAGCCGTGATGGAGCTCGAACCTGAAGCCGCGCGCTGTCATGCCCAGATCGCGGCCGGCGAACGCCTGGAAATTCAGTACCTGGGGCCTCCGGAAAACCTGGCCCAAGCTGTGCATAACTCCCTTGCCGAGGACTTGAGGCGCGGATCCACGAGCGTCGGTCCACACCGGGACGACCTGCGCGTGTTGCTCGACGGCCGCGATGCCCGCTCCTACGGTTCGCAGGGGCAGCAGCGAACCGCCGTGGTCAGCCTGAAGTTGGCCGAGGCGGCTCTGATCGAGCGCCGAGCAGGCGAGCGTCCCGTGCTCTTGCTCGATGACGTGCTTTCGGAGCTGGACGGGGAGCGCCGGGCCGCGCTGCTGCAGGAGGTCGCCGAGGGGGGACAGGTCGTCATCACCTCAGTCGAAGCCGGTCCCTTTCCGCCGGAACTGATCGCCACGGCCATGGTCTGGAC
>JBKPCF010000055.1:0-15691 GCA_046727235.1 Candidatus Dormiibacterota bacterium
GTCGTGTGCTGACGAAAGCGGATCGGTCGCTTCACGTCATAGCCGGTCGCTGATGCTGGCGCCAGGCATGCGGCGCACTACGCAGAGGCAGATGGTCTACGACGCGATCGTGAGGCTCGGCGGTCACTGCACCGCGGACGAGCTCACGCTCGAGCTGCACAGGACAAAACCCGGGTTTCCACGCAGCACCGTCTATCGCGCCCTCGACGCACTGACCGCGTCAGGCTCGGTCTACGCCGCGCACCTTGGCGACGGACCGACGCATTACGAGCTGGCGAGCGGAGATCACCATCACGCGGTGTGCCAGGTCTGCGGCGGTGTGATGCACGTGCAGGAAGAGTTCGTGCACGAGCTCGAGGCCCATCTCGAGGCAGGCCACGGCTTCAAGCCCGTGCGCACCGAGGTGCTGGTTGTGGGCGTCTGCGACGATTGCTCTCGCAACGCCGCGCCACCTGCGACACGGCGGCGGATGATCGATCCTCACCACCGAAATTAGGAGGACGCAAATGCCGAAGTACTTGGTCACCGGGTCCTACACGGCCGAAGGCTTGAAAGGCGTGCTGAAGGAAGGTGGGAGCGGCCGGCGCCAGGCGGTCGAATCGGCCGTCAAAGCGATGGGCGGGCACCTCGAGGCTTATTACTTCGCGTTTGGCGACAACGACGTGGTGTCGATCGTCGACGTCCCGGACAATGTCACCGCGACGGCGCTTTCAATGGGCATCGCGTCGACTGGAACCGTGAGAACGCGGACGACGGTCCTGCTCACGCCCGAAGAGGTCGACCAGGCGACGAAGAAGACTCTTTCGTTCCGCGCCGCCGGGCAGTAGCTCTTCGATGGCCGATCGCTGGTTGACCTTCGACTGCTTCGGCACGCTGATCGACTGGCGTCACGGGATTCGGACGACCGGCGAGCTGCTGTTTCCGGGCCAGGGTGATGCGTTCCTCGATGCATACATCACTGCCGAGACCGAGGTGGAAGGCGAGCCTTCGTTCAAGCGCTACCGTGCCGTCCTGACGGAGGCGACGCGCCGGGCCGCCAAACGGCTCGACCTCAACCTGAAGCCGGATGACGCGACGGCGCTGGTCGCCACCATTCCGTACTGGCCGCCCTTCGGTGATGTCGGCCCGGCCCTGTCCGAGCTTCGAAAAGACGGCTGGAAGCTGGCGCTGCTGACCAACTGCGATCGCGACATCATCGCCCTTACCCAACGGCGCCTCCCCGCATCGTTTGACGCAGTCGTCACCGCCGAGGACGTTTCGGCTTACAAGCCGAGCCCTGCGCACTTTCGGCTGTTTCAGTCGACTTTCGGTTCGTCGGCAGACGCGTGGATCCACGTCGCGCAGAGCTACTTTCACGACATCCAGCCGGCCCACGATCTGGGCATCACGCGGATCTGGGTCAACCGCCACGCGGCAAAAGACGACCCTGCCCTGGCAGATGCCGTGATCGGCGGCCTGGATCAGCTGCCCGATGCGGTCGCCCGGCTAAGCAAAGTCGCGTAGGTCGATCGTCGCGCGGTAGACGCGCCGGGCCGGCCCGGTCTGAAGCAGGTTGCCGTTTTCCTCGCGACGCAGTTCCAGGCTGCCGCCCGGCATGTCTATGGCCACGATGTCGTCGACGAGGCCACGCCTCATGCAGGCAGCCGCGATAGCGCTCGCGCTGGTGCCCGAAGCGAGCGTGTAGCCGGCGCCGCGCTCCCAGATCTCCGCACGTACGCGCGCGCGATCGACCACTTCGCACAGCTGGGCGTTGGTCCGCTGAGGGAACGCCGGATGCCGCTCTAAAAGCGGCCCAAGCTCGATGCATCTCTCCTTCGTCACCGGCTGGCCGAAGACGACACAGTGCGGATTGCCGACCGAGACGAGCACCGCCTCAACCTTGCCGGCAAGGGTCTCCAGCGTCACGTGGTCCGGCTCGCCTTCGAACTTGGCGGGCAGGTCGGCGGCGCGGAATGACGGCCGGCCGATATCGAGCTCGGTCACGACTTGGGCGCGACCTCGAGACTTCACCACCACTGCGTTGGACCGATCCGCAGTCTTGAGCTCGAAGCGGTTAGGCGCGCCGTGCTGGAGGACGGCGTGGGCGGCCGTGATGCGAAGCCCGTTGCCGCTCTTCTGCGCCTCGGAGCGGTCCGGGTTGAAGATCCGAACGGTCATCGTGGCCACGTCGAAGGCCAGCAGCCCATCGGAGCCCAGCCCGAGGTGTCGGTCGCAGAGCGCCGGCAGCAATTCGACGAGCGCTTCGAGCGGCCCGGGGAGCTCAAGCACCAGGTAGTCGTTGCCGAGCGCCTCGTACTTGACGAGCTCTACTTGCGACACGGTCGCAATTGTGCGGAATCGTCCACTGCTTCCGTAGGTTGCCTAGAATTGAACGTCGATGCGGGATCTCATCTGGCCTGCCCAACGCCTGACCCACATCCCGGCCTGCTTCTGTAGCTAGCCCCGGTCGTCTGCTCGCGCCCCGCTAGGCGAGGCGCGCCCACTCGACCGATCGCCTCTTCCGAATCGTCAGTTCGTCATCTGCATTTTCTGGAGGAATTGGAATTGAGCTCTCAGACACAGACCAAGGCACTCGTATCCACGGGGTGGATCGCCGAGCATGCCAAGGACGCGGGCATTCGCCTGGTCGAGGTCGACGTCGACACGACCTCGTACGAAAAGGGCCACATCGAGGGAGCGTTGGGCTGGAACTGGAAGCGGGAGCTTCAGGACCAGCTGGCGCGCGACATCGCGCCGAAGGAAGCGCTCGCCGAGCTGCTTGGAAAGAGCGGCATCACGCCCGACACGACGATCGTGCTCTACGGCGACAACAACAACTGGTTCGCGGCTTATGCGTACTGGGCGCTGAAGTACTACGGCCACGACAAGGTCCAGCTGGTCGACGGCGGCCGCGTCAAGTGGGAAAAGGAAGGCCGGCCGTACTCGACCGACGTGCCGAGCTATGCGGAGACGCGCTACCACTTCCAGGGCTCGCCGGCCGAGCAGATCCGCGCCTACCGAGACCAGGTCCTCGACAAGCTGGGCAAGGTGGCGCTGGTCGACGTGCGCTCGCCAAAGGAGTACTCGGGCGAGCTGCTCGCGCCCGAGAACCTGCCCCAGGAGGGCGCCCAGCGCGGCGGCCACATCCCCACCGCGGCGAGCATCCCGTGGGCGACCGCCGTCAACGCCGAGGACGGGACCTTCAAGAGCCTCGACGAGCTGAAGGACATCTACGGCGGCAAGGGCGTCGTCCCGGACAAAGAGGTGATCGCGTACTGCCGAATCGGCGAGCGCTCGGCGCACACGTGGTTCGTCCTGCACGAGCTGCTCGGCTATCCCGACGTCAAGAACTACGACGGGTCGTGGACCGAGTGGGGCAGCTCGATACGAGTTCCCATCGAGAAGTGAGCACGGCTACTCAGGTCGTCGATCACTCGGCTCTCAAGGTCAACCAGGCCGGGATCATCGCGACGGTGCTGGTCGCGTTCGTGGGCAGCGCCGTTTTCCGGCCGCTGCTGGTATTGATCCCACTGCTAGCGGTCGTGCTGGTGCTCGGCACGTTCGCGCCGCGGCTGGCGCTATTCAAGCAGATCTATTTCAAGGTCCTCAAGCCGCGCGGCATCGTCAAGCCGCGACCGGTGCAGGACCGGCCGGAACCTCATAACTTTGCGCAGGGCCTGGGCGGGGTCTTTCTCGCGGTGGCCTCGGTGTTTCTGATCCCGGTGCCGGTGATCGGCCTGGCGCTTGCCTTGCTGGTCGCGGTGCTCGCGTTTGTGAACCTGGCGTTCGGCTACTGCCTCGGCTGCCAGATCTTCTTCCAGCTTGAGCGGCGGGGGTGGGTGCGCGCATGAGCGCGCAGCTCTGGGCTCTGGCGGTGGTGGGCGCGGTTGTGCTCGCCGCCGCCGGCCTGGAGGCCCTGCGGTCTCGTCGCGCCAGGCGGCTGGCCATTGGTGCCGGCGCCGCGCCGTCCGTTGAGCCTTACATCCTTTACTTCACCGGCGACAGCTGCACGGTGTGCCGCACGCACCAGGAGCCCGCGTTGGCGCGGCTCGATGGCGTCCGGGTGGACAGGGTGGACGCGATCGCCGAGCGCGCGCTGGCGGAGAGGTTTCACGTCTACACGTTGCCGACGACCGTCGTGATGGCGTCTGACGGGCGGGCGGTGCACGTGAATTACGGCTACGCGCCGGCGCCGAAGCTCGAGCGGCAGCTGGCTGCCGCTCGCACCGAGACCCTCGCTACAGCCGCAGGATAAGGGCAGGCGCGGCTGCCCCGAGCGCGCTCGGGGCGCCTCAGAAGAGGATCTCGATATTCTGGCCACGTGATCCGCCGCCTCACCCTGGTCGTGCTCGTCGTCCTTGCCGCGGTCGCGTGCGCGCAGACGAGCAACCAGGTTTCGAAGATCACCATCGGCGCGATCTATCCGCTCAGCGGACCCCAGGCGGCGGGCGGCAAGAACGAGCTGGCCGGCGTGCAGGCGGCGCTGCGCCTCTCCGACGCAAAAGTGGAGCTGCAGGTGATAGACGCAACCACGCCCGAGGCCGCGCGCACCGCGGTGGACACGCTCGTCAGCACCTACCACGTGCCCGCGATCCTGGGCACGTACGGCAGCACGCTTTCGGCGGCGGCGTCGGCCCGCGCGGAGGAGCTCAAGACCGTCTACTGGGAGACGGGTGCGGTCGCCGATCCGATCACGGCGCACCGGCATTACGTGTTTCGCACCGTCGCGACCGGCAGCGCTCTCGGTCGGATGGCGGTGACGTTCACACACGACGTTCTGATGCCGCAGTACCGGCTCGCTTCGCCGCGAGCGGTTGTCGTGCGCGTGAACGACATCTACGGGAGGTCGGTCGGAGGCGGCGAGCAGGAGCTCGCGCAGTCTATGGGGATCAACGTCGTCGACGTCATCGAATACAACCCGAACGCGTATGACGCAGACGTCATCGCCGCTCGGCTCGCCGGAGATCGCGCCGACTTTCTGTGGGACGTGAGCTACCTCGACGATGGCGTGGCCATCTGGGACTCGATCCTCGCCAACCACGTGACATTCAAAGGCGCCATCGGAACCAGCTCGGCCTTTTGCATGCCTGAGTTCAGCCGCCGGCTCGGCGCGAGCGCGATCGGCGTCTTTGCCGCGGATAAGCCCGACGCTGACGTCACCTCGGCGGCGCTGTCCGCCGCGGGCCGTGAGCTGCTTGCCAGGGCCAGAGGCGTGTTTACGGGCGCGTCGATGGACATTCCGGCCGTTGCCGGCTTCGTGGGTGGATGGACGCTGTTCCACGATGTCCTGCCGAACGCCGGCGGCGCGGTCACCGCGGACTCGATCCGGTCGGCGGCGCAGAAGGTCGATGTGCCGATCGGGGACAGCATCAACGGGGGCGGCGTGAAGTTCGCAGGGTCGGGCGCGCTGGACGAGGGGCAGAACGTGCGGGCGGCTGCGGTTGTCGGGCAGTGGCAGGGGATCGGCGTGATGAAGGTGGTGTACCCGCCGGCCTACGTCAGCTCGTAGGTTCGAGCTCCTTCTGCACCAGCGTGATGTCCATCCACCGGTCGAACTTGTGCGCCGCGTTGCGGATCGTGCCCACGATCTCGAATCCCTGTTTGGAGAAGAGAGCCAGGCCGGCGCGGTTGTCCTTGGCGACGCTCGCCACGATGGTGCGGTAGCCGAGCCCGCGCGCCTCGTTCGTGAGCTCCTGCAGCAGGGCGTCCCCAATGCCTTGCCCGTGGTGAACCGGGTCGACGTAGACCAGGCACTCGACCACGTCGAATCCTCTCTGCTTCCACGGCAGCAGGCGCGCCCAGCCGATCACGCCTGCGTCGTCGACAGAGACGAGCAGCTTGGAGCGCTTGCCGTGCATCTCCCACCAGGCCTGGGCCTCCTCAGAGTCCAGCGGTTCGGAGTCGATCGTGGCGAAAGTCTGGTTGACGGCCCAGTTGTAGATTCCGACGATCGCCTTCAGGTCGTCTTTGGTGGCCGCACGCACCGAATACGGCTTTGTGGCTTTCGCCTTCGCCATGGCGACCATTATCCTTCCCGCCGATGACCAAGCCCGATATCAAGACCTCGCTGCCCGGACCAAAGGCGGCGGAGCTCATCGCGCGCGACGCCAAAGCCATGTCGCCGAGCTTCACTCGCGCGTATCCGTTCGTGATGGAGCGCGGCGAGGGCTGCTGGGTCACGGACGTCGACGGCAACCGGTTTCTGGACTTCACCGCGGGGATCGCGGTGGTGACCACCGGACATTCACATCCCAAAGTCGTCGCCGCCATCAAGGAGCAGGCCGACCGCTTCCTCCACATGTCGGGCACCGACTTCTACTACAGCTCCGAGATCGAGCTGGCCGAGCGCCTCGAGAACAGGATCCTGCCCGGCACCCCCGCGCGCGTCTTCTTCACCAACAGCGGCGCGGAGGCGATCGAAGGCGCGATGAAGCTGGCGCGCTACGCATCCGGCCGGCCGAGCTACATCGCCTTCATCGGAGCTTTCCACGGACGCACCTTTGGAGCGCTGTCGCTGACCGCGTCCAAAGCCAGCCAGCGCCGCCGATTCGCGCCGCTGCTGTCGCAGGTTTTTCACGCGCCGTTTCCAACGCCCGCACGCGGAGTGACCACCGATCAGACCATCGAGCGGATCGAGGAGCTCTTCGCGACGGTGGCCCCGCCCGAAAGCGTCGCGGCCGTGTTTGTCGAGCCCATCCAGGGCGAGGGCGGTTACCTGGTCCCGCCCGACGATTTCCTGCCGAGGCTGCGCGAGCTGACCTCGAAGCACGGCATCCTTCTCGTCGCGGACGAGGTGCAATCCGGCATGGGCCGCACCGGTCATCTGCTCGCGGTCGAACACTGGGGCGTCGAGCCCGACATCGTCTGTCTTGCGAAGGGCATCGCCTCAGGCCTGCCGCTGGGCGCGTTCATCGCGCGCGCCGAGCAGATGAGCTGGCCGCCGGGTTCGCACGGCAGCACGTTCGGGGGCAACCCGGTCGCCTGCGCAGCCGGGCTGGCGACACTCGATCTCCTCGAGAGCGGCTTGATGGAAAATGCGGCCAAGGTCGGGGCGCAGCTACAGGATGGCCTGCGCGAGATCGCGTCGAGTCATAAAGACGTGACCGACGTGCGGGGAATTGGCCTGATGCTGGCGCTCGAGCTCAAGACCCCGGAGCTCGCCTCGCAGTTGGTCCAAAACGCTTTCGAGCGAGGTCTGCTGCTGCTCACTGCGGGCACCCGCGCCGTCCGCATCAGCCCACCCCTCGTTCTGAATCGCGACGAGGCCGCAACCGGGCTGGAGCTGATCGCCTCAGCCCTGGATTGAGTCCGCCAGGGGCTGCATGGAGCCGGCCGCCATGCGGTCGTCGCCTGCGATGGTTTTCAACGACTTCGCGCGCTGCTCGTCGATGACCTTGATCGTCGCGTCGACCTGGCTTGCGACCGGCGTCTGGTTCACGTGCGCCAGCGATGCGAATGCGGCCACAAACGTCTCGGTCAAGGCGCTCTTCGAGGCGGCGTCACCCGAGGCGTAGCCGATCAGCGCCGCGTCGCGCGCCGACCAGACTCGGTCGAACTGAGTTCCGGCCGCATTTCCGAACGAGGTCGCGAACAGGGTGCCCAGCATGTTGGCGTTCGAGGCCAGGGCGGCCGTCGAGGCCGGTTTCTCCGCGCTTCGCCCCGCGGCCGCCGCGCCGGTGGCCATCGTCGCGAGATACGAGTGCTCCTGGAGCAGCAGGTTCAGCGACACGCGCACGTCGACCGCGTGCGCTTCCGGGTCGCCGGGAAACTTGTCCGGGAACTCGTGAGCGATCTGTCCCGCGAGCGCATCGCCGAGGCGGGAGGTCTGCGCGTAGGCCGTGTGCAGGTCCGTGTAGAAAGCGCCGAACTTCTGCGCGAAGGCGTCATCGATGAACGCCTTGTTCTGAAGCATCTGCTGAGTGGTCAGCTGGGTGACCGGATCCAGCGGCAGGCGGCTGGCGTCGCTCATCAGCTGCGAAAACTGCGGCACGAAGTCTGTCTTGAGCGACGCGATGGCGCCGCTCGACTTGGTGTCGTTATGCGATACGACCCCGATCGCGTAGTCGACGAAGTAGCCGTTCTGCAGGTTCCACTCCTGCGAGAACCTGGCGGCGGTCGTGGCGCCGAACGCGCGCCGCATCATGTCCGCCAGGTCATTCGAGTTGGTCGTCAGAAGCGCGGTGTAACCGGCGTAATCGTCCGTGTGATTGACCGCCGCAGCCGATTCCTTCGCGATGATCATCACCTGCTCGCCAAGCAGCAGGTCGAGGCGCGTCCGCAGGTCGGCCGCCTTAGTGGAGGCGACATTGGGCGCGGCAGGCTCGCCGCTCGAGGATGGCCCTCCTCCGGACCCGGAGCTCGAGCATGCGAGAAAAACGAAAGCGAGAGCGCTGAGGACCGCGAGTCTCAAACCGCGGACATTGTGGCGAACTAGCATGATCAGGTCTTGCCTGAATGGCTGCTGGTGGACGGCTCGAGCATGTTCTTTCGAGCCTTCTACGCCATTCCCCAGACGATGCGCGGGCCGGATGGAACCCTCGTCAATGCAGTGCGCGGCACGCTCGACACGCTTTCGCGCTACGTCACCGACCGCAAGCCTCGACATCTTGCGTTCACGACCGACGAGGACTGGCGACCAGAATGGCGGGTCGAGCTGATCCCGGGCTACAAGCAGCAGCGAACGGCCGAGCCGATCCCGCCGGCGCTCATCCCGCAGGTGCCGATCATCCTGGCGTCGCTCCAAGCTATTGGCGTCGACGTGGTTGGACTGGAGGGTTACGAGGCCGAGGACATCGTCGCCACACTCGCGGCGAAGGTGAAGCCGCCGATCGAGATCGCGAGCGGCGACCGCGACCTCTTCAGCCAGGTTCGCGGCAAGGAAATCATCGTTCTGTACCCGCAGAAGGGCGGACCGGCCGAAGTCGACGAGGCGGAGGTTGCGCGTCGTTACAAGATCCCAGGGCAGGCCTACTCCGACTACGCGATTCTCCGTGGCGATCCGTCGGATGGGTTGCCGGGCATTCCCGGAGTCGGCGACAAGACCGCCGCCCAGCTCGTAAAGCGGTACGGCTCCGTGGCCAAGATGCTCGAGGCCGGGGTTTTCCGTAACGCGAACGCCGACTACCTCGAGAAGGCGATGAAGGTCGTCCCCCCGGTGCGCGACCTGCCGATCAAGGTCCCGCGCGGGCGCCGGGACAGCTACCCAGACGAGCCCGAGATCGTCGAGGAGCTGGGCAAGAGATACGGCATACCCAACAACCTCGAGCGCCTCGTCAAGGCTCTCAACTCAACCGTTGGCGGGCGCTCCTCCCGTCCCGCTTCCCGTGCCAGCGCCAGATAAATCGGGAGGCGACGTCGGGCTCTGCGCGACGTGCCTGCACTCGAAGACGGTCAAAGGCAGGCGGACCACGTTCTGGATGTGCCGGCTCTCCTTGACCGACTCAAGCTTCCCGCAGTACCCGCGGCTTCCAGTCCTCGCCTGCAGAGGCTACGAGGCTAAGACGCCGCCACCCGCAGAAGCGCCATCGGCGCTCCCTCGGCGTCGAACTCGTTGATCACTTCGGCCGAGCTCATCGAGACCTCGGCCACGCGTCCTCGGTCGCTGATCGCGTAGAGCGTCTGCCCGTCGGGGCTCAGCCCGATGGTCGAGACGCGCCATCCGCTGAGGGTGTGGGCGCGGAGGCGAAGGTTCGAGGTGTCGATCCATGCCACGCCCGAGGAGCCGGCGACAACAAGCCGCGAGCCATCCTTGCTGACAACCGCGGCGTTGGCGCCCGACCTCCACGAGCTCTCGGCGCGCGGGTTGTCGAAACGGGCGGTGCGGAGGATCGAAGGCGCGCCGTTGTCGCCGTTGCTGATCGTCGCCACCATTCCCGTGGCGGGATTGGCCGCGTACAGGCGGGTGCCGTCGGGGTTCATCGCGATCGACCACTGCATCTCGGCCTGGTTGGTGTTGTATCCGCCACCCGGCAGGTCGAGGCAGAAGGCGAACGGTCCGCCGAGGCTCAGCGCGTGGACGAACGGGCTCTCCTGGTTGCGGACGTACATGCTGAAGAGCCAGCCGCCACCTGGCGTCGCCACGCCTGAGAGGCGCAGGCCGGTCATCGCCTGGTTGCCGTCGCTCTTGTCGACGACGATGTTCTCGTCGAGCTGGCCCAGGACCAGGTCATAGAGTCGGACGTAGTACTCCCTCGAGCTCAGGATCTGGATCAGGTACAGGCGCATGCCGTCATCGCTCACGGCGTCGAAATGGAATGTGCCCTGCAGGTCAACCTGCCGCTGCACCTTCAAGGAATCGGTGTCGATTAGCAGCATGCGCGTCGACGTGCCAGTCGACGATTCCACGACCAGCCAGCGCCCGTTTCTGGCGAGCCCGCCCGGGATTCCGTTGGCGGTGGCGGGCGGCAGCGTGTAATTCCCGCCCAGGCTCAACGTGCGGAGCGTCGATCCGGTTTGCGGATCCGTGTCGACGAGCGATGCCGACGCGATCGAGTACAGGTGGTTCCAGTCGCTGGAAGGCGCGCCGAGGGGCAGCCGCCGATCTGGTCGGTGAGTCTGCGAGTCGATCACGGAGATGGTCTGGCCGGCCACAGCTTCATACAGCTTGTGGTTGGAGGTGCGAGGACCTTCCTCCGTCGCAGCACACCCGGCCACCACGAGCCCGGCACAGATCAGGAACGCCAGTCTTCGCATGCTTCTCACCTCGCGTCCCATACACCGGACTCGGCGGGCGGGTTCCTCAAAGGATGGACGTCGCGATCTTGATTGCCTGCTCTTTGGTCAGCTCGCCCTCGATCCGGACAAGGGTGCCGTTGTCGTCGAAGAGCAGCGTGTTGGTGGCCAGGCGGAGGGTGTCGTTATGCGGCTCGCCGTCGGCGTCGGAGAAGATGAAATTGTGCGGGTGGCCCGAGATCCAGTAGCCCGTGTGGCCGCCGACCGTGACCTGTTCGATGTCGACATCAGGGCCGAGCGTCTTCTGGAAGTAGATATCGTTGATCCTGCCGCGAGCCTCCGTGACGAGCACTGAAACTCCGGTCAATCCTGAGACGGGGATGTCTGGGCGCTTCGAGTAGACGAGCGTGACCTCCCCTCCGGTAGGCCCGGTGGGCGGCGGCGGCATCAAGTAGACCTCGTCGGGAGCCCCGAGCGAGGAGGGGATCTGGATCTTCCAGCCGAGGTGGCTCTGGGCGGTGTCGAGGGTCGTGGGATCGCCCAGGCCGAGGCGCCTCCCGAGGGGGCCTGAGGGCAGCGGTGACGGGGTCGGGGGATTCTGGACTCGGTTGATCGTGACGTGGAGGTTCAGCCAGCCGGCGATCGCATCGCGGGTCGGCGTGACGGCGAGGAGGGTCGCGACAATCACGAGCACCGCGGCGGCGGCCAGCGCCCAACGGGTTTGCCAGATCGGACGTCCCCTCCGGGTCGCTTCGCGCGTCACCTCCACGAGAGCGGGGAGGTGAAGCCGGCGTCCGCTCAGGTTCGGGGTCGGCGGCCATTCGATCGCCACAGCCAGGGCGGTCAGCTGCTCCTCGAGCTCAGGCACTGGCCGCCTCCTCGAACCGAGTCCGAAGCCGGGCCAGGGCCCTGGACAGTCTCGACTTGACCGTGCCTTCAGGGATGCCGAGCGCCGTCGCCGTCTCCTCGCCGCTGAGCTGGAGGAAGTAGCGGCTGGCGATGACCAGGCGGTCCTCCTCGCCGAGGGCGTTGACCATGGCCAGGAGACGCCTGCGCTCGTCCGCCGCGATGGCCACCGCCTCGGGGGATGGGGCCGCATCCCCCGGGCGGAAGCCTTCGGCCAGCCGAAGCTCGAGCTGGTGGCGCCGGCCCGACGATCGAATCCGGTTGCGAGCCTCGTTGGCCACGATCCGCAAGAGCCACGGCCGCAGGTCAGAGCCCAGCCGAAAGCGATACAGGGCCCTGTAGGCCTTGACGAAGGCTTCCTGCGCCGCGTCCTCCGCATCGGCCGATGTGCCTGTGATCACGTAGGCGGTGCGGAACGCGACCTGCTGGTATCGCTGCACTATCTCCTCATAGGCGGCCGAATCGCCGCGCTGAGCGCGTGCGATCAAGACCGAATCGTCCGCTGGACGGCCCTCCATCGGAACGCATCATCTACACCTTCGACCGCATCATGGTTCCTGCAACCGGTTCGGGTTCGCGCGTGTTTAGGAGGCTGATGGAGGGTACGGAGCGCGTCTTCGAGCGGATGGTGCGAGATCACCAGGACCGCATCTACGCACTTGGGCTGGCGATGACGGGCAACCGCATGGACGCGGAGGAGGTGGCACAGGACACCTTCATGCGCGCCTACCGGGCGCTGGTCACTTACTCGCCCGAGCGAGTACGGGACCTGAAGCAGAAGGCGTGGCTGCACCGGATCGCCGTCAACGTGGTTCGGAACCGGGTTCGGGGCTTACGCCCGCGCCTGGTCGAGCTCAACGGCAGCGAGCCGGCCGCGGGTTCGGGCCCCGAAGAGGACGTGATCCGAAGGGCGGAGATCGACGAGCTCGCGTCGCGCGTGGCCTGTTTGCCCGCGCGATATCGCGAGGCGGTAGTGCTTCGCCATGTCCAGGAGCTGTCGTATCCGGAAGTTGCGGACGCCCTTGGCCAACCTGTCGGGACGGTCAAGGCCAACGTGCATCGTGGGTTGAAACTGCTGAGAGGAGAGAACCATGGCGACCGTGATGCTTGATCTGAAGCGGCTCGGAGACGTGAAGGCGCCGCCGGGCTTTGCCGAGCGCGTTCTCGCGCAGGCGGGAGTGACGGACTCGTACGCCATGTTCGAGACAGTGCTCGGACCTGTGTACGTGGCGTGGAGCCGGCTCGGTGTGTCCGCGGCCATGCGGAGCCGGTCGGCCGAGGAGTTCGAGGCATGGTTTCGCAAGGACGTCGGACGCGAGCTTGTGCGGGTCGAGCCACCGGCGGGGATGGCGCAGAAGATCGCCGACCAGCTCGAGGGTAAGCGGCGGTTGCAGTTCGACCTTCGCCAGCTCACGCCGTTCAGCCAGGCCGTGCTGCGCAAGACGCTGCAGATCAGGCGCGGTGAGGTGCGGCCATACGGATGGATCGCACGCGAGATCGGGCACCCCGCGGCCGTGCGCGCGGTCGGAACCGCGCTGGCGAACAACCCGATCCCTTACTTCATCCCATGCCATCGCGTGATCCGGTCCGACGGCGTGATCGGCAACTACGGTGGTGGCGGACCGCAGGCCAAACGCGACATTCTCACGCTCGAGGGCGTGCAGCTGAAGCGGCTGGAGAGGTTGGCGCGGTCGGGGATCCGCTATGAGGGAGTGCGGAGCACGAAGATCTTCTGCTTCCCGACCTGCTATCACGGGCGGCACGCGCGAGAGGAGAACTTCGTGTTCTTTCGCGACGAGGACGAGGCTCGCGCGGCGGGCTACCGGCCTTGCAAGGACTGCAGGCCGGCCGTGGCCTAGGCCTCCAGCGGCGCCACGCTCGCGGTGACGGGCGCACCGCGCTGGTGGAGGCGGTGGGAGCGCGAGAGCCCGCCGTCGAAGTTGATCGCCTTGCCTCCGTGGTAGATCACAGGCTTCGAGCTGCGGTGCGGCTTGTGGCCGAAGACGACGCGGCGGCTGCCGGTCATCTGGAGCCAGCGGTCGACTCGCGCGGGCTGGGTTTCGAAGATGTTGGCGCTGCTGAGCAGGTCCCAGAGCGTGGCCTCGCCACTGGTGTGGAGCAGGTCCTGCACCCGATCGTTGATGTCGCCGATGGTGGAGCCAAGGTTGAGGTAGGCGTCGTTGCCGCAGTGCTGGACCAGGGTGCCGTCGTCGAGCTTGATCAGCGCTGGGCGCCGGCGCGTCCACTCTTGCAGCTCCTCGTCCTGGCGCAGCTCGTCGAGGTCGTGGGGCTGGCCGCCGATGCTGATCCAGAAACCGATGCGGGTCGGGTCGCGGAGCGCCCAGAGCATGGCGACCTCGTGATTGCCGAGCAGGACCTCGGTGTTTTGGCGGTCACGGGCGAAGCGCAGACAGCCGACGCCGAACAGGCCGTAGTCGACCAGGTCGCCGAGAAAGACTGTTTGCCACTCGGACGCGGGGTAAGGCTTGAGCGCCGCGAAGAGGCGCTCGAAGTCGCCGTGGACGTCGCCCACGATCAGGACCGGCAGGTTATTGCTCGCAGCCATTCCTCTCCGGAGCCTTCGACTCTTCGCACCGCACGGGTGTAGGAGCCGATGGTTTGCAGCTCGGTGCGGTGTGACGGCCATCGGGTCGCGGTCCCGAACAGTGCCTGGGCCTCACACCGGGTGAATGGAATGGCGTGATCGAGGAGCCGGCTCCGCGCTGCGCCTCGGAAGACCCAGAACGAATCCCACCTGCCTGTGGCTCGCGCCCGTCTTACGTGAGCGTTGCCGTCCCACCACCCGGGTCCAGGATCTGACGTGACGTCAGTGATCGCATCGTCGATGTCAAGGAAGCCGACGAGATGGAAGCCGCCGGGCGTGGCGTGAGGATGCAGCCGAGCAATGAAGACAACGAGGTCGCCCGATTGCGCGCGACGGAGGCTGAATGCGCGGCCGGCTCGGCGGCAGTTGTCGCCGTAGGTTGGGATATCGGACGTCAGGTCGGGGTCGAGATGAACCGCGCGGTCGAGCCACGCTGCCGGAGCATGGCTGCGCGCGTGCGGCAGGTCGCGCATGCGGAGCATCGGGGCGCGCCACTTGTTGGGTTCGGGAATTGGAAGGAGCTCAAAGGTGGCGTCGGCGAAGAGCGGCGAATGGGCGGCGTGACTCGAGTTGACTCCGACGTTGGCGAGGAACGCTGCCACTCACTGGAATGCTAGCCGCGGGCGTCCGGACGGCTGGAGGGGGTTGGGTAGAATTCCGTAGGCGCATAGGGGCGTAGCTCAGTCTGGTCAGAGCATCGGTCTCCAAAACCGAGGGCCGAGGGTTCGAATCCTTCCGCCCCTGCCAATTTGGAACACAAAATCGCGCCAACGATGCCGCGGCATGGGTGACTGTGCAGCCAACGGATACAGCAACAGCCTCGCCCTGTGCTCGCATCCGGCAAGTTGTGGGCCAGAGATCCCGACCTCGACAATGTTGCCGACCTCCGAGCTCAGGCCTCGTCGGGTTGTGCCTCATTTCGATGGTCTGCCCAGTGCTGCTTTGAACAGAACGACTCCTGCGGCAATCATCCAGGCAGCAACCCGCGGCGACTCAGCGACGCCGTCCAATCACGTCGCCAATCAGCATCACCCTCGCGGCGCGGAGCGGCTAGTCGATCTCGGCCAGGGCGGGACCGGAGAACGCGCCACGCAGGGGCAATTACGATGAATCCGGCCGACGAGTGATCCGGCGGCCGGATTCCATCTGCATGAAGCGATATTGTTCCGGCTACGGAAGCGGTGTCACCTGGAGTTGAAGCTCTCCAACCGAGCCGGGGATGAGGAAGGAACTCGGCAGGCTGGTATGGCCAGGGATGGCAGGTAGCAAAGTGTCGAAGTCGGTGAAGCTAGCCGGAGCTACACCTGGGAGAGTCAGGCAAATGGGAGCGGCCCTAGCCGGATCCAACGTAGCGGTGCCGGTTACGTGGAAAGTGGGAATGCCAACGAAGCCTGGGAAGACACTTGGCTCAATCGTCCACGACGTAGCATCAATGCTTTGATGGCACGTCGCTCTAACCGATGACGAGTGTATGTACTCGGCAAATTGGCAATCACCTGTAGTTCCCGAGGTAGGTAGACTGCCGGTCCC
>JBKPCF010000056.1:0-17397 GCA_046727235.1 Candidatus Dormiibacterota bacterium
CACCCGTCCACTCACGGCGTGCTGCGCCTGATCGTCGACCTCGACGGGGAGCAGGTGAAGAGTCTCAAACCCGTGATCGGCTACCTGCACACCGGGATCGAGAAGCAGGCCGAGGCGCTGCGCTGGCAGCAGGTTGTCGTGCTCACCGACCGGCATGACTACCTGTCGCCTCCGATCAACAACCTCGCCTACGCGCTCGCGGTCGAAAGGCTGATGGGCGTCGAGGTGCCGGCGCGCGCGCAGGCGCTTCGGGTGATCATGTCCGAGCTCACCCGCCTGTCGTCGCACCTGGTCTGGCTCGGCACGAGCGGCATCGAGCTCGGTGCGATGAGCATGCTCATGTACTGCTTTCGCGAACGGGACACGATCCTCGACATGAACGAGGAGATCTCGGGCTATCGGATGCACACGTCGTACATCAGGCCCGGCGGCGTTGCGGCGGACGCGACTCCGCGCTTCCTCGAGATGCTCGACACCTTCGTCCGCAAGATGCCGGGCAACATCGACGAATACGAGGACCTGCTGACCATGAACCCTATCTGGCGCCGCCGCACGGTCGGCATCGGCATCCTGCCGGCGGAAGACGCAAAGGTCCTGGGCGCAACAGGTCCCATGCTTCGGGGCTCCGGCGTTGCCTGGGACCTGCGCAAGGCCGTGCCGTACTCCGGGTACGAGACCTACGACTTCGAGGTCGCGACCTCGGACCTGTGCGACTGCTACGGGCGCTACCTCGTGCGCATCAAGGAGATGCGCGAGGCCACAAAGATCCTGCGCCAGGCCCTGGACAGGTTGCCGGACGGGCCGGTCAACGTCGACGATCGGAAGATGCTGCCGCCGCCACGAGAGGAGCTGGAGACGTCGATGGAGGCGGTGATCCATCACTTCAAGCTGTTCACCGAGGGCTACTCGGTCCCGCCCGGTGACGTCTATGTGGCGGTCGAGTCGGGTCGCGGCGAGAACGGATGCTACGTGGTGAGCGATGGCACGCACAAACCGCGCCGCGTCAAGTTCCGGGCGGCCTCGTTCGTCAACCTGCAGCCGCTGGAGCGCATGGCGCTCAACCACATGGTCGCCGACATGGTAGCGATCATCGGCACCGCCGACGCCGTCCTCGGTGACGTGGACCGATGAAATCCCCACAGACTGAGAGCGTGCTGTCCGCGCATGTCTTGAAAGAGATCAGGGGGCTCCCGGCGCGGTATCCACAACCGCGGTCAGCGGTGATGCCCGCGCTCGACCTGGCCCAGGAGGAGCTCGGCTACCTCACACCCGAGGCGATGAGCGAGATCGCGCACGCCCTGGAGCTCGACCCTGGATACGTGGAGGGTGTGGCGACCTTCTACTCGCTGTTTCACCTGAACCCGGTCGGCAAGCACCGCTTCTATGTCTGCACCAACCTCAGCTGCATGATCCGCGGGGCCTACGACATCGTCGATCACGTCAAGAGGTCGATCGGGGTCACCGCGCCGGATGTGGTGTCGGCGGACGGGCTGTTCAGCTACGAGGAGGTCGAATGCCTGGGTGCGTGCGAGTTCGCGCCGATGATGCGGCTCGACCACCGGTATCACTACGACCTCACGGCGGAGAAAATCGAGCGGCTGGTGGCTGAACGTCGTTCTTCCGCGCCCCTCACCCCGACCCTGCGCGCAAAGCGCGATCAGGACAACGCGCGGACGCGCGCCGTGCCTTCCGATCGCTCCCCCAAGGAGGAGAGGGCGACCGCAAAGCGTCCACGCACGCCCAGGAAGAGGAAGGCCGCCGATGCCTGAGCTTCGAGGGTCGTACGGCGACCAGGCGCAGCACGTGCTCACGCGTTGGTTCGGTACGCCCGACCTTCACAAGCTCGCGGTCTACGAATCGAAAGCGGGCGGCTACTCCGCGCTTCGGAAGGCCCTTTTTGACATGGCTCCGGCCGACATCACCAACGAGGTCAAGACATCCGGTCTGCGCGGCCGGGGCGGCGCCGGTTTCGCCACCGGCACGAAGTGGAGCTTCATCAATCGCGACGCGCCAGGTCCGAAGTACGTGGTGGTCAACGCCGACGAATCGGAGCCTGGGACCGCGAAGGACCGCTACATCCTCGAGAACTCACCCCACGTGGTGGTGGAGGGCATCCTCATCGCCGCGTACGCGGTCGGAGCCAACCAGGCTTGGGTCTACATCCGCGGCGAGTACGACGAACCGCATCGGATGCTCATCGAGGCCATCGAGGAAGCGCGCGCGAAGGGCTACCTCGGCTCCAGGCCGATGGGCAAGGACTACCCCCTCGACATCCGGCTCTACCGCGGCCATGGCGCGTACATCTGCGGCGAAGAGACCGCGCTCCTCGAGTCCCTCGAAGGCAAGCGAGCGCAGCCGCGATCGCGTCCTCCCTTCCCCGCCGTCAAGGGGGCCTGGGGAAGGCCGACCCTGCTCAACAACATCGAGACGCTGGCGACCGTCCCGTGGATCATCACCAACGGCGGCGCCGCCTACGCCAGGCTTGGGACCGATAAATCGCCAGGGACCCGCCTGCTGACGGTCAGCGGCAACGTGCGCAAGCCGGGTGTCTACGAGGTGGAGCTCGGCGCGACCTTCCGCCACGTGATCATGGAGCTGGCGGGCGGACCGCCCGAGGGGCGTCGGGTGAAGGTCTTCTGGCCGGGCGGCTCATCGGCGCCTGTTCTGCCCGAGTCGATGCTCGACACCCCGACCGACATGGAGGCGCTGGCCGCGGCAAGGTCGATGGGCGGGTCGGGCGGCGTGATAGTGATGGACGACTCCCACTGCGTCGTCCGCGCCGCCTACCGGCTGCTGCAGTTCTACGCGCACGAGTCGTGCGGCAAATGCACGCCGTGCCGAGTCGGGCAGGACTGGGCGGTCCGAACCTACGAGCGGATCCTCGCCAACGAAGGCTCCCAGGTCGAGCTCGACCTCCTCCAGCGGGTTTCCGACGGCCTGCAGAACGGCCGCTGCCTGTGCGGACTGGGCGACTCGGGAGGGTGGGTCATCGACTCCACGCTCCGCCACTTCCGCGAGGAATACGAAGACCATGCCTTGAGGCACCAGTGCAACGTCGTGGCGGTGCCGGCAGATGCCTGACGTCAACGTCACCATCGACGGCCACAAGATCACCGTACCCGCCGGAACGCTCATCGTCGAGGCCGCCAAGACCATCGGCATCGAGATCCCCGTCTTCTGCTACCACCACAAGCTCGACACGGTCGGCGCCTGTCGAATGTGCTTGGTCGACTTCTCCCCCGGGCCGCCCCGCCCCCAGACCGCCTGCACGACACCGGTCTCTGAGGGGATGGTCGTCCGCACCCAGAGCGCGATGGCCGTGCAGGCCCGAGCCGACATCCTGGAGTTCGAGCTCGCCAACCACCCGCTCGACTGTCCCATCTGCGACAAGGGCGGCGAGTGTCCGCTGCAGGACTTCACCTTCAGGCACGGCTACCCGACCAGCCGCATCGACGGGCCCCGCCTCCACTTCAAGAAGCCGATCCCGCTCTCGGACAGGATCGCGCTCGACCGGGAGCGGTGCGTGCTCTGCTACCGCTGCACCCGCTACTACGACGAGATCGCGTGGGAGCAGGAGCTGACAACGGACGAGCGCGGCGTCCACTCGTTCATAACCAACCAGTTCGACCAACCCCTCCAGTCGATCTTCAGCGGCAACATCATCGACCTCTGCCCGGTCGGCGCCTTGACATCGCGCGTCTGGCGCTTCGAGTCGCGGCCGTGGGACATGACCCACACCGAAACCATCTGCTCGAAGTGCTCGGTCGGCTGCAGCATGACCCAGTGGGAGCGCCGCGGTCAGCTCGTCCGCATCACGTCGCACGAGAACGACGACATCGACGAAGGTTGGATCTGCGACCGCGGCCGCTTCGACTACACCGACGTCAACGATGCTTCGCGGCTGCGCACGCCGACCGTCGCCGGTCGCAAATCGACCTGGGCGGATGCGATCAGCTCGGTCGCCGCCGGCATCAAGGGCAAGGGAGCCAGGCTCGGCGTCTCGCTGCCCCAGGACATCACCAATGAGGAGGCGTTCCTGTTCCGGCGCATCCTCGACGGCCCGCTGAAGGGGGCGAGGGTGAAGATGCACGGCCGGACCGCGCTCCCGGCCCCAGCGGGGCCCACGATGCGCATCAAAGAGATAGATGACGCGCGCGTCATCATCGTGGTTGCGTCGGACATCGAGAACGACGTGCCGATCATCGACCTCAGGGTCAAGAAGGCGGTAAGCAAGCGTGGCGCCAGGCTGATCGTCGTCTATCCGGAGGGCGTGGACCTCGACCGGCACCCCGAGACGGTTCACGTCCGCAACGCGCCGGGCTCGGCCGCCGCTGAGGTGCGCAAGCTTGCCTCCCACGAGCTCCTCAAGGAACCGGGCGGCCCGGTCGCGATCCTCTTCGGCGACGGACACGGCAGTGAGGACATCAACGAGCTTGCCGTGGCGTGCGGCGACCTGGCGGAGAAGGTCGGCGGCCAGGAGCTGCCTCTTTACCGCGGGACCAACGAGCGCGGCGCACTCGCGGCCGGCGTGGCCGGTTGGGATGACCTCGACGGCGTCGAGGCCCTCCTCTGCTGGGGGCCGCCGCCGACGGCCGGGGTCCCGAGGTCGGTCCAGTTCATCGCCGCCTGGGACCACCTGCCTCGCGCCGGGTACGAGAACGCCGTCGTGCTGCCGGCCACCACCTTCGCCGAGCGCCAGGGCAGCTACACCAACGTCGAGGGGACCGTCCAGTTCCTCAGGCCCGCGGTCAGGATCCAGCCTCCGCTCAAAGAGGGCTGGGACGTGCTCTGCGAGCTCGGGACCGCGCTCGGCCTGAGCCTCGACTACCCGGGCATCTTCCCCATCCAGCGCGAGATCGCCGTCCAGCCCCCGGATCCGAACCCGGCTCCCCCGCCCGTGCTCGTCGGCCCGGCGCACCCATGAACGACCTCTACACCAACCCGATAGGCCATTGGGTGATCGTCGTCGTCGCGATCGCGTTGCTGCTGTTCGTCCTCCTCACCGCGACCGCGTACACGGTGTGGTTCGAGCGGGTCGCGCTCGGGCGGATTCAGCGCCGCCCCGGACCGAACCGGGTCGGGCCCTATGGCTTGCTGCAGCTTGCGGCGGACGGAATCAAGCTCGCCTTCAAAGAGAGCTTCATCCCCGCCAAGACCGACCGGCTTCTCTACGTGATCGCGCCGACCATCGCGGTCGCCGCCGCCTTCCTGGCGTGGGCCGTGATTCCCATCGGCCTCTGGTACAACGTCCAGTACTGGATAGCCGACGTCAACGTCGGCATCCTGCTCGTCTTCGCGGTGAGCGCGCTGAACGTGTACGCGATCGTCATCGGCGGGTACGCGTCGAACAACAAGTACTCGCTGCTCGGGGGATTGCGCTCGGCGGCCCAGCTGATCAGCTACGAGATGTCGCTCGGCCTGTCCCTCGTGCCGACGTTCATGATCGTCGGCTCGCTGCGCCTGCGCGACATCGCCGAGTACACGGTGCACTGGGGGCCGTACACGGGCCCGATTCCCCTCATCCTCCTCACCCCGATCGGCTTCGTGATCTACGTCATCTCGGCCGTCGCGGAGACGAACCGCGCGCCCTTCGACCTGCCGGAGGCGGAGCAGGAGCTCATCGGCGGATTCCTCACCGAGTACTCCGGGTTGAAGTTCGTCATGTACTACCTGGCCGAGTACGTGAACATGATCACGGTCTCAGCCCTCGCGGTGCTCCTTTTCTTCGGCGGCTGGTACCTGTGGGGCGTCCCGCCGGTCTTCGCATTCCTCCTCAAGGTGATCCTGTTCCTCTTCCTATACATTTGGATCCGCGGCACGTTTCCACGCCTCCGCTACGACATGCTCATGCGGCTCGGTTGGAAGGTGCTCCTCCCGCTGGCAATGGTGAACGTGATCGTGACCGCGACCATCCTTGTCGCGGTGCAGGGGTAGAGATGGCGGACGACAAGAAAGAAACCGAACCTGAACGGCCAAGCGTCGCGTCCGACATCGCGGCGCTGGCCAAGGGGTTGAAGACGACCCTGACCGAGACGTTCCGGCCGGTCGTCACCACGATGTATCCGGAGGACAAGACACCGCGCGCGGAACGCTACCGCGGGCGGCATTACCTCCGCCGCTACGACAACGGCCTCGAGCGATGCATCGGCTGCGAGCTGTGTGCGGCCGCGTGCCCGGTCGGGTGCATCCTCGTCATCGCCGCAGAGAACACCGAAGAGAACCGCGTCTCGCCTGGAGAGCGCTACGCCAAGACGTACGAGATCAACATGCTTCGCTGCATCTTCTGCGGCTACTGCGAGGACGCATGCCCGGTGCAGGCGATCGTCCTCGGACCCGAGTACGAGCTCTCCGACACGAGCCGCGAGAAGTTCATCTACACCAAGGAGAAGTTGCTGGAGCCGCTGCCGCCCGACGTCCAGGCCAGACTCCACGCGCAGGACAAGAAGTAGTTGGCGATCGCCGTCTTCTTCGTCGCCGCCGCCGTGGCAGTGATCGGAGGCATCGGCGTCATCACCTTCCACCAGCCGATTCGGTCGGTGCTCAGCCTGGTCGTCGTGATGCTCGCCCTCTCGGTGCTGTTCCTCCTGCTGAGCGCGCAGTTCGTCTTTGCGGCCCAGATCATCGTCTACGCGGGCGCGGTCATGGTCCTGTTCCTGTTCGTGATCACCCTGCTTGGCCCGGCCCACGAGCTGGGTCGCGGCAGGCTCCGGTTTCAAACCTCGCTTTCCATCCTCTTCGTGCTCGTGCTCCTCGGCCTGATGTACGCGCTGTTCCAGGGCATCGAGTACCGCAAACCGGATCAGACCGACCTGTCCTTCTTCGGCACCGTCCAGTCGATCGCGATCGGCCTGTTCACGACTTACCTCTATCCGTTTGAGCTCACCTCGATCCTCCTGCTGGTGGCGGCGATCGGCGCGATGTACCTCAGCCGCAAGCGCATCGACGATTCGGAGCCGGGGCCCGCGGACGGGCTTGCCCCGGCCGCCGGCGTGGGGGGAGAGCCCCACCTCCCGGTAGATTGAGCACGCTCAACATCGGCGGCTCGGAGCTCGACGCCTCCTGGTTCCTGGTCCTGAGCGCGATCCTGTTCGCGCTCGGGGCGATCGGCGTGATGGTCCGCCGCAACCCCCTCGTGATCCTGATCTCGATCGAGCTCATGCTCAACGCCGCCAACCTGACCCTGGTCACGTTCTCCCGCCAGCTTCAAAACCTGGAGGGCCAGCTCTTCGCGCTCATGTCGATGACAGTCGCTGCGGCAGAGGCGGTGGTGGGTCTTGCCATCCTGGTCGACATCTTTCGCGTCCGTGATGTCGAGGACGTCGACGACCTGAGCGAGTTGAAGGGATGAGCAACCAGACGCTGGCGCTCCTGATCCTCCTCTTCCCCGCCGCCGGTGCCCTCGCCCTGGCCGGACGGGGTTGGCGTCTGCCGAGGGTCGTCACAGTGATCGTCGGTCCGGGCGTCGTGTGGGCGTCTTTCGTGTGCACCCTCGCCCTCTTCTTGGGAAAGGCGAGCGGCGACTTCACCTACTGGACCTGGATCAAGAGCGGCACCTTCGACGTGCCTTTCGACCTGCTGATCGACAACCTGTCGATCTTCATGTGCCTCGTCATCACCGGCGTGGGCGGGCTGATCATCACCTACTCCGTCGGCTACATGGAGCACGAGGACGACCCGAGCTACGCCCGGTTCTTCTGCTACATGGACATCTTCATCCTCTCCATGCTGCTGCTGGTCCTGGCCGGCAACTTCGTCTTCCTCATCGTCGGCTGGGCCCTGGTCGGCCTGAGCTCCTACCTGCTGATCGGCTTCTGGTACCAACGCCACTCGGCGGTCGTCGCGGCGCGAAAGGCGTTCGTGATGAACGTGATCGGCGACGTCGGGATGATCCTCGGCACCTTCGTCCTGTTCGTGAACCTGCACGCGGTCACGTTCGCCGGTGTGTTTGGCGCGCTCAGGTACTGCCCACCCGACGCGAGGTGTGTCGCCCCGCCGCTCCCAGACAACCCAAGCCTCGAGCTGGCCGCGTTCCTCTTGCTGGTCGGCGCGGTGGCCAAGTCGGCGCAGCTGCCGCTGCACACGTGGCTGCCCGACGCCATGGAGGGCCCGACGCCGGTCAGCGCCCTCATCCACGCCGCCACGATGGTCACCGCAGGCGTGTACCTGGTCGGCCGGATGCACCCCATCTACGACATCGCCAGCTACGCGCATGGCGCCGTGGCGATCGTCGGCGCGGTCACGGCGCTGTTCGCGGCCACGATCGCCATCGTCCAGGTCGACATCAAGCGTGTGCTGGCCTACTCGACCATGAGCCAGATCGGGTACATGTTCCTCGCGGTCGGCATCGGCGCCTACGCCGCGGGCTTCTTCCACCTCCTCTCCCACGCGTTCTTCAAAGCCCTGCTCTTCATGGCCGCGGGCAGCGTCATCCACGCCATGAAGGACGAGCAGGACATGCGCAAGTACGGCGGCCTGTGGAATCAGATGCGACCGACCGCGATCACGTTCCTGGTCGGCTCGCTTTCACTGGTCGGTGTGTTCCCCTTCGTCGGTTTCTTCTCCAAGGAGCAGATCCTCGGCGCCGCATTCTCCAAGCCCGACGACGCCACCGTGCACCTGCTCTGGTTCATCGGGTTCGTCACTGCTCTGATCACCGGCTTTTACACCGGCCGCATGTGGTGGCTCTCCTTCTGGGGCAAGCCGTCGCCCCAGCGCCCGGTCGAGCACCCGCATGCGCCTCCGCTCGTGATGATGGTGCCGGTCGCCATCCTCGCGGTGGTGGCCACGGTCGGTGGCGTCCTCGAGACGCGCGCCCTCGGCTTCGGTCCGGCCGCCGTTTCGGATTTCCTCAACAGCGTGGTCACCCCGATGCGATGGGAAGGCGGGGGCGCCGAGATCGCGCTCACCCTCCTCACGATGGTCCTCGGCGCGGCGCTCTTCGTCGGCGCCCTTCGCCTCCGGCCGTGGACCGCTTATGCGCCGTGGGCGCAGCGGCTGCTCGAGCACAAGTACTACTTCGACGAAATCTACGACGCCGTATTCGTGCGGCCTCTGGACCGGGTCGCGGGTTTGGCGCTCCGTGATGTGGAACGGCCGGTCATCGACGCGGCGGTGGTCGACACCGGCTTGATCGCGCGCTGGAGCGCCGGCGAGCTCAGCATGACGCAGAGCGGCTACTTCCGGAATTACGTCCTCGTCTTCGTGGTGGGCGCGGTCTCGATCGGAGGCGTGCTCCTGCTCGTGAGGGCGCTCACATGACCCTCACCACGATCTGGCTGATTCCGCTCGTCGGCGGCGCGCTGGTCGCGTTCCTGCCGCCGCGCCTCGCCAAGTGGTTCGGCTCCCTCGTCGCCCTGGTCGCCCTGTTGGTCACGGCGTTCGTCGCGGCGAACTTCTCCCCCGCTTACCACGGCTTCCAGTTCATCGAGAGGGTGCCGTGGATCCCGCAGTTCAGCATCTTCTACCGCCTTGGAGTCGACGGGATCAGCCTCTGGCTCCTCGTCCTGAACGCGTTCCTCACGCTGATCGCGATCCTCGCCACCCCGGTCAAAGAGCGCACGGGCGGATTTGTCGGCTTGATGCTCGCCATGTCCGCGGGCCTTGCCGGCGTGTTCATGGCCGTCGACCTCGTCCTGTTCTACGTGTTCTGGGAGGCGATGCTCATCCCCGCCTACTTCCTGTTGTGGCAGTTCGGCGAGGGACCGCGTCCAGGGTGGGCGGCGTTCAAGTTCGTCCTCTACACGCTTGCCGGTTCGCTGCTGATGCTCGTGGGCGTGATCGGCGAGTACATTGTGACCGGCAGGCAGACCTTTGACCTGTCGAAGCTCGCCACCCTCGCGCCGTCACCCTCGCTGCAGTTCGCGCTTTTCTTCGTCTTCGCTCTCGCCTTCGCGATCAAGACTCCGCTCTTTCCATTCCACAGCTGGCTGCCCGACGCCTACGTGGCCGCCCCGACACCGATGCTGATCACGTTCGCAGGTGTGATGGGCAAGGCGGGCGCCTACGGCTTCCTGCGCATCGCGGTTCCGCTGTTCCCGCATCCGGTCGATTGGTGGGACTGGCGCTGGGTCATTCCCGTGCTGGCGGTTGCGGCGATCATCTGGGGGGCCCTCATGGCGCTCGTCCAGCGCGACATGAAGCTGCTGGTCTCTTATTCGAGCCTGAGCCACATGGGATTCATCGTGCTGGGCATCTTTGCGTTGAACATCCAGGGCCAGCAGGGCGCCGTCCTGCAGATGGTCAACCACGGGATCATCATCGCCGCGCTCTTCTTGATCGTCGCGTGGATCGCCGACCGCACCGGCACGCGCGATCGTACGGCGGTGGCGGGTCTTGCGCTCCGCATGCCGGTAATGGCGGGCGTGTTTGCCGTGGTCACCTTCGCCTCGCTGGGGTTGCCCGGCCTCAACAGCTTCGTCGGTGAGTTCATGACGCTGCTCGGCGCGTGGGAGCGCGCTCCCTTGCTTGCGGTGTTCGGTGCGATCGGACTGGTGCTGACGCCCGTCTACATGCTGCGTCTGTTCCAGGGCGTGATGCAGGGCTCGCCCGACGGCCCGGTGCCTCGATCCGACATCTACGCCGGCCAGCTCACGTTGCTCGCGCCGCTGATCCTGCTCATGTTCACTCTGGGCCTCGACCCGGCGGTGCTCACAAACCTGATGAGCTCGGTCGGCCAGTCGGGGCTGTACCGCTGAAATGCCTCCCGGAACAGATCTGAGCTACTCGTGGCCGCAAGCGCTGGCCGACTTGAGCCAGATCGCGCCCATTGCCGCGCTCACCGGCTTTCTGCTCTTCACCCTGGTCCTGGACCTCGTCCTGCCGCGCAGCCGGCGCGATGGCGCGGTCGCGATCTCGGCTGTGGTCGGCTTCGCCTATGCCCTCGGCGTCGCGGTGTACCGATGGCTGTACGGGTCGGGCGGCTACGCGTACCACCGCTTCGCGAGCGGCGACAACTTCTCCCTGTTCTTCGAGACCCTGTTCGCGAGCCTCGGCATCCTGACCGTGGCCCTCTCCCACTCGTACCTCAAGCGCCGAGGCTTGCGCGAATCCGAGTTCCACATCCTGACGATGGCCGCGGTGATCGGGATGATGGTTCTCGCCTCCGCGACGTCCCTCGTGACCGTGTTCCTCGGGCTCGAGATGTTTTCACTTGCGCTTTACATCATGTCCGGCTTCGCGCGCACCGACTTCCGCTCCCAGGAGGCGGCGGCGAAGTACCTCCTCGTGGGTGGATTCGCGAGTGCGTTCGTGCTTTACGGCATGGCGCTCATCTATGGGGGCGCCGGGACGACTGTCATCCCAGACATCGCGCAGCGGCTCACCGCTTCGGCCGGCTCCAACCCGCTTGTGCTGCTCGGCATCCTGCTGATGGGCGTCGGCTTCGCGTTCAAGGTCTCGGCCGCCCCGTTCCACATGTGGACGCCGGACGTCTACCAGGGAGCTCCGCTGCCGGTCACGGCGTTCATGTCGGTCGGGACGAAGGCTGCTGCCTTCGCGATGATCGTGCGCGTCTTCGAGGGCGGCCTGCCTCACGTCTCACCTGAGTGGCAAACGCTCCTCGCCTTCGTCGCGGCGACCAGCATGGTCGTCGGCAACCTTCTCGCGATCGTGCAGACGAGCCTCAAGCGCCTCCTCGCCTATTCGAGCGTCGCGCAGGCCGGCTACATCCTGGTCGGAGTCATCGCGGGCAACCAGACCGGGCTCGAGTCGGTCCTGTACTACCTGTTCGTCTACATGTTCATGAACTTCGGCGCGTTCGCGGTCATCACCCTGCTGTCGGGGCCGGATCGTGACGCGGACAGCTTCGCCGACCTGGAAGGATTGGCGCACCGGAACTGGCTGCTCGCGGTGGGCATGACGGTCTTCATGCTGTCGCTGGCAGGCTTCCCTCCATCGGTCGGCTTCTTCGGCAAGCTGTTCCTGTTCACGGCGGGGGTGGGCGCGGGCTACACATGGCTGGTGGTGCTCGCGGTGCTGATGAGCGTGGTCTCGGTCTTCTACTACGTGCGCGTCCTGATCCCGGTTTGGTCGGTGGGACCGCGGCCCGAACGCGTGCCCGCCTCTTTCAGCAGCCAGCTGGCGATCGGGCTCAGCGTGGCCGCCTCGGTCGGCCTGGGCCTTTATCCCACGACACTGCTCATCGCGGGACAGCTCGGCGCGATGCCGATCAGCGGTCCCTAGGCGCGCAGCCTTTCCAGCGCCGCCGTCAGGCGGCGCTCACGAGTCCCCGGCTTCTTCGCCTCCTCGAGGCTCCGCGCCATCTCCTTCTGATTGGTGAAGGACAGGGCGCGCCAGCTCGCTGCCGCCCTTCTGTCACGCGCCAGCGCCCTGGCCAGGTCGGGCGGCGGCTCGACCGTGCGAGGCGCGGCGTCGAGCTCCAGCTCCACGGTGATGGTGTCGCCGCGCGTCACGCCGGCGGCCTGCTGGATCGCCTTGAGCACCCCAAGGCAGAAGGTCCCGTCTCCCATCGGCATGAGCGAACCGCGGTAGGGACTGCCGGCAATTACAGCGCTGATCTTCGGACGGCCTCTCAGGGCGAGCCTGGCCTGGATGTTGGGAGGAATGAGGACGAACGTGCCGGCGCCAGTCGGGTCTGGCTGAAGCACCGCCTTGAACCTCACCACGTCGCGGATTCTAGGCCGGTACCGCCGAGCCCTTGAAGAACGGGCGCGGGTGTGAGGCCGGCGTGTAGCTGACGAAGGACGGATCGAACGGGATGCCGAAAAGCTGGTTGGCCGATCCCTGCGCGAGCGCCGCTGCGTTCAGCGCCGCCGGCTGCAGCGCCGAATCGTCCCACTGTCCCGAGTCGAGCCGCTTGAGGAGAACCTGCAGCGCGGCGATCGTTTCGGCGGCAGTGAAGGTGCAGTGCCCAGCGCGATGCACGAAGACCTGCCGGAGCATCTCCTGCTTGCCTGTCGACGCGACGGCGCGCGAGTAGGCGGCTTCGTTCGCCGCGATGACGAGGCCGTCGCCGGTCGTGTGCATCGACATGACGGGGACGCTCAGGTTGCCGTCGAGGCTGAGGTTGCGGTCCAGGTATGCGGCAGCCGCGGGGTCGGCCTTGATCCTGGTCCCGGCGTTCAGAGTGCGGATGTCCTGCTGCAGGTCGAGCCCGGCTTTGGCGTACAGGGCTTCGACCTCGGCCCTGTCCACCGACGCCGCCAGCAGCGCGCCGTAGTCGACGCCGACGTTCCAGGAGGGATTTCCGCCCGCGCGCTGCTCCAGCTCGAGGCGGCCAGGAAAGGCGTAGCCGAAGCCGGTGGGCGAGATCCACAGCCACTGCGCCACCCCCTGGCTCGCGTAGTCGTCGGCAGCCGGCTCGGGCTGGGCTGGCGAGAACCATCCGGGCAAGTCGGCCACGGCCGCGACCAGCGCCAGTCTGGCCTGGCCCGATGGCGTCTGCTGCGCGGCCGTCAGGACCTTCTGAGCGAGGTCCAGGTCCGCGAACCCGTCGGTGATGTGCACCAGCTCGAGCTGCGATTGGGCAGCGAGGAGCGTCTTGAACGCATAGGTGGAGTCCAGCTCGACGTTCCACGTCGCGATCGAACCCGACAGCACGCCGCACATGGGCATCGCCGCGGCGAATCGGTCGGGGTGAAGCTGGATCAGCCCGGCCGTTATCAGGCCGCCCAGCGAGTGTCCCCATGCGATCACGCGCGTTGGCTTGCCGACATTCCGGGTGAAGAAGTCGAGCAGCGCCATCTGGTCCTTGAGCGCATCCTCGACCGCCCACCCCGTGGTCGAGTAGGCCGATCCTGCCGCCGCGAAGTGACGGTCGAGCAGCCACTTGCGCGCGAATGCGGGAGCCGACTGCGCCGTATTGCCTCCTCCCGGCGCCACGTAACCGTGGCTGTACAGGAAGAGGGTCCCGTTCCATGTTCCGGGAACGTCGATCTCGTAAGTCGCCGCTCCCAGCACGCCGGTCAGGTTTCTGGGTGAGGGCTGTGGCTGGGGAGCAGGCGATTGCTGGCATGCGAACGCCACCACGACCAGGAGGGCCAGGGTCGATTTGCGCACGAGCGTCAGATGTTCGAGCGTGACTGCCCGCCGTCGACGTTGATACAGGCGCCGGTCAGCAGACCCGCTTGGCTCGAGCACACAAAAGCCACTACGTTCGCAACCTCGTCGACGGTTCCAAACCGGCCCCTCGGCATCTCTTGCCGCACGAACTCCGCGATTCCCTGCGGGTCGGCCTGCCTTCTTCGGTGCCAGCCCCCGCCTTCCCAAAGGATCGAGCCCGGCGCGACGGCATTGACGGTCACGCCCTTTGGCGCCACCTCACGCGCGAGCGACTTGACAAAACTGTTCTCGGCGGCCTTGGCCGCGTTGTAAGCCGGCGCACCCCCCGCCTCGCGCCCGAACACAGAGCTGATGACCACGACGCGGCCCCAACCTCTCTCCAGCATCCCGGGGAGCACGAGCTGCGTCATGCGTGCGCTGACCACGACGTTGCCCTCGAACGCCGCCGCAAAGTCGCTGGGCCCGGTGTCGCTCCATGACGTGCCGGCGCGCGCGCCGAAGTTGTTGACGAGAATTTCGACCGGACCGAGGCTCGCCTCGGTCTCGGCGAAAGCTCTGTTGCAGCCCTCCTCGGTCGTGACGTCAGCGGCGACGCCGAGGCCGCGAATCGCTTCTGCAACCTTCAGCACGTCAGGCTGGGTCCGCGCCACCACGGCGACGCGAGCGCCTTCCCGCGCCAGCGCCTGGGCGATGCCGAGGCCGATGCCTCTCGTCCCGCCGGTGACCAGGGCGACCTTCCCCTCGATTCCGAGGTCCACTCTTGGGCCATCCTAGACAGGTGCTTCCGCCGGCCGCGATCAACGAGGGATCTCCTGTCACTCCTCGCCCGTCGGCGACCGTTCTGCTGACGCGAGACGGCGACCCGTGGGAGCTGCTCCTGGTGCGCCGTCCCGGTGGCGCGGACTTCGCGCCAGGCGCGTACGTGTTCCCGGGCGGGACGGTGCATGAAGACGACCGGCACTTCGAAGACGAGATCCGCATGGCGGCGGTGCGGGAGCTGTTCGAGGAGGCCGGCATACTTCTCGCGGCCGGGGCGGGTGAAGCCGAGTGCGCCTTCCTGCGCCGGCAGATCGAGTCTGGCGCCTCGTTCGGAGACGCGCTGCGCGAGCTTGGGCTGGCGCCCGCGTTCGACGAGCTCGTCATGTTCGCGCGCTGGGTCACTCCGGCCCTTCTGCGCCGCCGCTTCGACACGCGCTTCTACCTTGCCCGGATGCCGGCCGGCCAGTCTGTGCATCCGCAGGAGGGCGAGGTCACGGACTGGACGTGGATCTCGCCGGCCCGCGCGCTCGCGAGCGCAGACCTCATGCTGGTCTACGCGACGCGCGCGGTCATGGAGTCCGTCGCTCAATCGAGCGACGTCGACGGGCTGTTTGCGGAGGCGCGGCGGCTGAAAGAGGTTCCTATCGTCGAACCGCGGCTCGTCCAGACCGAGAAAGGCTGGGAGGTCGTCCGCTAGCGGTCTCTCCAGTGGTCGCGCCACTGGTTGTAGTGAACGACCTCCACCCCACCCTGGCGCAGGACGTCGAGGCCGGCCGGGTCGCGATACGCCTCGCGGTAATAGACGCGCGCGACGTTGGCGTTGATCGCCATCTTGGCGCACATCACGCACGGCGACGCGCTGACGAACATCACCTTGTCGGGCAGCTGCGCCCCGGCCTTGATCAGGGCGTTCTGCTCCGAGTGAAGACAGCCACAGGCTCCGGGCGTCGCCGAATCACAGCGATTCGGCAGGCCGCGCGCGTTGCCGTTGTAGCCGATGCCCAGGACCTGCGTCAGGTCCGGCGTGGTGATCACCGTGCCGACCTGCAGCCGGGCGCAGGTCGAGCGCTTGGCCAGCTCCTCGGCCATCCGCATGTAGACCTCTTCGAGAGGGATGCGGTCGGGCGCCGGCGCGGGCTCGGGGAGGGGCTGGATCTCGGCCATCGGGCTCAACTTTAGATCTGTCATTTTCCTTATGGAGGGTAAGCCGCAGCGCTTGCCCGGCCGCCAGGCCGGGTCGGCTTTGCCGACGCTGCGAGGAGAGGGAACCCGGGGTTTCTTCTCATGCCTTTAATGGGGTTGTTTATACCCCGCTCCAGGACTAAAATGCGCAAGATGTCGGTGCTCGAACTGTTGTTCGCGCTGCTCCTGGTATGCCTCGTGCTTGGGTTTGGTTTCGTGGGAGCGCTCGTCTGGGGGCTCGGGCGCCGCACCGAGAGCCACGCCCGCGACGTCGCCGACCTGAAGGCACGCATGGATGCGGGCGGGACGGCCCAGGAGACCCGGGCGGCCGAGCTCCGCGAACGCCTTGCCAACACGCAGTCTGCCATGGAGGGCCTTCGAGCGGCCGTTTCGGCGCGCCAGTCGATTGAGGAAGAGGCGCGGGCGAGCCTCAAGCGACTGGAGAGCGTGATCGCCGGCAGCTCGAGCCGCGGCTCCGCCGGCGAGCATATCCTCGAAGAGGCTCTGCGCCACCTTCCGCCGGAGATGCTCCAACGTAACGTCTGGGTCGGCGGCAGGGTCGTCGAGCTGGCCTTGCGACTTCCTGGCGGGAAGCTGCTGCCGATGGACTCGAAGTGGGTGTCGAGCGTCGCCCTTGAGCTGCTGGCCGAGCCGGGCCTCGACGCCGGCCGTCGCGCCCAGCTGACGGGCCAGGTGGAACGTGAGGTCGAGCGCCGGGTCCGCGAGGTCAGCCAGTACATCGATCCGGCCCTGACCACCACTTTCGCCCTGGCGGTGATCCCGGACGCGGCATACGACGTGTGCCGCAGCGCCATCGTCAGCGCCCACATGCGGCACGTGATGGTGGTGGGCTATGCGATGGCCCTCCCCTACCTGCTGACGCTCTACCAGCTGCACCTCCAGTTCGCCCGCACGGTGGACATGGAAAAGCTCCAGTCCGCCCTGATCGACATCGAGCGGCAGGCCGACGTCCTGGAGGGCATCCTGGAGAACAAGGTCCAGCGCTCTCTCACGGTGCTCCAGAACGCCTACACCGAAGGCAAGCAGGCGTCAGCCAAGATCCGGGCCTCGACGCAGGCGGTGCAGCTTGTGGAAGGAGCTGGGGAAAGCCTTTCCACAGAGTCCACAGACGCCACGGAAATCGCCCGCGCCGCCAGTACACCCGAGCTTTCCACAGAGACCCTCCGGCTGGCTCTGCTCGACTCGGTCCAGTAGGCCCGGTTTGCCCACTTACCCCCACCCTATGCCCACCCTGTGCCCAGATCGTCCCAAGGGATATCCACAGGTAATCCACCAACATGTTGGGGTTATCGGCCCGGTCAGGCCAGATATCTTGTGTTTTGGGCTTGACAAGCCCAAAAGCCGCTCGTATAGTCCAGTGCATCACATCGAGGCCCTGGGGCATAAGTGGCGGGCATGCTCTGGGGCCTCTTCCAT
>JBKPCF010000057.1:0-10425 GCA_046727235.1 Candidatus Dormiibacterota bacterium
ATGGTCAAGGACCCGCTGAGCCCGTACACGCCGGGCCGGCGCGGCCTCGCGTGGTTGAAGCTCAAGCGCCCGCTTGCAACTCTCGACGTTGTCGTCACCGCGGTCGAATGGGGTCACGGCAAGCGAAGGGGCGTGCTCTCCGACTACACGTTCGCGGTCAAAGACACTCAGACCGGGCGGCTCGTCAACGTGGGCAAGGCGTACAGCGGCTTGACCGACGCCGAGATCGCGACGTTCACCGGGCACTTCCTCGACACCACGGTCCAGGACCAGGGGTACCGGCGGATGGTTCGGCCCGAGGTGGTGCTCGAAGTTGCATTCGATTCGATCCAGCACTCGGGCCGGCACCTCAGCGGTTACGCGCTGCGATTCCCCCGCATCGTGCGCATCCGCGACGACAAGCCCGTGGACGAGATCGACACGCTGGAGCGCGTGGCGGAGCTGTACGACCGGTACTTCGGTGAGAGATCCGAGGTCGAGCTGTCACGAGTCGCAAAAACTTGAAGCTGACCTTCATGGGCACCGCCGGCGCACGCTTCATGGTGGCGAAGCAGGTCGCCGCGTCAGGTGGGCTCTTCATCGAAGACAACGGCACGCGCCTCAGCCTCGACCCCGGTCCGGGCGCGGTGGTGCAGTACGCGGCGCGCAAGGTCGATCTCACCACCCTCGACGCGATCGTCGTGAGCCACCGCCACCTCGACCACGCCGGAGACGTGAACGTGATGGTCGAGGCGATGACCGATGGCGGTTTCGCGCACCGCGGAATGCTGTTCTGCCCGTCCGACGCCCTCGATGAAGACCCTGTCGTCCTCAAGTACCTGCGCCGTTTTCCACGCGAGATCGTCCGCCTGGCGCCCAACACTTCCTATTCGGTCAATGGCGTCAGCTTCACCACCAGCGGCAGGCACGTGCACCAGGTCGAGACTTACGGCTTTCGGTTTGGAGACCGGTTGGGATGGATCACCGACTCCGCGTACTACGACGGCATCGCGGAGCAGCACAGGGCAAACGTGATGTTGATCCATACGATCCTGCTGCACTGCCGGCCGGAGCTCCCACACCTATGCGTCGAAGACGCCGAGCGCATCATCCGCGACGCGAGGCCGAAGATCGCATTCCTCACTCACTACGGAATGGCGGTCTGGCGGGCCAACCCGCAGCAGATCGCCGCGGACATGAGCCAGCGCCTGGGCATCGACGTCCGCGCGGCCGTCGACGGCCTGTCCATCGAGCTATGAGTCGATGGCGATGGCGTGGCACCGTCGCCCTGGTCGGCGTGTCCCTCGCCTTTTTCATCCTCCCGGTGCTCCCCGTCTATGACGTCATCAACTCGGACTGGCCCGCTTTCGCGACGGGAGCGCGGATCATCGTCTCGGATCCGTCTCACCTCTACGACCTCGACCTGCAGCAGCGCGTCCAGCGCGACGTCACGGGTGGCCGCCAGCTCGTGACGCTTGGAATCAAGGGAATCCTTCCTTTTCTCGCGCCGGCGTGGGTCGCCCTGCTGGCGGCTCCGTTCGACCTCCTCGGCACCGACCTCGGCGGGCGAGCCTGGGTCTTGTTCGGGCTCCTGTGCCTGCTCGCCGGCTTCTACCTCGCGACGCGCCCGCGGCCGCCGACGGAGCTTCTCCCGGGCTTTGCCGGGGTGCCAACCGCGCTGGTGCTCCTCAACGCGCAGCTGGATGGAATCGTCGCTCTGGGGATAGGAGCGGCGCTTGCGTTATGGACGCGCCCCTTCCTCGCCGGGCTGGCGCTCGGCCTGACCTTGATGAAGCCGCAGCTTGTGCTTCCGCTCGGCGCGGCGCTGCTCCTGTTGCGCCGGTGGAAGGTGCTCGCCGGGTGGGCAGCTGCCGGACTTGCGCTGCTGCTGCCTTCGCTCGTCCTCAACCCACGCTGGATCAACGAATGGCTGGGCCAGACGCGCTCGACGGTCGCGCCGGGGAGCAGGGAGGTCGACCTGCCTCATCTCGGCGTGCTGCTGCCCGAGTCCGTCCAGACCGTCGCGGTGGCTTCGCTGACCGTGGTCGCCATCGCCTTGGTCCTCTACCTCGCCTGGCGCGTGAGGGAAACCGAGACGGGCCCGCGCGCGGCGATCCTCATCGCAGGCGGGGTCCTCGCCGCGCCACACGCCCTGCCGGCAGACCTCGCGCTGGTGGCGCTGGGGCTGGCCGTGTGGGGTCAGGCGCGCTGGTTCGACTGGCTGGCGCTGTCCGCCGGCGCGCTCGTCTGTGCGGTCACACCGGCCCCCGTCCCCGCGTTCGTCGGCGTCGCTGTGATCGGCTGGGGCCTGCTCCGGATGGCCGCCCTGGTTATTTCGAGGTCGCCAGAACGGGCACCCGCGTCTGCTCGATGATGCCGTCGATCAGCCCGTATTCGACCGCTTCGATTGGCGAAAGGAAAAAGTCGCGGTCGGTGTCGCGCTCGACCCGATCCAGCGGCTGCCCCGTGTGCTTGGCGATGAGCTCGTTGAGGACGCCGCGGATGCGGATGATCTCGCGGGCGTGGATGTCGAGGTCACTCGCCTGACCCTGCAGCCCCTTGCCGCCGATGAGCGGCTGGTGCATGTGGATGGTCGCGCTGGGCAGCGAGAAGCGCTTGCCCTTTGCACCCGCCATCAAGACCACCGTGCCGAAGCTGGCCGCCCGGCCGATGCAGACGGTGGAGATCGGCGCCTGGACGTACTGCATGGTGTCGTAGATGGCCAGTCCGGCGGTCACCGCGCCGCCGGGCGAGTTGACGTAGATCTGGATCTCCTTCTCGGGATCGTCGGCTGCCAGGTACATAAGCTGCGCGACGACGAGGTTGGCGACGACGTCGTCGATCGGGCGACCGATGAGGATGATCCGGTCCTTGAGCAGCCGCGAGTAGATGTCAAAGGTGCGCTCGCGGTTGCCGCCCTCGTTTTCAACGACCGTCGGTATGTAGGCCAACTTGCATCGCAGCTTACGGGAATCCATTCGCGGGGGAGCCCGGCCTCCCCCGCGGGGCCCCCTCCGTTGCAAGTCACGTATAGGCGGCGCCTGGCGATTTACGCCGGGGGACGGCCGGAATGAATCCGGCCTACCGCTCCACCTCGTCCACCATTCGCCCCCTCCGTTGCAAGTCAGGTATGGGCGGCGTCTGGCGACTCACGCTGGGGGACGGCCCGAATGAATCGGGCTTTCAGCTCCACCTCGTCCATTGATGTTGCTGGCCCCATCTGACTTCTTCACCCGCCTGAGGAAGGGTCTCAAGACCAGCCTGCCGGCTCCGCTCCGGAAGTTCGAAACAATACGGGGCCGGGGGCGCCTGATGAAGCTCCACTTCGGACACCCTGCCTTCCACTACGAGGCATGGCATCACGCGGGTGCAGGTAGGCTGGAGGTTGGGTTGCATTTCGAGGCGTCGGCCCGCGAGAACCAGGCGGCGTTCGACTTCTTCCGGCTACGCATGGTCGAGGTCAAGGCGAGCTTGCCGCGCGCGGAGCTCGAGCCCTGGGACCGCGGGTGGTCACGCCTTTACGAGACGCTCCCTGCCGCAAGGCTGGACGACGGCGTCGTCGGCGCCACCGTGGAGTGCATGACGGACTACATCGTCGCGCTCCAACCACTGCTCGACCAGTTCTTGGAGGAATCGCGATGAGAACCGTTGAAGTCACCGACGCACTGCAGGAATACCTGGACGGCCTCGTGCCACCGCGTGATCCTGTGCTGGCGCGATTGGAGGAGGAAGCGCACCGAGAGAGCATCCCGATCGTCGACCCGCACGAGGGCATGCTGCTCTACCTGCTGGTCCGGATCGCGGGCGCCAGGCGGCTCCTCGAGCTGGGCACGGCAACCGGCTACAGCGGCATCTGGATGCTGCGAGGGAGCCAGGCTGGGACGCTGACCACTTATGAGATGGACCACGACCGCGCGCGGCGCGCGAGGGCCAACTTTGCGGAGGCCGGTTTCGGCAGGCAGGCCCTCGTCCTCGAAGAGAACGCAAAGGATGGGCTCGAAAAGCTGGATGCTCGGTTCGACGCGTGCTTCATCGACCTGCTCAACTCCTTTCGATCCGAAGACATAACGCGACGTGTGCTCGAGCTGTGTGTCGAACGCCTCGACGCCGGTGGGCTCCTGATGGCGGACAACGCGCTGCGCCAGGGCGAGGTGCTGGATCCCAACAACCAGCAGGCCAGAAACGTCGCTTACTACAACGAGGCGGTGGCCAGGCACCCCCGCCTGGAGAGTGTCGTGATCCCGATCCGTGACGGCCTGTCGGTCGCCAGGGTCAGGGACTGAAGGTCACGCAAGGCGGAGTCCGGGGCCCCCGGCCCCGGACTCACCACTCCCTCCCTCAGCAAATCGTCGGGCGGTCGACGAGGTAGCAGTTGCTGTCGTCCGCCTGCGCCGGCTGTGAGGTAACAACCACGACGCGGCTCGGGCTGGTGACGACGGTCGTCGCCTTCAGCGCGTAGCCGAGCTGAAGACCGATGAGAAGCGCGGCGGCGACTGCAAACGCGATGAGAACGCGTGCCACCGAAAACCTGCGAACCTGGAGACTTGCCTGCATTTCCTGGACCCTCCTGCGATCTGGACTTGATGCAGCTAGCTTGTCGAGGTTCGCTCGAGGCAGAATCGGGAGAAGTACCTATTTCCCACAGGGCGGAGCACCTAATTTCGGCTCAGACTCGCCTAGCCTCGTCCCCTTCGATCCAGTAGGTGCCGTCGGCCGCGTATTCCTTTTTCCAGATCGGCACCGACTCCTTGAGCCGGTCGATGCCCCATTTGCAGGCAGCGATCGCTTCCGCGCGATGAGGGCAGGAGACCGAAACGACGACCGAGGCGTCGCCGATCTGCAGCCTGCCAGTCCGGTGGACCATCGCGACCCGCGCCTCCGACCACTGCTCCGCTATCTCGTCGCCGATCTTGCGCATCTGCGCGGTCGCCATCTCCGCGTACGCCTCGTAGTCCAGCTCGGTCACCGACTGGCCGCGCGAGTGGTCGCGCACGACGCCCGTGAACGTGCAGATCGCACCCGCGCCGGCGTGGGCGACCGCGGCCTCGAGCCGGCGCGCGTCGAGGGGATCGGTGGTGAGCTCGAAGAGGATTCCGACCTTGTGCGCCCCGCCGCTGACCGGCGGGATGAAAGCAACCTCGTCGCCGTTGGAGACCTTCGCGCTCCAGTCGGCGAACTCCTGGTTGAGCGCGGCGCGGACCGATTCTCGCGGGGGCAGGGCAGGATGCCGGGCGCGCGAGGCTTCATAAGCGTCGGCGAGAGAGGCACCTGGAGGCACATGCAGAACCTCGACCTCGATCCCCGCCAGCTCGCGCAGCCGGGCGAAGAAGCGCACACGGAAGGCGACCGCTATCGCCATGAGGGCATCTTACTTACCGAACTTGCAGCTCTACCGCGGGAGGGTGAGCAGGGGCGCTTGCCCGGCCGTCAGGCCGGGTCGGCTTTGCCGACGCCCCGATGAGAGGGAACCGGCCGGTTCCCTCTCATTACATAGACGTGGACTTCCTTCCCGGAATCAAGGGCTCTCTCGACGGTCGTGCGGGTTCCCTTCGACGTCCCGTCCCAGAACGCCACCAGCACGTCGCACGCATCGACCAGGCGCTGGTTGCGCGCAGCTGACTTGGTGGCGTCGGCCATCTCCTCGAAGGACGCCGGGATGACCTGCACCGGGATGCCTTTCTCGCGCGCAGCTTTCGTGGCCGCGGCATCCACGCCGCTTGCGCTGCCGGTGATGATCGAGGCGCGAGGCGGCAGCCCTTTCACGTACTCGACGACGCGAAGTGGGTCCGAGAAGTGCCTGCTGCCGACGATCGCGAATCGCAACTAGCCGGCGGTGGACGCGCTCTTGCCGATCATGTGGATGTTCTTCTCGAACATGTCGCGGAGCCTGGCCGCCTGGCGGTCATAGTCCTCGGGATTCGGCCAGCTCTCGCGCGTGTCCAGCACCTCGCGCGGCACGCCCGGGACTCGATTCGGGATCTGGAGCCCGAAGATCGGGTCGACATGGGTCGTAACGCCACGCAGCTCGCCATGAAGGATCGCGTGGACGATCGCACGCGTGTGGGCGATCGACATGCGCTCACCGACACCGTACGGTCCGCCGACCCATCCCGTGTTCAGCATCCACACGTCAACGTGGTGGCGCTTGACCCGCTCGACGAGCATGTCAGCGTAACGCTCCGGCGGGAGGACCAGGAACGGCGCGGCAAAGCACGTGCTGAAAATTGGCTCGGGCTCGGTCACCCCGCGCTCGGTGCCGGCGACCTTGGCCGTGTATCCGCTCAGGAAGTAATAGCGGATCTGGTCTTCGTCCAGCAGCGACACGGGCGGTAGGACGCCGAATGCGTCGGCGGAGAGAAACACGACGTTGTGTGGGTGGCTTCCCATTCCGGTCAGCACCGCGTTGGGGATCAGGTCGATCGGATATGCCGCCCGTGTGTTCTCCGTCTTCTCATCGGAGTCGTAGTTAGGAATGCGCGTGCGCGGGTCGTAGACCACGTTCTCGAGGATCGTGCCGAAGCTTTCGGTCGCCGTGTAGATCTCGGGCTCCGACTCCTTGTGGATGCGGATCGTCTTCGCGTAGCAGCCGCCCTCGAAGTTGAAGACCCCGCGGTCGCTCCATCCGTGCTCGTCGTCGCCGATGAGGCGGCGGGACGGGTCCGCGGACAGCGTCGTCTTACCCGTCCCGCTCAGACCGAAGAAGAGGGCGACGTCGGAACCGTCCTGTTCCGTGTTCGCCGAGCAGTGCATGGGAAAGACGTTCTGTGCCGGCAGCAGGTAGTTCAGGGCGGTGAAGATCGATTTCTTGATCTCGCCCGCGTAACCCGTGCCGCCGATGATCACGGTCCGGCGGCCCAGGTTGACCAGGATGAACGTCTCGCTGCGCGTGCCGTCGCTTGACGTGTCCGCCTTGACCGAAGGCAGGGCCATGACGGTGAAGTCCGGTTCAAAGTCCATCAGCTCGTCGGACGCCGGCCGGATGAAGAGGTTGCGGGCGAACAGGCTGTGCCAGGCGAGCTCAGTGACGACGCGCACCCGCAGGCGATAGCGCGGGTCGGCGCAGGCGAATACGTCCTGCGTGTACACGTCGTGGGTCGCGGTGAACTCCTCCATGCGGGCGAGGAGCTGGTCGAACTTCGCCGGGGCGATGGCCTGGTTCCCGGGGTGCCACCAGATCGCGTCCTGGCTCGTCGGCTCCTTGACGAAGAACTTGTCCCGAGGCGAGCGGCCGGTGTGCTTGCCGGTCTCCGCGGTCAGCGCCCCGGTCGAGACGATCGCGGCCTCGTCGCGCCGCACGGCGTGCTCGTAGAGCGCCGCGGGACTCAGATTGCGCCGTTCGACCGCAACCTCACCCTTCGCGACCACGCCAGTAACCTACTACGCGATACGGGCCCGGCGAGAGCTCGCCCGCCGGCGCTGCTTTCCGCTCACGTAGTCGACCAGGATGTACTCGCCCAGCCGGTCCGGCGAGACGAAGAACGCCCTTCCCTTGTTGATCCGCGTCATCTGGTTGATGAACTCGGTCAGGTAGGGTCCGCGCTCGAGCATGAAGGTGTTGATGACGATCCGGTCTCGCGTACAGCGCTTCACCTCGTTCAGCGTCTGCTGGATCGTGCTGTAGGTCGGCGGATAGGCGAACTCGGCTCGCCCGTCCGGGCGCAGGTGGGCGGTGGGCTCGCCGTCGGTGATCATGATCACCTGCCGGTTGCCCCGGTGCTTGGCCAGCAGCGAGCGGGCGAGCTGGAAGCCGTGCTGCATGTTGGTGCCGTACACGTAGTCGTTGAGCGCCAGCTGCGGCAGGCTCTGCGGCTTGAGCTCGACCGCGTAGTTGGAGAAGCCGACCACGTACAGCGAGTCGCGAGGGTACTGGCTCCGGATCAGCGAGTCGAGCGCGATCGCGACCTTCTTCGCGGCGAGGAAGCATCCGCGCAGGAACATCGAGCGGCTCATGTCGATCATCAGCACCGTCGACGCCTGCGTCATGTGCTCGGTGCGGTGGACGATGAAGTCGCGCGCCGACATCTTGACCGGCACATTGGGACCTTCTCGGACGATGGAGTTGAACAGGGTCTCCTTCATCTCGAGCAGGAACGGGTCGCCGTACTCGTAGACCTTGAGCTCCTCGGAGGCGTCGGTGCCGACACCGCCTCGCCACAGCTGGTGGTGACCCATCCGTGTCTTCTTCAGCTGGTCGAAGATGTCGCGCAGCGCCGCCTGGCCGATACGCCGCATTCCGCGCGGCGTGAGCTCGAGGCGCCTTCCCTTCCGCTCCACGTAGCCCGCTTTTTCCAGCACGTCGGTCACCTGCCGCAGCTGATCGAGGGCCTGCCTCGCGTCCGGACCCAAAAGCTCCTGGGCCAGTGAGCGGTCGACGTCGTCTGGGCGGAAGCTGCCGCGCTCCAGCTGAGACTCGAGGCGGTCCATCTGCTGCAGCCGCTCCATCAGGCCCAAGGCCTCGCCCATCGTCAGCGGGTCCTCGCCGAAGAACGGGTAGCGCTCGCTGAGCTCAGACGGCGGCATCATCGCCTGCATGAAACCGCCCAGGCGCGCAAGCTCGAGGCGGAGCGAGTCGTCCTGCAGCAGCGCGTCCATCATCTGCCGCAGCTCCTCGCGTGCTTCCGGGCTGAGGCTTTGCAGAAGCGATTGCATCTGGGCCATCTGGCGCTGAAGGTGCTCCAGCAGCTCGTCGAGCGAGTTGATCCCGGGCGGAAACATGTCGCCGAACCGCTGCATGAACCCGTTGAAGTCCGGCGTTCGTCCCTCCATGCGCTGCTCGAGCATCTTGTTCAGCTCGCGAACCATGTCCCTCACGCGCGATAGGTCCTGGCCCTGCATCTGCTGCAGCGAACCCTTGATGCCCTGGAACATCTGGTCGAGGATCTGCTTCTGCAGCTGCTGCATCAGCTCCTCGAACTTCTGCCGCGCCTCGTCGTCGACGAACTCGTAGTTGCGCAGCCCCTTGACGCGCCCGCCCAGGTCATCGGGCAGCCGCTCGAGCTGGTCGTTCCGCTGCCGAGCGAGGCGATCGAGGAGCTTGCGGGCTTCGGGGGTGGCCTCCCGCTGGCGTCGTTCGATTCCACTCCGCTCGGTGTCGATCACGTCCTGCACCTGCTGGCGCAGCTTCTCGACGGTCGAATCGAGGTTGTAGCGCCCTAGCTCCCGCTCACGCGCCTCACGGAGCTGCTTGAGGAGCTGTTCCAGGCCGGGCATGTTGGGCGATCCCCAGCGGAGAAACCGCTGCAGCGCCGCGTTCAGGTCGCCGTAGTTCATCAGGTCGTCGCTGAGCGCGTCGAGGACATCGCCCGCGTCCAGGTCGTCGAGCTTTTGCGTCCCGTCCCAGCGTGAGTATCGAAACCTCACCCGACCACGCTAGCAGGACGCCAACCGCCCAGCCGCCGTTCGATGGCGCGAGCCGCTCGCAGCGCGGTGCCGTCGTGCCAGTTCGCGGCCACGACCTGCACCCCGATCGGCATGTTCTCCGGCGACGTGCCCGCACGCACGACCACACAAGGGTTCCCGGAGAGGCTGTATGGCACCGTGTAGCTGAGCTGGTGGTCGCCAACCGGCTTCTCTCGGATCAGTGGCGCGACGTTCGGCGCCACCGGGCTGAGGACGATGTCAATTCGGGACATGAACCTGAGAAACGACGTCCGAAATGCGTCCCAGCGCTGGTACAGGCGGTCGTGATTCATGTGCTTGCGGCCCCAGTAGGCGAGCGTCACCTGGTACGCCTCGCCCAGGGCTGGGGGCCGCTCCTCGGTGACGCTGCACCCGGCCGCGGCGAGGGCGCGCGCCGCGGCTTTGACGGCGGCCGCGATCGCCGGCGTGGGCCTCGCCATGCCGTCTTCTGCGTACCAGGCCACGCGCAGGCCGTCGAGCCTGGTCGCCCGCCACGCCTTCACCGGCACCACGCCGGAGTCGATTCCGTCCGGTCCGGCGAGCACACGCAACGCGATCCGGAGGTCCGAGACGTACCGCGCCATCGGCCCGACCTGGCCGCGGATGTCGGTCATGCCGCCGGCGAGGCCGTAAGCGCCGGTGACCGGAATCAAGCCGGCGGTCGGCTTCAACGCCGTGACCCCGCAGTAATGCGCCGGTACCCGGATGCTGCCGCCCGAATCGCTGCCGAGGCCAAGGGGCGAGCCGCCGGCGGCGATGATCGCCGCCTCGCCGCTGCTCGTCCCGCCCGGCGAGCGATTGACGTCGTACGGATTACGGGGGGCGCCCCGCGTGGGGCTCCAGCCGTCTTCATCCGAGCCGCCTGGCGGGCAGTTGGTCTTGCCGATCAGGATTGCACCGGCTCTGCGCATCCGCGCGACTACCGTCGCGTCATGGTCGGGGATGCGGCTTCGGGGCATTCGCACGCCGGCGGTCGTCGGCAGGCCGGCGGTGTTGAAGATGTCCTTGGCCGTGAAGGGCACCCCATGCAGGGGGCCGAGCACAGCC
>JBKPCF010000058.1:0-15214 GCA_046727235.1 Candidatus Dormiibacterota bacterium
TCGAGCCCCGACGCGGTAGCGACAATGCCTGTGCCGAGGCCGCTCGAGCCCATTTCTAATGGTGGCACTGTGGTCTCCTTCGAACTCAGGTGACACGGGTCCGTGATGAGGACGATCCTGAGTTGTCATGTGCGAAGCGACGGGGTGGGCGGAGCTAGGTGATGTGTTCTGGGAGGGCAGACGAGGTTACGTACTCCGGGCGCCGCCCAAGAGGACGATAGGTCTGAATGACTATGCCCCCGGAGGTCGTACGCGAGCTGACCAGATCGAGCGCGCTGTCCGGTCCGGAGTCCGGGAACAGTCGGGTGCCCTGGCCAATGACCACGGGATAGATGACAAGGTCGAACTGGTCGACCAGGCCATTGGCGAGCAGCCATCGGAGGAGGACACCGCTGCCGGGCACGAGCACGTCGCCCTCTTGCTTCGCCTTCAGATCACGTATGGCCACGGCGATGTCGCCCGTCAGGACAGTCGTGCCGGTCCACTTCGGGTCGGTGAGGGTGGTCGATGCCACGTACTTGGGCCGGCCGTTCAATGCGGAGCCGATCGTGCTTGTGGCCATTTCGCGTATCGCTCCCCAGGAGCGGGCGAAGATCTCGTACGTCCGACGGCCGAAAAGGAACGCGGCTGCACCGCCGTAGATCTGATCCAGATAGTCGGCTGTTTCGGGGTCGACAAGGGGCGGCGCCCATCCGCCGCGATCGAAGCCGCCACGGCGATCCTCGCCAGGTCCGCCCAACCCCTGCATTACGCCGTCCACAGAGACGTTGGTCGTCGTCGTCAATCTCATGTGGTCACTCCTTGTATCTCTGTCGTTCGTTCAGCTGGCGAGGTCGCCCGAAGGGAGGTCCGGTCGGGTGCTAATCTTACAACCAGATGGTTGTAGGTCGTAGCCGCCTTCAGGAGGAGCATGCCGATCGCGTCTTCAGGGCGCTCGCTGACCCCACCCGGCGAGACGTCCTGCGCCGCGCGATGCAGGGGACACTGTCAGTGTCCGGATTGGCGCGCCTGTATCCGATGAGCACGACAGCGGTGCAGAAGCATGTGGCCGTCCTTGAGGACGCCGGACTCGTTCATCTGACGCGGCACGGCCGTGAGCAACTCGTCAAGACCAAGATCGACACTATCGCCAAGGCGCAATCACTGCTCGCGGAGTTCGAGCTGCTGTGGCGTGGCCGACTCGACCGGATCGGTGATGTTCTCGCCAACCCGTTAGGTGGAGACAGAGCATGACGGTGATCGCTGTGGACCGCGACTCGGTTGCGCTGACGCTCACGATCGTGTCGGAGTACGGCGCGTCGGTCGAACGGGTCTGGCAGGTGTGGGCCGACCCCCGACAGCTGGAACGATGGTGGGGCCCGCCGAATTACCCCGCGACCGTCCTCGACCACGATCTGACCGATGGCGGCCGGGTCACCTACTACATGACCGGGCCCGACGGCGAGAGGCTCCACGGGTGGTGGCGAGTCATCTCGGTCGATCCACCCACGTCCCTCGAGTTCGAGGAGGGGTGCGGCCCACCGAACGAGGACCTGCCGGCCACGACGGCCCAGGTTCGGCTGGTCGAGACGCCCGAGAAGACCACCATGACGATCATCACCCGATTCGCTTCCATCGCGGACATGGAGCAGCTGCTCGGAATAGGCAAGGGCGAGGGGACGAGGCTGGCGGTCGGACAGATCGATGCCATCCTTGCCATCCCGACCGCGCCCTGATTGCGAGTTATACATCCGCCCGTCAAAGCATTAGCGTCAACCGCGACAAGTTAAATGGTGTTTCGAGACCCAGTTGGCCACGGAAATTCAGCCACAGCCAGAATAATTTGAAAGGGTGCAGACGTGATCCTTCCGAAAGACCGCGACCCTCGCTTCATCACCATCCGCCGCGGGGGGACGCTCACAGACTCCGACCATCGGCTGCTCGCCCTGTGGGGCGCTACGTGTGCGGAACACGTCCTGCACCTGTTCGAGTCTGCGCGACCTTTAGACTCGCGGCCTCACCGGGCGATCGCGCAGGCTCGAGCATGGGTGCGTGGTGAGATCACGATGTCGCAAGCGCGTGAGGCTGCCGGCATGGCCAACGCGGCTGCTCGAGATCTAAGCGGCGCCGCTCGCCATGCCGCATATGCCGCCGCCCAAGCCGCAGCGGTGGCGCACGTCGCTGCGCACGAGCTCGGAGCGGCAGCCTACGCGATCAAGGCTTCGCGTGCAGCCGCTCCTGAAGGCGAGAGTGAGAGCTTCGGGCGGCTCGAGTGCCGATGGCAGCGTGAACAGCTCCCGGACGCTATCCGCGAGCTGGTCCTGGATGATCAGCGTTTGCGAAACGACATCTGCTGGTCGGCGTTCGACTGCTGATAGCCAAGCCACGGTAGCCGGCCTGGTTACGAGTGGTTTGACAGCAACCTGACAGCCACCTAACAGCAACCGGCTCATCCGATGCCGCCGACCGGGCGGTGTCTGCGTGACGGGTTTGGCCGCTCTATTGCAGGGAAAAACGGGCGCCGCCTGTTAGTCTCTCCGACCGGTCATGAAGCATACGGTTAACGCCCGGATCGCGGCGGCTGCGGTGCTTATCGGAGTCGCGGTGGCAGTCGTGCCGGAGGCGGGCCACGCTCAGGCGACCTTGAGCGCAAAGTGGAGCGCAAGCTCGGCGCCGGGCCCGCCGCCTCGTGCCGGTTCGTCGATCGCCTTCGATCCGATTCGCCAGCGCACGATCATGTTCGGAGGGTCTGACGGCGGTAGCTACTTCTCCGACACCTGGGCCTACGACGGGTCGACATGGACGCAGACGCAAGTCTCGGGTCCATCAGGCCGCTACCTCGCCCCGATGGTCTTCGACTCGTCAAGGGGAGCCGCGGTGTTGTTCGGTGGCTACAACTTCTTCGGCGTACAGGGCGATACGTGGGAGTGGACCGGATCGACCTGGAATCGAAAGCTGACTGCGCACACGCCTCCGCTTCGCCTGTGGACGGCAATGGCGTACGACTCTGTACATCACCTAACGGTGCTGTTTGGCGGAGCCATCGACACTGGCCTCTTCAACGACACGTGGGTGTACGACGGCAACGACTGGGCGCAGGTGACAACCGCGCACGCGCCGACCCCACGTCGCGGACTCGGTCTCGCCTTCGACGCGGCGCGCGGACGCACCGTTCTGTTCGGCGGGCAGGATTCCAACGGGGTCGATCTGAACGACACGTGGGAATTCGATGGCGTTGATTGGACGCAGGTCACGACTGGGAGCTCTCCTCCGGGGCGCTTATGGCATTCGATGGCATATGACCCAGGTCTGGGTGGCGTTCTGGTGCTTGGCGGTGCCGGGTTCGGAACTAATGCACCGCTGGGAGACACGTGGCTTTACGACGGAGCTACATGGCAGCAGGTCGGCTCGACCGACGCATGGAGCGGCAGATTCTGGACGTCCGCGGCCTACGAAACAACCCGAGGCGACGTGGTGTTGTTCGGCGGCTCCACGACACCATTTGCACCTGGCGGACAGATCTTCGGCGACACATGGAACCTCACCGGCACGTCGGTCGCGGCCCTCGACTGGACTCAGGCCAATCCGGCGACTTCCCCATCTCCACGTGTCTGGTCGCAGATGGACTATGACTCCGCCCGCGGTGTCAGCGTGCTGTTCGGTGGCAGCAGCGATTCGGGTTCTGGAAACCTGTCGGACACGTGGACGTGGAACGGCGTCAGCTGGAACAAGATGTCGCCCGCGTCCTCGCCTCCCGCCGTGGCCGGAGGAATGATGGCCTACGACACCGCGCGTGGCGTTTCGGTTCTGTTCGGCGGATCGGCGAGCGGGGGTACGAGCTCCGCGACATGGGAGTGGGACGGCACGAATTGGACCCAGCGTAGCCTCGCCGTGTCTCCGCCTGCCCGTGTGTGGGCGAGCATGACGTACGACTCGAGCCGCCATCGCATGGTGTTGTTCGGAGGCGACGGCTCCAACGGCATGCTGAACGACACGTGGGAATACGACGGCACCGCCTGGGTGCAGGTCCACCCCGCAGCATCACCCACTCCAAGGGACGGCCCCGCGCTCGGATTCGACCCCACCAGGGGTCGGACCGTCCTCTTCGGCGGCCACAGCTCGACTGGTCGTCTCGCTGATACCTGGGAGTGGGACGGCACGAGCTGGACGCTGATTCAGACGGCGACCGGTCCCAGCCCTCGCTTCTGGGCGTCGCTCGTGTTCGATCAGCAACGCGGCAAGATCGTGCTCTTCGGGGGCGATCACTTCCAGCCTTACGATCTCGGTGAGTCCAACGACACCTGGGAGTGGGATGGCGCCACATGGACCGAGGACTGGCCCGCGACGGCGCCTGCGATCAGATCGGGCGCGGTGATGACCTACGACCTGGCTCGCGGGCGCCTTGTGCTCTTCGGGGGATGGAACGCAGCTACGTCGCCGGTAACCATCTACGGGGACTCGTGGGAGCTGGGGACTGGGATCCAAACTCCGGCCGGCACTCAGAACGCAACCCTCGACGTCGGCGGATTCGGGCTCAACCTCGGCAACGTCAACGTGGGATCGACCAGCAACGGCGGCGCTGCCTTCCGGCTCACAAGCACCGGTACCGGACCGCTGACTGTCAACTCGATCACCGCCACGGGCAGTGATTTCCCGATGACCACCGATTGCCCGGTCGGCGGCAACGTGCTACCGACGGGCTCGTACTGCGAGACCGTGGTGTTCTTTACGCCCACCGCAGGCGGGACGCGAACCGGCACCATCACGTTCGACTACAACGCGCCGGGCGGAAATCAGACGTTTCAGCTCCAGGGCACAGGCGTGGTGATCCCGACAACGCTGACAATCTCGCCCGTGGTCGCTATGTACAACGGAGGGGCGACGGTCACGGCCTCGCTCCGAGCGAACGGCGTTCCGTTCCCCAACCAGCCCGTCACCTTGACCTTGCCGAATGGCGCGACCGTGACCACCGCGACTGATGCGTCCGGCGTCGCCATCTGGTTCAGCACGAGCTTCGCCGGGATCCACGCCGGGACCTATCCGACGGGCGTTCAGGCTTCATTCTTCGGCAGTCCCGCGTACGCGCCTAGCTCGGCCACCGCGCAGCTCGTTCTCACGCAGCCGGTGTCATCCAGCTACAACGGCGATTTCGTCGTCGCCGATTCGAGTGGAGCGACGCTTGCCGTCACCGTCGATCAGCGCACTCCGGCCAGCGACCCGCAGTTCATCGACTACACAACCAATTCGGTTTGGGCGCGGTTCACGGTCACCGGACCAGCGACTTCATCCGACTACTACGCTCGTCTCAACGACGCATCCAACTGGTCGACGACCGGACTCGGGGTGGGGACCATCCCTTCGGCGGCGCTGCCAGACGGCGCATATACGGTGACGGCGACGCTGGTCGACGGTCCAGGTTCGACAAGCCTCAGCACGACCGTGGCTGGCGACGATTCGCGGACGGCGCTGGCCTCATCACCGACCAAGGCCGGCTATCTCAGCGGCGGCGGCGCGATCGCGAGTGATCCCAGCGCCAACACCTCAGACACGCACGGCTATTTCTCGATGCAGATGAAGCCAGGCAGCCGGCCAACCGGAAACTTCGTGTACGTATATCGCGTGCGAATGGACCTGGGCGGTGGCAACGTAAGGGACGTCGACGTGTGGGTGACCGGAACCGACGTCACATCTCTCTCGGGGAACTCGTCGACCGCGACGGCGATGGGCCATTTCAACGTCGCATATGTCGATGCGATGAACGGCCAGCGCTACACTGCATTTGAGTTTTCCGGCGGCACGTATCGATTGAATGCCGCGAACGCAACGAACAAGGCGCCTGCGGGATTCGGGCTGGTGCTCCAGCGGGCTGATGGGACGACCTTTCATGCGACCGGATCGAGCCCGACATCCGACGTGGTGTTGGGGACGATCGTGTGCCACCTCTGATCGAGCGGCTTAGTCAGTCCTTTTAAGGGAAGGGCTTGGGCGTCCTTGCCATCCGCTCACGCCATTCACCTCCTTCGGCGTGGCACCAGCCCCTCAGCTGGCTTGGCGGTGCCTGCGCCCACCGTCGCATCTCGAGTTGATGGCTTGGCCCCGACCAATTCGGGCGCACTGCCGGTCCCACGGCGGTACCGGCGCTACTCTGACGGAGTCTTGCGCTGGATCAGTGCCTTTACTTACGCCTCGGCCATAGCGATGCTCGCGGCCGTGGTGAGCCAGGTCCTGACGTGGACGACGGCCCGCTCGTGGTTTCTCCTGATCTGGGCGATTCTGCTTCTGTTTGTCGTCATCGGGCTGTTCAGCCACCCCATGCGCTGGCCCGCCTGGGGACTTTTCGTCGGCTTCTGGGGCGCTGTCGGAGCAGTCTGGTTGGTGTTGCTCCAGTTCCTCGCCGTGGCAGGTGTGCTTCGCCAGCCGGCGTACGGGGAGTGGGCGGCCTGGCCACTGGCGCTTATCGGGATCTGGAGCCTCGTCGCTTCCGGCCTCGGCTTCGGCAATCAGACATTCCCAAGGTTGGTTGACGGGCTGGGCATCTTGACCGGGATCGGCTTGCTGGGGTTGAGCATCACGGTCTGGATCGGTCTCGACGACGTCACCCGGCTTGTGTCCGGAGCGGCGGCGATCGCCTACATCCTCTATGCGGTTGGCCTCGGGATGGTGTTCTGGACCTCAACATCGAAGGGTGCCGAGGCGGGCCGAGCCTATTCCTTCTAATAGTGTGGACGTGCTCCGGCAGCCGCCAGGCTTCGGCAAGCCGCTCTGAGCTAAAGCCAGATTTCGGTATATGAGCGATTTCTGGCCGCGGACGCCTGCACGGCCGCGGCGAGCTGTTGACCGCATGGTTCAGGGTTCGAGTCCCTGTCCCGGGGCCAAGTTCCCGTGCGACTGAAGGTGTTCACCTACACCGAGAGCCTGGTCAACTGCCGGAGGCGCGAGGGAGCCTGGCCTCCATGGGCGCCGTGCGGTCGGGCGGAGAGGCGGAACAAGCCGTCCAACGAGTGACCATCTGTGAATTACCCACCCCGACTGTGCGTGCCTTTTCGGCCCGCTACGAACGCGAACCGACTACACCAAGCAGAAGGGCAAGGGCCGCCCGCAAACCCGTCGGAGGGTGAGTCGGCGCAGAAGAAACTGGCAGTGGCGCCCCAATGTTTCCGATGGTTGGTCAGGCGGAAACGTCACCGATGAACTTCTCGAGTGCACCGCGCGCCTGATCTGCCACGTTACCCGCCAGCAGCTCCGAGCCATGATCGTTTCCGGCAAGGATCAACAGCTGCTTATGACCCGAAGGACACGCGTTATACATCGCTCTCGCGTCCGTGGGAAACCTCGCGTCGTCGTCTTTGGCGGCCATGTACAAGACGGGGAGTGTCAGCAGTTTCGAGGCCGCCAGCGCATCCATCACAGAGAAATCCGCCGGTCCCGAGAGACTTGCGACTCCTGCGACTGGTGGCGTGATGATGGTGGCCGCGACCAGCGACGCCGTGCCGCCCATTGACCCACCCACAAGCACAACTTTGCTGACGCCCTCACGCCGGAGCTCTGCGGCGGCGCCTACGACATCACCGGCAAGGTCCAAGCCGAAGTCGAAGATCAGCGTGCGCCGGCCCAGACCTCGAAGCCTCTTTGCGTAGGGAAGCCACTCACACAGGTCACTTTGCACTTGATGAGCGAGTACGACACCTACGTCACCGTTGCCGAGCACAGCGCCGACAACCTGCTCACCTTTCGGACTACGAAAGGCCAGCTGTTGTACCGTGTCGCCTGCTTGTACGCAAGCTTCAAGGGGGCGCAGAGTCGGCGAGGCCGTGGCGGCATTTTGGCTGCCTGACGGCTGGGTGCTTGTCGCCCCGCAGCTGGTCAACAAGAGGGTCACGGTGACCCAGGCTAGAAGCAATCTCAATGGTTCATCCCCGCGCACCAGCAATACGGACGCGTCCGAAACGGAACGGTCAGGTCAAGCTTCGATTTGGATTTCCGGCGCGCCATGGGCCGTCATCACTATTCGGTACTACCGCCCAGACGGCGGCGATTCATCGTTGATCTTCGACTAAGTTCTCGCGACCATTGGAAGGGCGGCCGGCAGGCCGAGGCGGTCGAACACATCCGGGGTGCGAAAGGCAATGATTTCCGTTATGTAGTCGCCTCGGATAGCAAGCACATCGAGGGCGATTGGGACGTAGGCCCCAGCGTCTTGATGCAACCGGTAAGCGCCGAACGCCAGCTGCCCGTTGGCATGCGTCAGTACGTAACGCAAAGAGTGGGTTCCTGGCTCTGGCATGAGCCACGAGGCAGCAATGGCTTTCCTACCTCGATACGAACGGGTCTCAGGCGGCATCGCCAATTTGGCATCGTCGGCCAAAAGGGCCACGATGGCGTTGGCGTCACCCCGCTCAAACGCATCCACGAAACGTCTGACCAGACGGTTTATTCGCCTGTCACCGAGTGACCGCATCGTAGCCTGTTGGCTTTGCTCAGGTAGCCTCTCCGCGACTGCGTTGCGAGCGCGCTGGAGGGCACTGTTGACCGAGACCGGAGTGGTGTCGAGGGTATCGGCGACCTCTTTGGCCGAGAAGCCAAGCACATCTCGCAGAATGAGAACAGCCCGCTGCCGCCCTGAAAGCTGCTGAAGGGCGGAAACAAAGGCGATTTCCAGCGCCTCCCGTCGCTCGTAGCGAGCCTCTGGCGACGAGAGGCCGCCTTCAATGCCAAGCCTCTCGTCCGGATATGGCTCAAACCAACGCAGGTCATCGTGCGCCTCGTCAGGCTCATCGACCTCAGTAGGTGTGGCGAGCCCATTGTGGATCGTACGCGCACGTCGCGACCGTTGTGCGATTGCATTCAAGCAAACGTTGGTAGCGATCCTGTAGAGCCACGGCCGGGCTGGTCGTTCATGATCGAAGCGCCGCATGCCGCGCCAGGCTCGAAGCAAGGTGTCCTGGAGTGCGTCCTCCGCATCGTGGAGGGAGCCAAGCATGCGGTAGCAATGCGCGTGGAGTTCGGTCAGTTGGGGCTCGACCAACCGGCTAAAGGCTTCTTCGTTCCGGCCCCAAGCTCCAGCGGTCGATCCCGATCCATCGAGTGCTGCGCTGGCTCGGGATGCGGACATCCTGTCTCAATACTAGGCAGGCCAATGTGGCGAACGCACCTGGTCCTGGCACCGATGAATTGCGATTCGTCTGCCGGTATTAGCTAGTAGACCGATTCCAAGCACGCGGAGGGCGATACATGCAATCAGCAGGGACGGCGCAACGTCATGTCGACGAGTTGTTGGGCCTCAACAGCGACTACATCGAAGCGGCCAAGCACAGCGACTCTCGCTGGTTCGACAACACCCTGGCTCAGGACTTTCTGTGCTCTAACCCAGACGGATCGCTGGTGGACAAGCCGGCGTTTCTCCAACAGGTCGCCCAGCCGCCGACCATCACGGGCCTCACGGTTGACGACGTCCGGGTGCGAGTCCTGGGTGATGTTGCGATCGTTCACGCCCGCACCAACTACGTCGCCGCAGGCGGTGAGCAGAAGCATGGTCGGTACACGGATGTCTGGCAGCGCCGCGATGGGCGCTGGGTCGTCGTATCAGCGCACGTAACCCGCTGAGCGAGCGGCGGCCTGGGGAGGGATTGCGGTACTCCGGCAGGAAAAGGCAAATCACGATGGAGGGTTGAGGTGGCCGGCAAGGAGCCAGTAGCTAAGCCAGTCCCGAGCTCAGAGCATTGGATGACGGCGGACGCGTTTAACGCCGACGAGGCAGGCGTGACTTCTTGGCCGGACGCCCGCGAACGCCTCGCCCGTGGAAGAACCTATTGGCTGGCGACAGGACAAGCGGACGGGCGGCCACATGTCATGCCGGTCCTTGCGGTTTGGCTTGACCAGGCCCTGTTCTTCGTCGCGGCGCCATCCTCGCGAAAGGCGCAAAACCTCGCGCGCAGTCCGCACTGCGTCGTCACAGTCAACGCGGAGGCGTTGGACATGGTGGTGGAAGGCAGCGCCCGAAAGGTGAACAATGAAACGAAGCTCCGTCGCGTGGCTGGCGCATACGCGTCCAAGTACGCATGGCACGTGGACATCCGTGGTGGAGCGTTTTACGGGGACGGCGCTCCGACGGCAGGTCCGCCACCGTACGAGGTCTACGAATTGACTCCGTCCGTGGTCTTCGGTTTCGGAACCGACGGAACGCTCAGCCCGACCCGCTGGCGCTTTGCTAGTTGAGGAAACCATGATCAAGCTCCCCGACGCGGTGCGAACACTTTTCGAGGGCGCGAACTACGCCCACTTGGCGACTGTGTTACCGGACGGTGGCCCCCACTGCGTCCCGCTGTGGGTCGGGTTGGAGGGCGACCGAATCGCGTTCCTCACACAGCCCGGATCACGCAAAGCTAAGAACCTCGAGCGTGATCCACGGGCGGCGATTTCGATCACCGACCAACACGAGCCGAACACGATGGCCCAAGTGCGGGGCAGGGTCGCGAAGAGGCTGGACGGTGACCAAGCTTGGCTCGTAATCGACCGGCTGTCGCACAAGTACACAGGCCGGCCCTATCCAGTGAGAACAGACCGAGTGGTTTACCTAGTTGACCCTGAGCGAGTGTGGGGGCAGACCTTCTAGATGGATGACCTGATCAGATTGAGTCGATTTCGATCAGGGTAGCAACAGGATTTTGCGCTCGACCGTCCCGGATGTTCGTCGCAACCTACCCGAGCTGCGGAAGCTGGAATAAGTCCGCACTTAGATCCCAGAGCCTGGCCGCCGCGTCCTCGTCCTGCGCGAGCTTGCTCGGCGCAAACTGCCGCGTGCCGCGGAAGTACGCCCCCGTCACGCGCTGATCCATAGCGCCCATGACCGCCTCCGCGCCTTGGGCGGCCGGGCGTTGAAACGGACGCGCCAGGGTGAGGAACAGGCGAAACGCGCCTCGTGCCTCGCGGCCCAGGTCCGTGCGCAGGAACCCGGGACTGACGCAACTAACGACCACGTCGGGGGCTCGTCTGGCCAGCTCGCGGGTGAACAGGGCCAGGTACAGCTTGGTCAGGCTGGCTCGCGTGCGCGGCGGTCCTCGAAGAGCCTGCGGCCGGACCTCGACAGCCCGGGTAAGCGAAGATAGCCGACGCTTGGTGAACCAGGACGGACGGATCGGGGTGGGGATCGTCGGCGCCGGCGGGATTGCCACCCATCACCTGCGGGGCTACTTGCTGGCGGCGCAGCACGCTCGTGTGGCTGCCATCGCCGACGTCGACGTCCAGCGTGCGGAGAGTCTGGCTGCAGCGGCAGGTGGCGCGCAGGTTTTTGCCGACTACCGCGAGATGATCTCGTCGTCGCTTGTCGACGCAATCGACATATGCCTGCCGCACCACCTTCACAAGGACGCGATCGTGGCAGCCGCCGAAGCGGGCAAGCACGTCCTTTGTGAAAAACCCCTCTGCCTGACGATCGATGAGGCCGAGGCCGTGACCAGCGCGGTCTCGAGCGCCGGGATCACCCTGATGTGCGCCCACAATCAGCTGTTCCTCCCTCCGGTGGCTAGGGCCCGCGAGATGATTCGCGAAGGCACGCTCGGCAAGATCTACGCTGCCCGCACCACAGACGTGTTCGTGCTCGACATCGACGCCGACCGCCTGGGCTGGCGGGGTCGGCGTGCGTCGAGCGGCGGCGGCGAGCTGATCGACACCGGATACCACCCGAACTACCTGCTCCTCCACTTGATCGACAGCGAGCCGGTCAAAGTGGCGGCGATGCTCAGCCGGCATCGCCTGGCCTTCATGGAAGGCGAGGACACGGCCCACGTAATGGTCGAGTTCGCCGACGGCACGATCGGGTCGATCGTCACCGGCTGGGCGTATGAGCCGGCCGGCTGCACCGAGCGATTCTCAGTCGTGGGTGAAAGAGGAAGTCTGTGGAGCGACGGCCTGGCGCTGTATCACAAGCCGCGTGGCGAGGCGCAGATCGTCGCCCAGCAACCGGGGCCTGTGAAGCCGGATACGTACGCCCTGGAGATCGTCGATTTCATCGCCTGCCTGCGCGAGGGGCGGCGGCCGCTCAACACCGAAGTCGAAGGGGTCAAAGTTCTCGAGCTGATCCTCGCCGCCTACGCGTCGGCAGAACGCGGACAGATCGTGGAGCTGAACGACCTCCAGGTCGAGGCTTAAGGGATCAACTTCAACGTCAGGATCTTGAAAGGGCTGAGCTCGAGCTCGAGCTCGCCCCCATCGACGGCAACCTCGCCTCGGTCTCGTTCGAGGAGGTCGCAGAGGAAGGCGCGTCTCACTGGCAAGGTGGTGGTCAGCCGCGCGCGGCAGTGACCACCCCACGCCTCATACAGTCGAACGATCACCGCGTCGGAATCCTCCGCTCGTTTGATCGCCTCGACGACCACCTGCGCCTTGTCGACCTCAACCAACGAGCGTGGCCCACCAGCCGCGCCGTTGACCAGGCGCAGCGGCGCGTTCAGGTCCTCCGCGGCGGCGATGACTCCCGCCTGGCGAAAGTCACCGAGATGCGGCATCAACGCGTACGTGAAGCGGTGGTTGCCGCGGTCCGCCGCCGGATCCGGGTGCGTCGGCGCGCGCAGCAGCGACAGCCTCATGACAGAGCCCAGGATGTCGTAGCCGTACTTGCAGTCGTTCAACAGCGCGACGCCGTAACCGGCTTCTCCCAGGTCGGCCCACCGGTGAGCGCAAACCTCGAAGCGGGCCTGGTCCCAGCTGGTGTTGGTGTGGGTGCTGCGCTCGACGTGGCCGAACTGGATCTCATAGGTTGCGCGCGCCGACCGCACGTCGACCGGAAACGCGACCTTGAGGAACTTGTGCGTCTCCTGCCAGTCGACGTCCGTCTCGAACCGAACCACGCGCGAGCCGGCGTCGAGCACCATGCGCTGTTCCAGCCGCGAATGGCCAAACTCGCGCGCGAACCTGACCGCAGCACGAAGGGGCCCATCCATCTCGACTGTGCTCCTGGCGAGAGCTGTGATGTCGGTCGCGTGATGGCGGTAGTCGGCGTCCACGTCCCAGGCGTCCCAGTTCTTCGGGTCGTCGTCATGCAGCTGCAGGAGGTTGCCCGCAGAGCCCGCGAGCAGGACCTCGCGTTCCGCCTCTTTGTCCCAGATCGATGTGAGGAGCCCGCGCGAGTCCCACGTGACGCGAAGGAGGCCGTTTTCCATGACCCGGTCTTCGACGGTGACCCTGTCGGTAGGGGGCGGCGAGTCGTCGGCGACTGCCCACCCGCAGGGGGGCACGTTGACGAGCCGCGGATGATCGTCAGCCTCGATCACCTCGCTGCGCGAGTGCGAGTTGACGTTGTAGACGAGCAGGTGGTCGCCCTCGCCGGCGATCGCGCCCTGCGCCCTGGTGGTCAAGCCGCCTGCCACCTCGACCACCGCCTCCAGCTCGCGCTCGGCGTCTTCGTAAACCCAGTCGATGCTGGAGCCCGGAAGGATGTCGTGGAACTGGTTGATGAGCAGTCGCCTCCAGGCGGAGTCGAGGAGGTCGCGTGGGTAATCACCGCCCGCCGCGACCGACCACATCTCCGCCTCGCGCAGAGCCTGTTCCGCGCGCCGGTTCAGGCGCTTGGTCCGCGCCTGTGATGTATACGTGCCGCGATGCAGCTCGAAGTAGAGCTCGCCGACCCACGTCGTGAGGTCACGAGCCTCCCTCTTCGCGCCATCGAAGAAGTCGGCCGCCTTCGACAACTCGACCCGCGGCGCGCCGGCCAGGCTTTGGAGTCGGTGCGCGGACTCGATCATGTCCGGCTCCGGTCCGCCGCCCCCGTCGCCCCAGCCATACAGATAAAGGGATCGCAAGGAGCGGTCGGCGTCCTTGAAGTCCTCGACGCTGCGCACGATCTGCGTCGCGGTGAAGCTGCCGTTGTAGGTGTCTGCCGGCGGGAAATGAGTGAAGATCGCTGTGCCGTCGATGCCTTCCCACATGAAGGTGTGATGGGCCGGCTTGTTGGTGTCGTTCCACGAGAGCTTCTGGGTCAGGAAGTACTCGCCGCCAGACTCGGCGATCAGCTGGGGCAGCGAAGCTGGATAGCCGAACACGTCCGGCAGCCAGAGCTCTCGTGTTTCGACCCCGAATTCCTGCATGAAAAAGCGCTTGCCGTGCAGGAACTGCCGGACCAGCGCTTCTCCGGAGGGAAGGTTGCAATCAGCCTCCACCCACATCGAACCAACTGGCTCCCACTGGCCCGCGGCGACCTTCTGCCGGATTCCCTCGAAGATGTCCGGGTATGACTCCTTCATCCATGCGTACTGGGCCGGCTGCGAGCACGCGAACACGTAGTCGGGGAATTCAGCCATCATCGCGATGGCCGTTGAGAAAGTCCGCGCGCACTTGCGCCGCGTTTCCCGTAGCGGCCACAGCCAGGCCGTATCGATGTGAGCGTGTCCGGCGGCGCTGATCGTGTGACTTGACGTGCTGGGTTGAGACAGTGCATCAGCAAGCTCCACCGGGTCATTGCTTCGCGCAAATCGATCCAGGGCCAGAAGGATTTGCGAGCGCCTCTCGCCCTCGGGCAGCGCGTTGACGAGCTCGTGGAGGACCTTGAAGTCGAGCGCGACCTTCCGCGCCCTCGGGTCCTGGATCCGAAGCTCGGCCTGGCGGAAAACGAAGGCAGGCTCCAAAGAGTCCCGCAGCGAGATCATCGAAGGGGCGTCTTTTGGCCCGGCGACGATTGCCTTGGGAATGGCCGCCGCCTCGAGGTAGAAGTCGACATCGGCTGACGCGATCGGCAGCCAGCGATGGTTGGGGTCAACCCCGCGCCAGGGCTTGCCATCCCGCCACGCGAGTGCCTCGCACGTGAACCCGGTCGTTCCCTCGAAGCCGATATCGAACACCGCGACCACGTTCTCTCGGAACCAACTCGAGGGAACCTGCCCGCGCACGTGAAACCACGTTGTGCCCCATGGAGGACCCCACCGGTCGCCGACGCGGAAAGGAGAGAACTCTCCGCGTGCTGCCTCGGCGGCGGCGATCGGCGCGCCAGGCACGGTGTAGGCCGCCAGGTCGAGGGGCGTGCTGTCGCGCTCGACAGCGGCGAGGAGCTCGTCCTTGATTCCGTCGAGGTCTGTGCCCGCCGCCGTCCGCACGTCATCCAGAACGTTAGCCTTTCTCTGCGGTGACACGCGGAGTGAGTGCGCCCGTCCGCGTTGGAGTCGTCGGTTGCGGGGTCATCAGTGCGGCCTACCTCACGAACATGACCGCGTCAGCGCATATCGAGGTGGTCGCGTGCGCTGACTCG
>JBKPCF010000059.1:0-30759 GCA_046727235.1 Candidatus Dormiibacterota bacterium
AGCCTGTTAAGGCCGAGGTCACGGCGTGACCATCGTCCCGATGCCCGCCTCGGTGAACAGCTCCAGCAGCAGCGCGTGCTTGGTCCGCCCGTCGACGATGTGCGCGAGCGGGACGCCATCCAGCGCGCGCAGGCACGCCTCGAGCTTCGGGATCATCCCGCCGGTGACCTGCCCCTTCTCGATTCGGTTCCGCGCGTCCTCCCGCGAGAGCACCGGGACGACGTCTCCGTCCACGCCCTGCACGCCCGGCACGTCGGTCAGCAAGATCACCTTGGCCGCCTTCAGGGCGACCGCGATCTCCGCCGCGACCGTGTCCGCGTTGATGTTGTAGGCGTGGCCGTCGTAGCCGAGGCCGATCGACGCGATGACGGGGATGTATCCGCGGGCCAGCAGCGCGGTGATCGGCTCCTTGTTGACCTGGGTGACGCGACCGACGAAGCCCATCGACTCGTCGAGCGGCTCGGCGATGATCGTCGGCCCATCCTCGCCACTCATGCCGACCGCCTGGCCGCCGAGCCGGTGGATGGCCGCGACCAGGTCGGGGCTGACCTTGCCGGTCAGCACCATCTTCACGACCTCCATCGTCTTGTCGTCGGTTACCCGAAGTCCGTCCTTGAACTCCGGCTTGAGTCCGAGGCGCTCGCTCATCGCGGAGATCTCAGGGCCACCGCCGTGGACCAGCACGGGCTGCATCCCGACGTAGCGCAGGAGCACGACGTCGAGAAGCGTCTCGTCCCGCGCGTGGTCGATCGCGTTGCCGCCGACCTTGATCACCACGACCTGGCCGTAGAACCGCTTGATGTACGGCAGCGCCTCGACGAGGACCTTGGCACGCTCGTCGACTGTCAGCGTCATGTGGTGTAGTCGGCGTTGATTCGCACGTACTCCTCCGATAGGTCGCAGCCCCACGACTCGGCCTCACCTTCCCCGAGGCCGAGCCTGGCCACGATCTCGATTTCCGGTTTCTCGAAAGCCCGCCGGACGGCTGAGAGGTCGACATCAACGCCGGCGCCGCGCTCGAAGACGACCAGGCCGCCGACGCTCAGGTTGAGCCTGTCGAGGGCGACCTCGGCGCCACTGTAACCGAGGGCGCAGACGATCCGGCCCCAGTTCGGATCTCCACCGTGGACGGCGGTCTTGACCAGGTTGGACGACGCGACCGCACGCGCCGCAGTCCTGGCCTCGGAGACCGACGCGGCCTCGAGCACTTTCACCGTGATCAGCTTCGTCGCGCCCTCGCCGTCACGAGCGATCGAGCGCGACAGCTCACGCGCCACCTGCACGAATCCGGCACCAAGCGCGTCGGCCTCAGGGGTGCCGGCGCGGATGGGCTCGTTTCCCGCCGCACCGTTGGCGAGGATCAAGAAGCTGTCGTTGGTCGAGCTGTCACCGTCGATCGTGACCTGGTTGAAGCTCTGGTCCGCAACGGATTTCACAAGCTTCGACATCAGTCCCGGCTCGACCACCGCGTCGGTCGTGATGTAGGCGAGCATGGTCGCCATGTTCGGGTGGATCATGCCCGAGCCCTTGCACATCCCGCCAACCCGGACGGCATGACCGCCGACCTCTACGTCGAACTGAGCAGTCTTCGGCCTGGTGTCGGTGGTCATGATCGCGCGAGCCGCCGCGTCGCCTGAGTCGCCGCTGAGATTTCCGCACGCGGCAGCGATCCCGGACTTGATTGCGTCCATCGGCAGGAAACGACCGATCACGCCGGTCGAGCTGACCAGCACCTGGTCGGGGTCGAGGTCGAGCCGGTCAGCGGAAAGCTTCGCCATCAGCAGCGCATCGCGAAACCCCTGGGCTCCGGTGCACGCGTTCGCGTTCCCCGAGTTGATGGTCAGCGCCTGCACACGATTGCGCTGCAGGTGCAGCTGGTCGATCACGACCGATGCCGACTTCACCCTGTTGGTCGTGAACACGCCGCCGGTGTCGCACGGATATGCCGAGTGGATGACGCAAAGGTCGTCGCGCTGCTCGCGCGGGATCGATGAGGCGCCGGTGGTGAACGCCTTGATGCCGCACGCCGCGGTTCCGGCCCGAAATCCACGCGCGTAGGTCACGGCCACTGGAGCGGACCTTCGAGCGCGGTCGTGCGTTCAAATCCGAACGCCACGTTGAAGCACTCGACGCCCTGGCCGGAGGCGCCTTTGATCAGGTTGTCGAGGGCGGCGGTCACGATCGCCTTCTTGCCCTGCGCCGCGACGCTGACCAGGCACCTGTTGGAGTGGGCGGCCAGCTTGGTGTTGGGGGTCTCATTGACGACCGTCGTGAAGGGCTGCTCCGCGTAGAACTCGCGATATGCGTCTTCCAGGGAGCTGACGGAACCCTTGAGCTCGAAGTAGCAGGTGGCCAGGATGCCGCGTGTCATCGGCACCAGGTGGGGCACGAAGGTGATGCTGAGATCCGCGCCGTTGGCGTCCAGCGCACCCAGCTCCTGCGCGATCTCAGGCAGATGGCGGTGGCCCTGGACGGCATAGGCTCCGACTGACTCGTTCACCTCGCTGAACTGCACGGCCAGGCTGGGCGAACGCCCTGCGCCGCTCACTCCCGACTTGGCGTCGACGACGATGTCCGTTGCCGCCAGTCCTGACGCGACCGCGGGAGCGAGCGCGAGGATGCTCGCGGTCGAGTAGCAGCCCGGAACGGCGACCAGCTCCGCTTCCTTCAGCTCGCTCTCGTGGAGCTCCGGCAGGCCGAGGACCGCCCGCTGGAGCAGCGCAGGCGCCGGGTGTTCCTGCCGATACCAGGTCGGGTACAGCTGAGGGTCCTTGAGCCGAAAGTCGGCGCTCATGTCGATCACCCGCGCTCCGTCATCCAGCCACGAAGCGACATGCGACGCGCCGACGTTGTGGGGCAGGCAGCTGAAGATCACGTCGACATCGCCGGCGGCCGGCTCCGCCTGAAACTGGCCGGTCAGCTCGAGGAGCGGGAAAACCTCGGAGTACGGCTTACCCGCGTGCGAGCGCGACGTCAGTTGCACGAGCTCGACGCCGGGATGGCGCGCAAGCAGATGCACCGCGGTCATGCCGGCGTAGCCGTTTGCCCCTGCGACCGCCGCCCGGACCCTCCTGGTCACAAGCGCATGAGTATACATTCGATTGCATAAACATGCACTCTTACCCGGGAACGTTGAAGAAGCACGACTCGGCGCCGGTGTGGCAGGCGGGGCCGGCCGGCTTGACCCTCAGCAGAACAGCGTCGAGGTCGCAGTCCAGGCGCGCCTCGACGACCTCCATCGTGTTGCCGGAGGTTGCGCCTTTCTCCCAAAGGCCTCGCTCCCGAGAGTGAAACCATGCCCGCCCAGTCTCCTGCGTCTTGTTCCAGGACTCATCGTCCATGTACGCCAGCATCAGCACGAGACCGGTGTCCGCGTTCTGGACGACCGCGGGAACCAGCCCCTTCGAAAAATCCGGGCTCATTGCCTAACCTCCAGGCCCATCGCCGCCAGCTCTCGCTTGGCGTCGGGTATCGAAAGTTCGCCGAAGTGGAAGATCGAGGCGGCCAGCGCCGCGTCAGCGCCACCCGCTGTCATCGCCTCGTAAAGGTCCCGCGTCGAGCCGGCTCCGCCGGAGGCGATCACGGGCAGGCTGACTGCGTCGCTCACGGCTCGCGTCAGCTCGATGTCGTAGCCGGCGTGGGTTCCGTCTTGGTCCATCGAGGTCAGGAGAATCTCTCCCGCGCCCATCGACTGTCCGAGCGCGGCCCACTCGACCGCGTCGCGCCCGGTCGGGCGGCGTCCGCCGTGACTGAACACCTCCCAACCTTCTGCGTCGCGCCGCCTTCGGGCGTCGATCGCCAGGACTACGCACTGCGACCCGAAGACGTCTGCGCAGCGCGCCAGCAGATCCGGTTCGGCAAGGGCGGCGCTGTTGATGGACACCTTGTCCGCCCCGTGCGTCAGCAGCTCGGCAAGGTCGCGCACGCTTCTGATGCCACCACCGACCGCCAGCGGGACGAACACGTTGTCAGCAGTCCGCTCGACCGCTTGCAGCATGATCTTTCGCGACTCGGACGACGCGGTGATGTCGAGGAAGACGATCTCGTCGGCGCCCTCGCGGTCATAAACGGCGGCGAGCTCCGCCGGGTCGCCCGCGTCGCGCAGGTCGACAAAGCGCACGCCCTTGACGACTCGGCCTTCGGTCACGTCGAGGCAGGGGATGATCCGCTTAGCAGGCATCAAGAGCAGAGGGCGAGGAAGTTCGCGTAGAGGCGCAGCCCGTCCGGGCCGCTCTTCTCGGGGTGAAACTGTGTGCCCATCACGTTCCCCTTCACGGCGGCAGCCGCAGGAGAGTGGTCAGTGCTCGCGATCGAATCTGCCGACGCCTCCGGCGTGTACGAGTGGACGAAATAGAAGTAGGAGCGGTCGGCGATGCCTTCCCAGAGGGGTGACGGCGCGGTCTGTTTCGTACGGCACCACCCGATCACAGGCACTCGCTCGCTGGTGGCCACCCTGACCACCCGTCCCGACAGCAGCCCGAGCCCCTCGTGCCGGCCGTGCTCTTCGGACTCGTCGAACAGGAGTTGATAGCCAAGACACACGCCGAGCACGGGCTTCCCGCCGCGCACAAGCTCGACGATGAGGCGGCCGAGCCCGTCCGCGGAGAGCTTCCCCAGCGCCGGAGCAAATGCCCCCACCCCCGGAAGCACGATTCCCGCCGCCGCCTCGAGGTGGGCGGGGTCGGCCGTCAGCCGCACCTCGGCTCCGACGTTGACCAGGGCGCGCTCCACCGACCGGACATTGCCCACGCCGTAGTCGACGATCGCGATCATCCCAACACGCCTTTCGACGAAGGGACCCCGGTCCTGCCGGACGGCGCCATGGCCTGCTGCAGCGCGAGGCCGAGCGCCTTGAAGGTCGCCTCGGCCATGTGGTGGCGATTGCGGCCCCGAATCAGATCGACATGGATGGTTGCCCCGAGGTGAATGGTCAGGGCGCGCCAGAACTCCTCGAGGACCTCGGACTCGAGCGTCCCGATCCGCCCGCGCAGAGCAACGTTGTAGGACAGAAACGGCCGCTGGCCCAGATCGACGACCACGCGCGCGAGCGATTCGTCCAGCGGCGCGTATGCGGCAGCGAATCGTGCGATGCCATCACGGTCGCCGAGTGCCTGCGACAGGGTCTGCCCCAGCACGATGCCGGCATCCTCGACGAGGTGGTGCGGATCGACCTGAACGTCGCCTGCGCCGCGCAGCTTGAGGTCGAACCCGCCATACCGCGCGACCTGCTCCAGCATGTGGTCGACGAACGCCAGACCGGTCGAGACCTCGGCGCGGCCACGACCCTCGAGCTCGATCCGGGCCGACAGCTGCGTCTCCCGGCTGTTGCGAGTCACGCGGCCCTTCCTACTCAAGCCGCACCTCGATGGCGTGTGCATGCGCGCCGAGACCCTCCATCTCGGCCAGACGCACCGACGGATCACGAAGCGACACGAGGTCACTGCGGTTGAGGCTCAGCCAGCTGGTCCGCTTGAGAAACGTGTGCACCCCGAGTGGCGACGAGAAGCGGGCCGCGCCCGACGTCGGCAAGGTGTGGTTCGGTCCCGCCGAGTAATCACCGAGCGGCACAGTCGCGTACGGACCGACGAATATGGCGCCTGCGTTCTGCACCTGCGTCGCGAGCCGCTCGGCATTGGCCGCGACGATCAGGAGGTGCTCCGGCGCGAAATCGTTGGCCACCTGAATCGCCTGATCCATATCGTCCGTGACGATGACGCAACAGTTGGCCTCGCGGATGATCGCGGCGCGCTCGAGCCCGCGAACGAGATTCTCCAATTCCTCCTCGACGCGATCGGCAAGCGTGCTCGAATCGGTGATGAGCACGCCCCATGCCATCGGATCGTGCTCCAGCTGCGCCGCGAGGTCGGCGGCGATGAAATCCGGTCGGGCTTTGCCGTCCGCCACCACCACGACCTCGGTTGGGCCGGCGATGCCGTCGACGCCGACCGCGCCGAAGACCTCCTTTTTGGCGAGGGTCACGTAGATGTTGCCGGGGCCCGCGACCACATCGACGCGAGGGATGCTGGCGGTGCCGTACGCGAGCGCCGCGATGGCCTGCGCCCCGCCGACCCGATAGACGGCGTCCACTCCGGCGATGTGCGCGGCGGCCAGGATCGCCGGCGGCACGCTTCCGTCGGCCCGCGGCGGCGTGGCGAGCACGACCTCGGCGACCTTCGCGACGCGAGCGGGGATGACCGTCATGAGCACGGTGGAGGGGTACGCGGCGCGGCCGCCCGGCGCGTACAACCCGGCCCGCCGGACAGGCCGCGTGAGCAGCTTCAAACCTGGCGTTCCCACCGACGGGGGTTGGACCTGTCGCTCGTGAAAGTCGCGGATGCGCCGCGCCGCGAACTCGAGGGCGGCGCGATCCTCGGGAGGAATCCTGCGGGCAGCCGCCGCGAGCTCGCCCCTGGGGACCTCGAACGACTCGGTGGCGCCGGGCGCCCAGCCGTCGAACCGTCGGCCGAGATCCCGCAGCGCAGCATCGCCTTCGACGAGAACTCGAGAGCACACCTCCGCGACGACGTCTCGCTCCTTTGCAAACTGCGACAGGTCGAGGCGTCGCCGGGAAAGCGGGGAGGCGAGCCACGAGCCGGCGTCGAACCTTTTAACCGGCATTTCCTGATGCCTCCCGAAGCCGGGATACCACGGACTGCACGGCCGCGGTCCTCGTCTTGAGGCTCGCCTGGTTGGCGATCAGGCGCGCTGTCGAGCTGCCAAGCACGGCGGTGACCCGCAGGCGGTTGGCCCGTAGCGTCTGCCCGGTGGCCGTCAGGTCGACGATCCCGTCGACCAGCCCGACCTGGGGCGCGAGCTCGACCGATCCGTGAAGCCGTACGACCTCGACCGCCTGCCCTCGCGCTTCGAACCAGGACGCGGCGGTGCGCGGATACTTCGTCGCGACACGCAGCATCGGAGGCCACGTATCCGGACCGTTGAGCGCCGAAGCCTCGGGCACCGCCAGGACGAGCCTGCACCCGCCGAAGCGAAGGTCGATCAGCTCGTAGTGAGAGCCGGGCGTCTCCCACAGGATGTCCTTGCCGACGATTCCAAGGTCGGCCGCGCCGTGGTCGACGTAAGCGGGCACGTCACTCGGGCGCACGAGAATGACCCGGAGCCCGCCCTCCTGGACGAGCAGCTGCCGGCCGAGCTCCTCGGCGTTGAGCCGAGCCAGCCTGGAGTCCGCGAGCAGCGATAGCGATCCCGCAAGCAGCGCGCCGGTCGGGATGGCGAGCGAAATTTGATCGCCGCCGATCATGCCGCGCCTCCGGCGATCCGCGCCGCCACCTGCTCAGGTGGCAGGCGCCGCGTCCGCTGACCTTTCACCGACCACGACACGGTGGTCGCACCTAGACAGTGGACGAGGCTGGCCGCTCCGACGGCCCGCCACCAGGCGTTCGCTTCCGCCTGGCTGCGGGCACGAGTATCGACCACCGCCCGCATCCCGAACAGGCGGAGGGTGGAGCCGAGTCGGAGTGCGGTGTCGAGCCCAGACGCCGTCCAGGCGAGCGCCGCGTCGAGCCGCGGCAGCTCCGGGGGGCGTGACGACCGCGTGAGCATCTCGGACACCAGGTCGAGCTGGATCATGAACCCGGTAGCCGGCGCCGGCCGCCCGAAGCGTTCCAGCAGCCCGTCATACCTGCCGCCCTGCGCGACCGGGCGCCCGAAATCCGGTCCATAGCCCTCGAAGATGACCCCGGTGTAGTACTCGAAGTCGCGTATCGCGCCCAGGTCGAGGTGGACCACGTCGCCGATGCCGTGGGCAACCAGGAGCTCGCGGACGCGCGCGAGCTCGGCGAGAGCGGCCTCGGACCGGCGGTTGCGCACCAGCCCGCCGGCCGCGTCGAGAATCTCAGCTCCTCCCCGGAGGGCCGGAAAGCGCAGGAGCAGCTCGTGCTCGGCTGATTTGAGCGGGGTGTTTTCGAGCAGCGACTCGAGGGTGACAAAGTCGCGCGCGACCAGCGCAGACCGCACGGCGGCCTTCACGTGCTCTGGGAGCCGAACCGCGTCCATGATGCCGTGGAAAAACTCGGCGTGGCCGACGTCGATCTGGTAGCGCCGGATGCCGGTCGACTCCATGCATCGCGCAGCGAGTGCGATCACCTCTGCATCCGCGACCGGTCCTGACGCCCCGACGAGCTCCGCGCCGACCTGGTAGGTCTCCCGCCGCTGTTGGAACCGTCCCTCGTCGGTCGAAAGGACGGGTCCGGCGTAGCACAGGCGCAGCGGAAGCTCGGCCGTACGCAGCTTGCCCGCGACCAGCCTGGCCACCGGGACCGTGCGCTCGCCGACCAGGGCCACGACGTCACCGCGCCCGTCGGTGAACTTGAACAGCCGGCGCCGCTGCTCCACCCCGAGCCCCGCATCGAGCACATCCATGCTCTCGACCAGCGGAGTGATGACGTGGCGGTAGCCCCATCGACGCATCTCCGCGAGAAGCGACTCCTGCGCCTCACGCAGGATCTCGGCCTCGAGCGGCAGCAGGTCGCGAAAGCCGGGGACGCCGCCGAGCTGACGTGTCACGACCGGACTAGCGGGGGTGAAGAAACCTCCGGGCCGCGGCCGCTCTCGGTCTAGCTGTCCTCGTCATCGTCGTCCTCACCGTCGCCGTCCGCCTCGTCGGAGAAGTCGAGCGCCTCTCCCTCGTCCTCGACAGCATGCATACCTTCTTCGATGTCGTCGCTCGCCGGCGTCTCGACCAGCGCCCCTTCCTCTTCCTCGTCCTCGGTGAACACCTCGACCTCACGCGCCAGAAGACTTTCCTTCGCGTAAGGCCGGAATTCGACCTCGCGCTTGCGCCGCATCGGAAAGCTCGGCTTGCCCGCGAAGCGGTGGTCCTGATAGGTCTCGCGCACGATGAGCTTGACCGTGTTTCCCTCGCACGAGGTCACGCCTGCCTGGTAGCGGTTCCCGCCACGCATGAACTTGATGAGGCGCCTGGCCAGCTTGGCCTCCAGCGCGCCGAGCCTCACGCCCCGAGATGTCTCGGAGACGACGCTGTCGCCTTCGATGCGCAGCTCCGCGACATCGCCGGCCGCGACTTTGGAGCAGATGTCGTCTTTGGGTGCGGTATCCAGCGTCGTGATCACCGTCTTTCCCATCTCCTCGACAAAGAGATTGAGATCGACCCTGGTCCCGCCGACCTTCAAGCCCTCCTTCTGGTGGAGTAGGGCGTTGATCCGGGCGGCGTTCTTCTTGGCGATCGAGTTCATCGGGTTGATCTTCAGCGCGGCCTCATAGGAGGCTTTCGCTTCTTTGAGCTTGCCGAGCTCGGAGAGAGCCTTGCCCAGACGGTTCTGCGTCTCCTCGTCGGCGCCAAAGCTGTCGATGATGAACCGGTTCAACTTGACGGCCTCGTCCCACTTGCCGCCGATCGCCAGCTGCACGGCGTCTTCGGCGTACTGCGAGCGGGGCTTGAGGTGTTCGCTGGTCTCGGCTTTCAAAACGGCGCGCTCCTATGACCTGGCTGAAGGGAGAAAAGGAATGCTGAGTATACGAACTGCCGAACTCTCGCAGGACCAATGGCCTGTCATTCTCTGAGTCCATGCGGCGATTGGCCCCGCAGCTCGTTGTCTGCCTGATCGCCTGCGCGGCGTGCGGTTCCTCTGCGCCGGCCGCTCCGGCCGGTCCCACGCTGCGCATCGGCGTCGACCTCCCGGTGACCGGCCATGAAGCCCGGGCCGCAGCGCCGGCGCTCAACGGCATCCGGTTCTTCGTCCAGACCCATCCGATCCTCGACGGATTCACGGTCGACCTTGCGACTGAGGACGACGCGCGCGGCGGGTTTCCCAACCCCGACCTTGGCGTTGCGAACGTTCAAGCGTTCGTGGCGGACCGGAGCGTGGTGGCCATGATCGGGCCCTTTAACGCCGGCGTTGCTCGCAAGGAGATTCCGATCGCCAACGCAGCAGGGCTCGCGATGGTGAGCCCCGCCACCAGCAATCCATGCCTCACTAAAGAGGTGTTCCTACCCGCCGCCCTCAATCCCGCGCGGACGGAGATCACCTGCAAGGCGGCCGGGCTATCAGCTGCCTCCGAGCTCAGGCCCGCGCATACCAACAACTTCTTCCGGCTGACGACGACCGACGACCTCCAGGGCGCTGCCGCCGCGGAGTACGCGTTCTCGGTGCTGCACGTGCTGCGCGCAGCCGTATTGTCCGACCACGAGAGTTACGGCCAGGGCCTGGCCAACGCCTTCAGCGCGAGATTCACGACCCTGGGCGGAAGCGTCATGGGACATCTCGACTTCCAGCCGGACAACGCGGACGTCAATTCCTTCCTCACCGCCATGAAGGAAGCCGGAGCGCAGGCCGTCTACTACGGAGGCGGGAGTCGCGGTGGCTGCGGCGTCCGGGCGCAGATGATGGCGATCATGCCCCCTGGCGAGGCGACCCCTTTCCTCGGCGGCGACGGCATCGCCCAGGACCCATCGTGCATTGCCTCGGCCGGCGCCAACAGTGTGGGCATCTTCGCCACCGTCCCATTCGTCGATGCCACGTCGCGGGCAGGCGCCTCCGCGACGGTCCACAGTTTCCGGGCTTCATACGGCAGCGCCTCGGCCTACGGCCCCTACACGCTTGTTGCGTATGACGCGACGGCGGTCGTCTACGCCGCCCTGGATCGCGCGATCAGGAGCGCTGGAGGAGGGCTGCCCTCGCGAGCGGACGTGATCTCGGAGCTGGCCCGCACGGCAGGCGTGGCCGGGGCCACCGGCACCCTGGGTTTTGACCGAGCCGGCGATACGACGAACCGCATGGTCACGATCTTCGAGGCGACGGGCGCCGACCAGAGGGCTCCCTGGAAGCTTGCCGGCGTGGTCGACTACAGCCCGCGCCTACCTTATTGATGCCGGCTCCTCCGGTTGGGGTCACACGTTCGACTTGACTTGAGGGCCCCTCCAAGTCGATAGTTTTGCCTCGGAGTAGCAGTTCGGCCATCCCATGTGGCCGCACTCGCCGCCGGCGCACTCTCGCCCCGACTCCGGGTTGGGAAGAGGGCGGCAAGTGATGGGAGGGGTTTGGGGAGTCGCGCCTCGCCTCCCAACAAGCACAAGGGGGAACCAAATGGTTCGAGCTAGGGGACTGATAGTCCTCAGTGTGGCGACGCTTGTCGCCTTCGCCTGTGGCGGCGGTGGTGGCGGCGGTGGGACGTCGAAAGGAACGATCAAGATCGGATCTGACCTGCCGGTCTGTACGACCGGAGGGCAATCCACGGCGAACGGCATCAAGTTTGCCGTCGACCAGAAGAACGCGGCCGGTGGCGTCGAAGGCTTCACGATCGCCTACCAGAGCTTCGACGACTGTCGCCAGGGCGCGTACAACGCCGACGCCGGCGTTGACAACGTCCGCAAGATGCTGGACGACAACAAGTACCTGGGCATGGTCGGCCCCTACAACTCCGCCGTCGCGAAGGCGGAGATTCCGATCGCGGCGCCCAAGAGCTTCCTCATGGTCAGCCCGTCGAACACGAACCCCTGCTTGACCAAGGACATCGCGGGTTGCTCCTACCACCCGCAGGACCTCCGCGCAGGGAACCCGAACAACTACTGGCGCGTCGTCACCACTGACGACTACCAGGGTCCGGCGATGGCCGACTACATGTACAAGCAGCTGAGCATCACCAACGTCGGCATCCTGGACGACAGCACTGTGTTCGGTGTTGGCATCGCCGGCTCGTTCGAGACGGAGTTCAAGAAGCTCGGCGGCACCGTGGCGAAGCACTCTGAATACAAGAAGGAGCAGACCAGCGACTTCAAGTCGATCCTGCTCGGCTTCAAGAACGCCGGCGCCAAGGGCGTCTACGTCGGCGGCACTGACGACCAGAACATCTGCATTCCGCGCAAGCAGATGAAGGACATCGGATGGGACGTTCCATTCGGTGGTGGCGACGGTATCGAGACCACGGACTGCATCGACCAGGCGTCCGGCAACGAGCCGAACATCTATGCGACCTCCGCCGGAGCCGACGCCACGCAGGTTGCGGGCGCCTCGGACACGATCGCGAAATTCCGGTCGCAGTTCACCGGAGCGAACGACTTCGGCGGCTACACCATGCAGGCCTACGACGCGGCCAACGCGTTGATGCTTGCCATCGGCAACGCCATCAAGTCCAACGGCGGCAACGAGCCGTCCCGCAAGCAGGTTCGCGACGCATTCGCGAACATCAAGGGCTTCAAGGGCGTCATCGGCACCTACGACTTCGACCAGAACGGCGACACCAGCCTCAAGATCGTGTCGATCTACGTGGTCCAGGGTGGCCTGAGCGCAGACGCAATCGCGAAGTCCACCGGAGTCTGTGGCAAGAACGCCAAAACCGCGTGCTTCGTCTGGAAGACCCAGTTCGACTTCGCCAAGGCATAGCCGTTTAGCCCACAATCCAGCGAGGAGGCCGGACATCGGCCTCCTCGCCCTTTAGCTCAAAGAAGGAGGGGAAGCACTGGACGCGGGCGCCGTTAAGGACCGAGGTTCGGCTCTCCAGCGTTTTCGCACGCGGCGACTCGGGGGGATGAGCCTTCCCGACTACGGCTTCTACGTCCTGCTGGCCCTCGCCCTCGTCCTGCTGGCCGCCCAGGCCGTCACCCAACCGACCCAGTTCGCCCAGATCCTCGTCTTTGGCCTTACCCAGGGCTCCATCTATGCCCTGGTGGCGCTCGGCTACACCATGGTCTACGGCATCATCGAGCTGATCAACTTCGCCCATGGGGACGTGTTCACACTTGGGGCCTATATCGGCACTGCCCTGCTTGGCTTCTTCAGCATCACGGAAGGGTCGTTCACGACCATCAACCTGATCGCCCTGCTGATCGTCTTTCCGGCGGTCATGTTGATCATGGGCGGGATCAACGTCACCATCGAGAGGGTCGCCTACCGACCGCTCCGCAACGCCCCGCGCCTGGCGCCGCTGATCACAGCGATCGGGATGTCGTTCCTCCTCGAAGGGGTCATGTACTTGTGGAAGGGCCCGGCGACAGTGCACTTTCCCGACATCCTTCCTCAGATTTCGACCACCGTCGCAGGTGTGTTCTTCGGGTTCAAGGACGTGTTCGTCGTGGTGGTGGCGGCGATCCTCGTCGCGCTGCTGGCGGTCTTCATCAACCGCACCAAGCTCGGAAAAGCGATGCGCGCCACCGCCCAGGACCGCGACGCCGCCCAGCTGATGGGAATCGACATCAACCGCACAATCGCCGCCACGTTCTTCATCGGCGCCTTGCTGGCCGGCGCCGGCGGCATGATCTGGGGCCTCTACTACAGCACCATCTACTACCAGCTGGGATTCCGCAGCGGCCTGATCGCATTCACCGCGGCCGTCTTCGGTGGCATCGGCAACATCCCTGGCGCAGCGATCGGAGGCCTGGTCATCGGACTCATCGCGGCATTCAGCGACAACTACATCGGGTCGAAGTGGACGCAGGTCGTCATCTTCGGCATCCTGATCGGCGTGCTCGTCTTCAGGCCAACCGGCCTGCTCGGAATGCGGGTGCCTGAGAAGTGAGCACCGGCACGACTCCCAAGCGCGGTCCGCTGCTCGGGCGGCTTCCGTTTCGAGAGAGGATTCGCGACCGCGACGCGGCGGTTTACGGCATCTTGCTGCTGGTCGCGATCGTCTTCCCGATCATCACCATCGCCGCCACCGACGGCACCGCGCTCGTCTCGCAGGCGACGCGTGCAGGTTATTTCGTCCTGCTTGCGATCGGCCTCAACGTGGTGGTCGGGTTCGCGGGCCTGCTCGACCTCGGTTACGCGGCGTTCTTCGCGATCGGGGCGTACACGTACGCGCTCCTTGCCTCGCCGCAGCTGGCGTCATCACCGGCGCATCACGCCGTGCACATCAGCTTCTGGATCCTGATCTTCGTCTCCATGTTCGTCGCCGCGGCTTTCGGAGCGATCCTTGGATTCCCGACGCTCCGCCTGCGCGGCGACTACCTGGCGATCGTGACTCTCGGATTCGGCGAGATCGTGCCCCAGCTCTTCTACAACTTCGACCAGTGGACGGGCGGCATCAACGCCGTCGGCCTGATCGACCAGCCGAAGCTCCCCTTCTGGATCCAGGGTCCATGGTCGGGCGACGGTCCGTTCGCGGTCGTGACGAACTTCAGCTTCAACGGCGACCCCGTCGCCTTCTACGTGCTGATCGTGATCCTGATCGCGATCGCGGTCATCCTCGTCAACAACCTCTACAAGTCGCGCCTGGGCCGGGCCTGGATGGCGATCCGCGAGGACGAGGTCGCGGCGGCGGCCATGGGAATCAACACTGTGACCACCAAGCTTCTTGCGTTCGGGATCGGGGCCTCGTTCAGCGGATTTGCGGGCGCGTACTACGGCGCAGACGTCAGCCTTGTCAGCCCCGACAACTTCCTGTTCATCGTCTCGATCACCGTCCTGGTCATGGTGGTGCTCGGAGGCATGGGCAACATCAGCGGCGTCATCATCGGCGCGCTGGTGCTGTACTACATCGTTTTCTACCTGATCCCCGGCTTGCCGGAGAACGTGACGAGCATCGCCAACAGCATCGGGTTGAGCCCCGAAATCACGCGCAACCTGGCGGAGGCGACGACCCGCGTCAACTTCATCATCTACGGCCTGATCCTGGTCGCGATGATGCTGCTGCGACCCCAGGGCATCCTGCCCAGCCGCGTGCGCGAGCAGGAGCTGAAGCACGCCGCGGTCCAGGAAGACGAAGCAGCCGTGGAGATGAGTCACGCAGGATGAGCGACCACCCCACCGACAACATTCTCGAGCTAACCAACCTCACCAAGCGTTTCGGCGGCCTGGTCGCGGTCGACGACGTCAGCCTGAACATCAAGCGTGGCGAGGTGTTTGCGCTCATCGGCCCCAACGGCGCCGGGAAGACGACGCTCTTCAACAACGTCACCGGGCTCTATCAGCCCACCAGCGGCCGCGTGATGTTCGACGGTCGGGACATCACGGGCTTCAAGCCGCACCAGGTGGCGCGTTACGGGATCGCGCGCACGTTCCAGAACATCCGGCTCTTCGACTACATGTCGTGTCTCGACAACGTCCGGGTCGGGCGGCACGTACGGATGAAGTCCAAGGTCTGGGACTCGATCTTCAAGACGCCGCGGGAACGCAGAGAGGAGGAGCGCATCACCGAGGAGTCGATGGAGCTGCTCCGCTTCGTCGGCATCGCCCGTCACGCCAACAAATACGCGCGCAACCTCGCCTACGGCCAGCAGCGCCGGCTCGAGATTGCCCGTGCCCTGGCCACAGAGCCGAAGCTGCTGCTCCTGGATGAGCCGGCGGCCGGGTTCACGCCCCAGGAGAAGGTCGAGCTGATGCAGCTCGTGGATCGAATCTTGACGCGCGGCATCACCGTGTTCTTGATCGAGCACGACATGAAAGTCGTCATGGGGATCTCAAAGCGCATCGTTGTCCTCGACCACGGTGAGAAGATCGCCGAAGGCTCCCCGGACGAGGTCCGGAACGATCAGAAGGTGATTGAAGCCTACCTGGGCAAGTCGGCCTAGGCCGGGCGAGAGATGGGCCTTTTAGAGCTGCACGGGGTCGACGCGTTCTACGGACGCATCCAGGCCCTGCGCCAGGTTTCAATCACGGTCGAGAAGGGCGAGGTCGTCGCCCTCATCGGCTCCAACGGCGCGGGCAAGACGACGACGCTGCGAACGATCTCAGGGCTCATGCATCCCCAGTCGGGAACAGTGAAATTCGACGGCCAGGACATCACGCACACCCGGCCGTCGAGGATCGTCGAGCTCGGCATCTGCCAGTCGCCTGAGGGGCGGAGGCTGTTCACGCGAATGTCCGTGCTCGACAACCTTTTCATGGGCGCCTACACGCGCAACGACAAGCCGGGCATCGCCTCCGACATGGAGCGCGTGTTCCAGCTGTTTCCGCGCCTGCAGGAACGCCGAACGCAGATCTCGGGCACGCTCTCTGGAGGTGAGCAGCAGATGCTGGCGATGGGGCGGGCGCTGATGGCGCGACCCAAAGTCATGCTGCTGGACGAGCCGTCCCTCGGCCTCGCCCCGATCCTCCAGGAGACCATCTTCAGCATCGTCCGCGAGATCAACGCCCAGGGGACGACGGTGCTGCTCGTCGAGCAGAACGCGAACAAGGCGCTCGAGGTTGCCAACCGCGGCTACGTGCTCGAGACGGGGGTTGTGGTCCAGCAAGGCACGGGGCGGGAGCTCCTCGCCTCGGAGGAAGTCCAGAAAGCCTACCTGGGTATGTAGCGCCTAGCGTCCGGGCTGATAGCTCGAGACGAAAAGGTAGATCAGGACCACGGCGAAAGCCCCGTACTCGAGCACCACGTTCCGCGTGAAGCTGTCCTCGACCGTGTGCCGGACCAGGCCCCGGTTCACGTACCAGGCGACCAGCAGCATCACGGCGAACGTGCCCTCGTTCACGTACAGGTAAAGCGAGAGCGCGGTGATGGCCCAGGCGAGGAACGTGACCACCTGGCCGACGAAGATGGCAAAGATGAACGCCCGTCGCGGCGCGATCGCGGTTCCATTGATGCGAAAGCTCCGATAGGACGCGAGGAAGGTGATGGTGAAGATCCAGAGCAGCTTGAGGATCGGGTTGAACGGAAGGGTGACGACGACCAGGTAGGCGCCCGACAGGACCAGGATCAGAAGTGCCTCCTGCAGGACCAGGTGCCCGCGCTTTTCGGCATCGCGCAGCCTTAGGTAGTCGAGGCGCGCCGCGATGATGAACCCGCCGCCGAACGTGAGCGTCAGCCCGAGGTACTTCCACAGCTCGGGCACCAACAACGAGAGACCTGCCAGGGTCGTCGCGCCCAGCGCCACCGGGATGTAGTGCTCGATGCGCGGAAATTCCGCGGTGCCTCGCAGGTAGCCGAGCAGCGCCGGCGCCGCCACCACAACCAGGCCCAACGCGATCGCCCAGACCTGGCCGGGACCGAGCAGCTCCGACTTGAATCCGAGCGCGATCGCGACGAGAACGATGCCCGCGAAGATGAGGAAGCTTCGGTCGCGCTCGGCCTTCGCCACCGAGTCGTTCGGCATGACCTTTTCCACGAGGACCGGGGGCATCTTCATGCTGAAGCTGGAATTCTATACACGGCCGTACCTGTCTTCGAGCCGCACGACGTCATCGATCTCCGGGGTCGACACCTCGAAGATGTCCGTGTCCTCGACGGCGGTGATCCGATGCCGCGTCCCCGGCGTGATGTGCAGGGTGTCGCCGGCGTTCATGCGATGAGCCGTCAGGCTGCCGTCGGGGCCGCCCACCTCGATCTCGACGCATCCCCTGATCACGTACTGGGACTCGTCCTTCCGTTTGTGGTACTGAAGCGAAAGCGCCTCTCCTTTGTTGACGTGCAGGATCTTTGCCGCATAGCGATCCGTGATCGCCCATCGGAGCTCATAGCCCCAGGGCTTATCGACCTTCTGATCGTCGACCCGCCCGACCTCAGGAGACGCCGACATGTTGCCCTGGCGACACGATGGGGCTAATCGGCGAGAGATTCGGTGTCCGGGTGGTCCGGATGCTAGGCGCGGCCGAGCACCGGAGCGAGCGCACACCTCCTGGGGTCCCCGCGCCGTGGTTGCGTGGGGGTGACGAGGAGCGGAGGCCGCAACAACGCAGACGGGCCGCCGGGGCGCCGAAGATCCGTTGATTACGCCCCAACGTGTTGCCTAATGCCGACGATGTCCTCGAGCGCGTGCAAGCGCGCGTCGACAGCATCCTGGTCGGCGGCCTCGGAGTAGATCCGGATCAGGGCTTCGGTCCCGCTGGCGCGGAGGAGGACCCAGCTGCCGTCGGCGAGATAGAACTTGAAGCCGTCGTCCGAGCGCACCCGCTGCACGGCCACCCCCGCGATCTCGTCTGGCTCGTTCTTCTCGAGCGTCTCGAGGATGCGTTTGCGGTCCTGGTCGTACGTCTCGCGCTGCAGGTGGATGTCGTGGCGCGCATAGGCGTGCGGACCCACGCGCTGTTCGAGGGAGGCCAGGATCTGTGAGATCGGCATGCCGGACTTGACCATCATGTCGGCGAACAGCAGACCGATCAGGATGCCGTCGCGCTCGGGGATGTGGCCACGCACGGCGAAACCGCCGGACTCTTCGCCGCCCAGCAGGGCGTTGGTCTCCATCATCTTCGGCGCGACGTTCTTGAATCCAACCGGGACTTCGTACACCCGTTCACCGAACTCCGCACCCAGCTTGTCGACCATGGCGGTCATGTTCACCGTCTTGACGACAGGGCCGCGCTGGCCGCGGGCTTCGAACAGGTACAGCATCAGCAGCGCGAAGACCTGCAGCTGGTTGATGAATCGGCCGGTCTCGTCGATGATTCCGACTCGGTCGGCATCACCGTCGGTGCAGATGCACAGGTCCTGGTTGCCGACTTTCATGACGGCCATCGCCGAGTCGATGTTGGGTGGAATCGGTTCGGGATTGATGCCTCCGAACAACGGGTTGCGCTGGTTGTGGAGCTCGGTCACGATCGTGCGCCCGCCACCGATCATCTCCGAGATGTAGCCGTAGCCTGACCCATACATGCACTCGTGCACGATCCGCAAGCCTGCATTCTTGATCGCATCGAGGTCCACCATGCGGGCGACCTGCGCGTAGTAGGCCGGCCGCGGATCGTAGGACGAAACCAGGCCGTGCGCGACGCTGTGCTCGGGCGGCTTGACGTCATCCAGGGCGTTGATGTTCCGCTCCAGCTCCGCGATCACCTCCGACGGCACGGCGCTTCCAGTCTCGGTCTTGTACTTGTAGCCGTTGTACTGATACGGGTTGTGGCTCGCCGTGATCACCGCGGCGCCAGTTGCCTTTCGCTCGATCACGGACCACGAAGCGACCTGGGTCGGTGACGGCCGGTCGAAGATCAGGGTCTTGATGCCGTTGCTGGCAAAGATCTCGGACACGCTCTTGGCGAAGTCTTCCGAGGCGAACCTGCAGTCGTAGCCGACGATGGCGAGCGGATCGCTCGAACGAGACTTCATGTACTGCGCGCTGCCCTGCGCCACGCGCCGCACGTTGCCAAAGGTGAAATCGTCCGCGATGACGCCACGCCAGCCATCCGTGCCGAACTTGATCGGGTGTCCTGCCATTTCGCTCCAAGGTTAATTGTCGTGGGCCCCGCGAGTCGAAGACCTCGGGGGGTGACTACAGGTAGCGGGTCTTGCGGGCGCGCTTGAGCGCCTCCACCACCTTCCTGACGTCTTGCGCCCGCGAGCGCGGAACCACCAGCAACGCGTCCTCCGTGTCGACGATGATCATGTCCTCGACGCCGATCGTCGCGATCAGCCGGCGGTCGCCGAAGATCAGGCTTCCGGTCGTGTCGACCAGGATTGCCTCCCCCTCGACGGAGTTGCCTTTCGCGTCGGCATGGACCCGATCCCCGAGCTCGGCCCAGTTGCCGATGTCGGCCCAGTCGAAAGTGGCCGGAACGAGCAGCAGCCGGTCGGTCTTCTCCATCACGCTCCGGTCGACGACCTCGACCGGCAGCCGGCGGTAGAGCTCGGCTGCGCCCGCCTCGTCGCCGGCACGCCGAGCCGCCATGACCTTGCGGAGGCCTGCCAGGTGGCGCGGCGCGTGCCGGGCCAGCTCGTCGAGGAAGACATCCAGGCGCCAGGAGAACCACGCGAGGTTCCAGAAATAACCACGCTCGCGCAAGAACTTCTTGGCGTCCGCTGCGCTCGGCTTCTCGATGAAGCGCTTGACCTTGAGGGTCCCACGCGTCACGCGCCCGGGGGCGTGGATGTAACCGAGGCCGGTCGATGGAAACGTCGGCTTGAGACCAACGGTGACCAGGGCACCCGTCGTTGTGGCTGCCTGGACCGCGGCGCGGACGGCCTTCGAAACCTGGGCACTGCCATGAACGACGTGGTCTGCGGGGAGGGCGATCATCACCGCTCCGGGCGTCCGCTCGCTGAGAGTCAGCGTGGCGAGCCCGTATGCGTTGGTGGTCCCGCGCGCGGACGGTTCGAGGATCAGGTGCGCCGCATCCACCTCCGGCAGCACCGACTCGATGATCGCCTGCTGCCTCATCTCGGTCAGCACGAACACTTCGTCGGCCACAGCCCTGGCCCGGTCGTACGTCGCCCGGAGCAGCGGCCGGCCGCGGTCGGCGAGCGGCAGGACGTGCTTCGGCGTCGAGCTGCGCGAACGCGGCCACAATCGAGTGCCGGCGCCGCCGGCAGGAATCACCGCGACGGTCTTCAACTCAACTCTTCGCCAAGCTCTTTCGCGCGCGAAGTCGACTCCCACGGCGCGTCGATGTCGGTCCGGCCGAAGTGCCCATAGACCGCGGTATGTCGGAACAGCGGCCGGCGGAGATTGAGCTCCTTGATGATGCCAAGCGGACTCAGGTCGAACATCTTCGTCACCCCTGCCGCGATGGTCGCGTCGGGAACCTTGCCCGTCCCGAACGTGTCGACTCGGACGGCCACAGGCTTGACGACGCCGATCGCGTACGACACCTGGAGCTCGCACTTGCTCGCCAACCCCGCCGCGACGATGTTCTTGGCGACGTATCGCGCGCCGTAGGCGCCTGCGCGATCGACTTTTGTCGGGTCTTTGCCGGAGAAGCATCCGCCGCCGTGGCGTGCAAAGCCGCCGTACGTATCGACCATCACCTTGCGTCCGGTCAGTCCCGCGTCGGCGACCGGACCGCCGACCACGAACCGGCCTGTGGGGTTGATGAACGCGCGCACCGACCCGTTGCGCAGCTCGGACGGAATCACGGCGTCGATGACGTGCTCGGTTATGTCCGAGCGCAGCTGGTCGGTGTCCACCTCATCGTGATGCTGGGTCGAAATAACGACGTTGTCGACCCCGACCGGCTTGCCGTCATCGCCGTAACGCACCGTCACCTGCACCTTCCCGTCAGGACGCAGATAGTGGAGCGTCTTGTTGCGCCGCACCTCGGCGAGCCTGCGGGCGAGCCTGTGGGCGAGCGTGATCGGCAGCGGCATCAGCTCAGGCGTCTCGTCGCACGCGAAGCCGAACATCATCCCTGAGTCGCCGGCGCCGCCGACGTCTACGCCCTGGGCGATGTCGGGTGACTGCTCGTCGATGCTGATCATGACGCCGCACGTCTCGGCGTCGAAGCCGTATTTCGCGCGCGTGTAGCCGACCTCTCGCACCGTCTGCCGGATGATGCGAGGAATGTCGACGTAGCAATCGGTCGTGATCTCCCCCACCACGATCACGAGGCCGGTGGTGACGATTGCCTCGCAGGCGACGCGCGCCAGCGGATCTTTGGCGAGGATGGCATCGAGTATCGCGTCAGAGATCTGATCGGCCAGCTTGTCGGGATGGCCTTCCGTGACTGACTCGGACGTGAACAGTGAGGGCATGCGGTCGGTCCTCCTTCGAATCCCCCACGCCGGCAAGGCCTCACACCCCAAGCGCCTGGGTCATACCTCTCGGGACGTGCTGAATCCTAACCTGGTTGATCGAGGCGGAGGTAGTGGATGCCGGAGTGCCGGAACAGCCTCGATCCCCGCTGGTGGAGCAGCCCTGCCGTCGCCGCACGTGCGGCCTCCATGACCCCTTCGACGTGCTCTCGCTTCATCTCCCAGGTCGCCGTCGGCGCCGTGATCGGGCAGAGCACGACGATCTTGCAGCGGTCGCGCAGCCTCTCATAGTCGCTCAGCATCTGGTGGTGCAGCGAGAGCTGGAGCGTCCGCGCGATCAGCTCGGCGAAGCCGGCGGGCGCGGGCTCATACTCCCCGCCCGCCATCAGGCTGATGGCGAGGATCTCCTTCGCCCCGTCGTCGGCCGCGATGTTGAGTGGCGTGTTCTCCACGACCCCGCCGTCGAGGTGCTCGCGCTCGTTGATGCGAACCATCGGGAAGACGCCAGGGATGGCGGTCGAGGCAAGCAGCGCAGGGGTGAGGTCGCCCGATCGGAACACGGCCGGCTTGCCCGCGTTCAAGTCGGTCGCGACCACCGCCAGCGGAACGCGCAGCTGCTCGAACTTCGTCACGCCGGTGAGCGCCTGCGCACGGTCGATCAGGCGGCGCACGTTTTGCTGCGGGAAGGCGCTGAGCTGGTTGCGCCGCACGCCAGATATGACAAGGCCCAACGGGTGGGCCTGGAAGACGGTCAGGGCAGGCCGGGACATCCAGACCTCGCGCAGCATCATCGTGCCGGCGAGAGACGGATAGGCTGCGATCGAGGCCCCGTTCAGCGCGCCGACGCTCGTCCCGACGACCGCGGCCGGCGCTTCGACGTTGGCCTCGAACAGCGCCTGCAGCACCCCGACCTGGGCTGCGCCGCGGGCTCCACCCCCGCCCAGCACCCAGGTGCGCCGAGCGGGTCCAAACATGGGCCTAGGTTAGGTTCCTTCCTCCCAGGAAGAGAGGTACCGGCGCTGCTCTTCGGTCAGGGTGTCGATCGCGATCCCCATCGCATGCAGCTTGAGGCGAGCCACCTCCGCGTCGATCTCCGCGGGCACGTCGTAGACCTTGCGCTCGAGCTGCGTCGCGTTTTTAGCGATGTACTCGGCGCACAGGGCCTGGTTCGCGAAGCTCATGTCCATGACCGCCGCGGGGTGACCCTCTGCGCCGGCGAGGTTGATCAGGCGTCCCTCGCCGAGCAGAAAGAGGCGTCGTCCGTCGCTGAGCCGGTATTCCTGCACCGACGGCCTGACCTGGCGCACGCCAGCCGCCAGCTGGTCCAAGGCTTTGAGGTTGATCTCGGAGTTGAAGTGGCCCGAGTTGGCCAGGATCGCCCCGTCCTGCATCACCTCGAAGTGCTTCCGGTCGAGGACGTTGACGTCACCTGTGACGGTTACGAAAATGTCGCCCTCTTTCGCCGCCTCGTCCATCGTCAACACGCGAAAGCCGTCCATCGCCGCCTCCAGGGCCTTGACCGAGTCGACCTCGGTGACCACCACGTCGGCGCCGTGACCCTTCGCCCTCGAAGCGAGGCCGCGCCCGACCCAGCCGTACCCGGCGATGACGAAAGTCTTTCCGGCGAGGAGCACGTTGGTCGACCGGATGATGCCGTCGATGGTCGACTGTCCCGTCCCATAGCGGTTGTCGAACATGTGCTTGGTATCGGCTTCGTTCACGGCGACGATCGGATACGCCAGCACGCCGTGCTGCGCCATCGCGCGGAGGCGGATCACGCCGGTCGTCGTTTCCTCGGTGCCGCCGACCACCTCTGGCAGCTGGTCCCGGCGCGACTTGTGGAGCACCGAGACCAGGTCGGCACCGTCGTCCATCGTGAGCTGTGGCCGGTGATCGAGGGCCGCTTCGATGTGTTCGTAGTAGGTCTCGTTGTCCTCGCCACGGATCGCGTACGTCTTGATGCCGTGAAGGGAGGCCAGGGCCGCCGCCACCGCATCGTTCGTCGACAGCGGATTGGACGCGCAGACGACCGTGTCCGCACCGCCCGCTTTCAGCGTCAGCATGAGGTTCGCGGTCTCGCTCGTCACGTGCAGACATGCCGCCAGCCGAAGCCCTTTGAGCGGCTGGTCTTTCGTGAACCGCTGGCGGATCAGAGTGAGGACCGGCATCTCGCGCGCGGCCCAGTCCACCAGGTCCTGGCCCTGCGCGGCGAGATTCGAATCCTTTACGTCGCTTCCACGTGAGCTGACTTTCAAGTCTTTCTCCTAGTACGTGATCTCACTCACCAACCTCACATCGCTTAGTCGCTGCCGGCCGTCGAGGTAACCGAGCTCGATCAATACCTGCACGCCGATGACGTCAGCGCCGAGCTTGCGCATCAGCCGCACGGCAGCCGAGGCGGTGCCGCCGGTTGCAAGAACATCATCCACGATCAGGACCTTCTCGCCCGGCTGCACGGCGTCGGAGTGCACCTCCAGCTGGTCGGTCCCGTATTCGAGCTCGTACGACTCCGTCACCGTCATCCACGGCAGCTTGCCGGTCTTGCGGATCGGCACGAAGCCCGCGTTCAGCTTGACCGCGATCGCCGCGCCGGGGATGAAGCCGCGGGCCTCGATCGCGGCCACGAGGTCGGGCGGGTTGGTCGTCCAGGCCCTCGACATGAGGTCTACCGCCTCGGCAAAGACCCTCTTGTCACCGAGGAGCGGCGTGATGTCGCGAAAGATGATGCCCTTCTGCGGGTAGTCGGGCACGTCGCGGACGTACTTCTTCAGCTCCTCGGGAGAAGTCACCGACAAAGCCCTCGGCGAGAGATTCGGTCGCTCATATGACCGACTGAAAGTATTGAAGAGTTTTGCGCAGCCCGTCTTCCAGCCCGACCTCGGGCTGCCAGCCGAGGAGCTCGCGCGCCCGCCTGATGTCCGGCCGCCTCTGCTTGGGATCGTCGACCGGCAGCTCACCATGATCGATTCGGCTCCGCGATCCGGCGAGCCGGATGATCGTCTCCGCAAGCTCGAGCATCGTCACTTCCTGAGGGTTCCCGAGGTTGACCGGAAGCGAGTCGCCCTTGTCGAGGGCGGCCAAGACGCCACGCACCAGGTCGGAGACGTAGCAGATGCTTCGCGTCTGCATCCCATCGCCGTAGACCGTAAGAGGCTGGCCGCGGATTGCCTGGGCCATGAAGTTTGGAATTGCGCGGCCATCATGCACCTGCATGCGTGGGCCGTGTGTGTTGAAGATCCGGATGATGCGGGTGTCGACTTCGTGGGCGCGGTGATACGCCATCGTGAAGGCCTCGGCGCATCGCTTCGCCTCGTCGTAGCAGCCGCGGGGGCCGATCGGGTTGACGTTACCCCAGTAGCTCTCGGGCTGGGGATGCACCAGCGGATCGCCGTACACCTCTGACGTCGACGCCAGCAGGAAGGTCGCGTCCTTCGCCCTCGCCAGGCCGAGCATGTTCATCGTCCCGAGCGTGCCGACCTTGAGCGTGTGGATCGGATTGGCGTCGTACTGCGGCGGCGATGCAGGCGACGCGAAGTGCAGCACGTAACGCACGTCGCCGCCAATGAAGGTCCCGTGATTGACGTCCGCCCGGCGCAGCTCCAAGTCGGGGTTGCCCTGCAGGTGCTTGAGGTTTTCCGGCGCGCCGGTGATGAAGTTGTCCAGCGCAAGAACGCGGAGACCGCGGGCGAGCAGCGCGTCGCAGAGGTGCGAGCCGATGAAACCGGCCCCGCCAGAGACGACGGCCCGGGGTTTGGGGCTATTCGCGGCCAATGCCGCGGTAGGTGAAACCCAGCTCCCGCATCAGCGAGGGGTCGTAGATGTTGCGCCCGTCGATGATGATCGGCCGGCGCATCAGCTGTTTGATCCGCGCCATGTCGAGCTGGCGAAACTCGTTCCACTCGGTGACGAGGACGAGGGCGTCCGCTCCGGCGGCGACCTGGTACGCGTCCTTGAGATACTCGACGCCCGGAAGGAGCATCCTCGATCTCTCCACCGCCGCCGGATCGTACCCACGCACCTCAGCCCCCGCGGCCAGCAACACCTTGGCGATGTCCAGGCTCGGCGCCTCGCGCATGTCATCGGTGTTGGGTTTGAACGACAGCCCGAGCAGGCCGATGGTCCGGCCCGGCAGCTCCTCGAGGCAGTCGCGCAGTTTGTCGATCACAAGCATCCGCTGATCGCGGTTGATGTCCATCACCGCGTGGAGGAGCTCTGGGTGATACGCGAACCCTTCGGCGACAGCCGCCAGCGCGGCAACATCCTTCGGGAAGCAAGAGCCTCCGTAGCCAATGCCTGCGTCGAGGTAGAACGGGCCGATCCTTTTGTCGAGCCCCATCCCCTCGGCGACCAGCTTGGCGTCCGCGCCGACCCGCTCGCTGATCCGCGCGATCTCGTTGATGAAGGAGATCCGCGTGGCAAGGAACGCGTTCGACGCGTACTTGACCATCTCCGCCGTATAGATGTTGGGGGTGACCAGCACGGGTGCGCCCAGCGGTGCGTAGAGCCGAGCCACCTTCTCCGCCGCCGCTCGGTCGTGGCTTCCGACCACGATCCGGTCCGGGTGCATGAAGTCCTGGATCGCAGAGCCCTCGCGCAAGAATTCAGGGTTGGAGACGACGGCCGCTGCGTGACGCGTGTTGCGCTTCTGCAACACCTTCGACACCATGTCGCCGGTCAGCGGCGGCACCGTCGACTTGTTGACCACGACGATCGGGCCGTCCATCGCGTCGGCGATCGCGCCCGCCGCGGCTTCGACGTATGAGAGATCGGCCTCGCCGCCCTCTCCCTCGGGGGTGCTGACCGCGATGATCGCGTACTCGGCGCCGGGCACCGCATCCCTGTAAGAGGTCGTGAAGGTGAGCCGTCCGGCCCTGGTGTTTCGCTCGACGAGCTCGCTGAGCCCGGGCTCGTAGAACGGGACCCGGTTGCGCTTGAGGTCGGCGATCTTTTGCTCGGCGATGTCGACGACCATGACGTCGTTGCCCAGGTCGGCCAGGCACGCGCCCGTGGTCAGGCCGACATAGCCCGCTCCGATGACTGCGACCTTGCTCACGGCCCAGGGATTATCTCAGCCGTGAATGCAGGGATTCGTAGGCGGTGATGGTCTCCCTGGCCGTCCGGTCCCAGCTGAACTTCCGCGCCCTCTGCACGCCCGCGCGCTTCCAGCGATCGGGCTTGCGCACAATTTCGGCCACCGCGTTGCCAAGCGCCTCGGCGTCCCCGTCCTCGACCAGCATCCCCGCGTCGCCGACCAGCTCGGGGATGCTCGAGTTGTGGAACGCCGCCACGGGGCAACCGCAGGCCATTGCCTCCAGGCACGGCAGGCCGAAGCCCTCGTAGCGGCTCGGGAACACCAGGCAGCTCGCGGCCGAGTACAGGTCGGCGAGCTCGTCATCGACGACCCGGCCGAGCTGGACGGCGCCCCACATGCTCGGCGGCGCCTGGCGGCCCGGAATGCCGGCGATCAGGAGCTTGAGGTCGGGATGGGCGAGCCGGGCCGTGGTCCAGGCGCGCAGCAGCGCGTGCGGATCCTTGCGGGCGTCGAGCGCGCCGACGAACAGCAGGTACCGGCCGTCGACCTTCCATTTCTCCCTCACCCGCTCCGCGGCCCCATTCCTGGGCGTGAAGACCGGGTCTGCCGCCTCCGGGACGACGCGCATCCGCTGCGGCGAAACGACGCGCAGCCGGGTGGCGTCGCCCTCCGTCGCTTTGGACACCGCGATCACCAGGTCCGCCCGCTTCACGAGCCGGGGAAACAGCCGGTAGCGAAATCGCTCGCCACGCATGCGCGGTCCGCCCCAGGCCCACGGGATCAGGTCGTGCAGCGTCACCACCAGCGGGCAGGGGCAGCGGCCGGGCAGGTGGAAATCGATCGCGTGGTAGACGTCGGGTTTGACGGACTGGATGTCGTTCGCCAGGGCGACGGCATCTTCGTAAGCCGCAAACTGGCCGTGGCTGCGACGCCGGCATCCGGCGAGCCTGTACTGGCCGACCGGAAGCGCGGGCGCGTCGAACGCGACGTCGAGCAGCAGAGTCAGGTTCGAGTCGTAGCCGGCGGTGATCAGCCCCTTCAGCAGCCCTCGAGCGTAAGCGCCCACGCCGCGGACCGCGCTGGGCCCCTGAAGCGGCCTCATGTCCAGCAGCACGGACGGGCGACCAGCGCCCTTCCGGGGTTGGTTCATGAGTACTTGGAATCATAATTTGGCCGCCATGAACGAAATCCTCACCAGCTCAGATGACCCGCGATTCAGTTCGCCAGGCGGGGCCGCGGAGCGCCGCGCCGTGAGCTCGCGGGGACCGCTGGGCGACCTGGACCTGGTGATCGTGGGCGGGTGCGGCCACGTCGGCCTGCCGCTCGCCCTCGCTCTCGCGGAATCCGGCTATCGCGTCGGGATCAACGACATCGACGACGACAAGATTGACGAGGTCCGAAGGGGACAAGTGCCCTTCAAGGAGACGGGCGCGGAGCCGTTGCTGGGCAAGCTTTTGCCGACCGGCCGTCTCGAGCTGTCGAGCGATCCCGCGATGCTCCGGCGCACGCGCACGGTGATCCTGGTCATCGGCACGCCAATCGACGAGTTCATGAACCCGTCGGTACGGATCTTCGAGAGGGTCCTTGACGAGCTGACGCCGCACGTCCAGAGCGGCACGCTCGTGATCCTTCGGTCCACGGTCTTTCCGGGAACGAGCGAGACCGTGGAGCGCCGTTTGCGCGCCGCCGGCATCGAGGCCGACGTGGCGTTCTGTCCGGAACGCATCGCCGAGGGTCACGCGCTCGAAGAGCTGCGGACGTTGCCGCAGCTGGTGGGCGTCAACTCCGATGCGGCTTTCGCCAGGGCCCGCGAGCTGTTCGAGCGGATGGGCGCCGTCTCGATCGTTCGGACCACGCCGCTCGAGGCCGAGCTGGCCAAGCTCCTGACCAACACCTGGCGCTACATGAAGTTCGCGATCGCCAACCAGTTCTTCCAGATCGTCAACCGATCCGGACTCGACTACAACCGGGTGTTCAATGCGATCCGGCAGGACTACCCTCGGGCCGCCGACCTCCCAGGTCCTGGTTTTGCGGCGGGACCGTGTCTCTTGAAGGACACGATGCAGCTGTCAGCGTTCACGCCCGACCACTTTCCGATGGGTCAGGCGGCGATGCAGATCAACGAGGGCCTGCCCGGGTACATAGTCGACACCCTCAACTCGCGCCGGCCGCTGCTGGGCAGAACTTTCGGGATCCTCGGCATGGCCTTCAAGGGCGAGTCGGATGACGCGCGGGCATCGCTCAGCTACAAGCTCCGCAAGCTCGCTCAGTTCAAGGGAGCGAAGGTGATCTGCACCGACCCGTACGTCTCCGATCCCAGCTTCGAGCCGCTCGACAAGGTGCTGCGCGAGTCGGACGTGCTCGTGGTCGGGGCCCCGCACCGCGCGTACCGCGAGCTCGAGCTCGACGGCCGCGAGGTCGTGGACATCTGGGGCATCACCGGACCGATCCGCTTATGAGAGGGAACGCGGCGTTCCCTCTCACGCGCCCCACGACTGCGTCGCGGGGACCCCGATGGTCTGCTCTCCGTTTCGTGTAAGGAAGGGATCCGACTTAAATGTGTCCCGGTTCGACGTCCGCAGCCTGTGTAGCACTGCGGGTTAGACGGCCTGGCAAAGCCAGGCCTACAGACAACGCATGAAAGTCCTCGTCACCGGCGCGTCCGGCTTCATCTGCGGGTACCTCGTCGCCGATCTGCTCAACGCGGGCCACGAGGTGGTGGGCGTCGACAACTTCAGCAAGTACGGCCCGGTCAGGCGGAGCTTTGACACCGACCCGCGTTACCGACTGATCGAAGGTGATGCCAAGGACGCCGAGCTGCTGACCGAGCTGGCGGCCGGCTGCGACCAGGTGGTCGCCGGCGCGGCGATGATCGGCGGCATCTCGTACTTCCACGAGTTCGCGTACGACCTCCTGGCGGAAAACGAGCGGATCTGCGCGGCGACGTTCGACGCGGCGCTCACCGCGTTTCGTCTCGGGCGTCTGCAGAAGATCACGGTGCTGTCGAGCAGCATGGTCTTCGAGTCGACCACCCTCTTCCCCACGCCCGAAGGCGCGCAGCTCACGAGCCCACCGCCGCGGTCGACGTACGGCTTCCAGAAGCTCGCCACCGAATACTTCGCCCGCGGCGCGCACGAGCAGTACGGCCTTCCCTACACCATCCTGAGGCCGTTCAACTGCGTCGGCATCGGCGAGCGCCGCGCCCTCCGCGACCAGGACGTCATGAGCGGGAACGTCAAGCTGGCCATGAGTCACGTCGTGCCCGACCTGGTGCAGAAGGTCCTCAAGGGACAGGATCCCCTGCACATCCTTGGCGACGGAAGCCAGGTGAGGCACTACACGTATGGAGGCGACCTCGCGCGCGGAATCCGGCTGGCGATGGAGTCTGAGCGAGCACTCAACGAGGACTTCAACCTGTCGACGGCGCGTTCGACCGCTGTCCGTGACCTGGCCGAGCTCATCTGGCGGAAGGTCCACGGCGCCGGCAAGCCTTTTCGTTTAGTCTCCGACGAGCCTTACGAGCACGACGTCCAGATGCGCGTCCCCGACGTGACCAAGGCGCGCGACGTGCTCGGCTTCGAGGCCACGACTCCCCTGGAAGACGTGCTGGACGAGGTGATCCCATGGATCCGCGACGAGATCGCCGAGCGCCGCATTTGAGCGACCAGACGCCCGCGCTCAGCGTTGTCGTGCCCGTCTACAACGAGGGCGAGAACGTCGTGCCGACGCTGCGCGGCGTGATCGAGAAAACCCAGACGCGGCCGCTCGAGGTGCTGGTGGTCCACGACTTCGACGAGGACACGACCGTGCCCGTGGTCAAGCGCCTGCAGGCCGAGCTGCCTGAGCTTCGACTGCACAGAAACACGCTGGGACGCGGCGCCCTCAACGCGATGAAGTCCGGCCTGCGTGCGGCCCGGGCGCCGTATGTGCTGATCACGATGGGCGACGGCTCGGACGATCCCGGCGACATCGACCCGATGTACCGGCTGGCGCGAGCCGGCGCCGACGTGGTGGCCGGATCCCGCTACGTGCGAGGCGGCCACCAGGTCGGCGGGCCGCTGCTTAAGCGCACCATGTCCAGGACCGCGGGCCTCTCGCTTCACTGGCTCGGTGGTCTGCCGGTGCACGACGCGACAAGCAACTTCCGGCTTTACTCCAAGCGTCTCTTGAACCAGGTCACGATCGAGTCACGCGGCGGGTTCGAGCTCGGACTCGAGCTGACCGTCAAGGCGTACCGGCTTGGTCTGAAGGTCGCCGAAGTGCCGACGACGTGGCGGGACCGCACGACTGGGCAGAGCCGCTTTCGGATGTGGGAATGGCTCCCGCGCTATCTCCATTGGTACTGGCGTGGAATGGCGGGAAGATTTGCCGCCAACCGATAACATGACCTGCCGACATGCATCGCTCGAGGGGCCGGCGAG
>JBKPCF010000060.1:0-5219 GCA_046727235.1 Candidatus Dormiibacterota bacterium
CGAGGCCACGCGCCAGATCAAGCGCCTGTGTCCGGGCGTGCACGTGTCGGGTGGCGTCTCCAACCTCTCGTTCTCGTTCCGGGGCAATGACCGCGTCCGCGAGGCGATCCATTCCGCCTTCCTCTATCACGCGATCCGAGCAGGCCTGGACATGGGAATCGTCAATGCGGGCCAGCTCGTGGTCTACGAGGACATCCCCAAAGACCTCCTCGAGATGGTCGAGGACGTCATCTTCGACCGCCGTCCCGAAGCAACGGAGCGTCTGGTCGAGTTTGCGAAGTCGGTTTCGGGAGCCGGCTCGAAGCGCGACCAGGACCTGTCGTGGCGCGAAGGGTCGGTGGAAGAGCGCCTGAAGTACGCCGTGCTGCACGGCGAGGTCGCGTACATCGAAGACGACGCCGAAGAAGCTCGGGTCAAGTACGGCAAGCCGCTGCTGGTCATCGAAGGGCCGCTGATGGACGGCATGAAGGTCGTCGGCGACCTGTTCGGCGCTGGCAAGATGTTCCTGCCCCAGGTCGTGAAGAGCGCGCGCGCGATGAAGCGCGCGGTCGCCTACCTCCAGCCGTTCATGGAAGCTGAGAAAGAGGCGACCGGCGACCACCACGTGCGCGGCAGGCTCGTGCTCGCCACCGTCAAGGGGGACGTGCACGACATCGGCAAGAACATCGTCGGCGTCGTGCTTGCGTGCAACAACTACGAAGTCCATGACCTCGGCGTCATGGTGCCCGCGGAGAAGATCCTGGACGTCGCGACCGAGCTCGGGGCAGACGTCGTCGGCCTGTCGGGCCTCATCACGCCGTCGCTCGACGAGATGGTGGTAGTGGCGAAGGAGATGACTCGCCGCGACTTTCGCATCCCGTTGCTGATCGGTGGCGCGACCACGTCCAAGCAGCACACCGCGGTGCGGATCGCTCCTGCCTATGACGGCACGACCGTCCACGTCCTGGACGCTTCGAGGGTGATCGGCGTCGTGTCAGACCTGCTCGACGCCGGGCGCCGCGAGCGGTTCGAGCGCGACAACTCCACGCTGCAGGAAAAGCTGCGCGCGCAGCACTCGTCTTCGCGGCGCCCGCTGCTGACGCTGGACGAGGCTCGCGCAAGGCGATTGCGGGTTCCGTTTGCCGACCTGCCCACACCACCGTTCACGGGCAGGAAGGTCATCGAGCCGGAGATCGCGCAGCTGCGCGAGTACATCGACTGGACGTTCTTCTTCCACGCGTGGGAGCTGAAGGGCAAGTACCCGGCGATTCTCGACAACCCTTCGCAGGGAGCTGCGGCACGAGAGCTGTTCGAACATGCCAAGGAGCTGCTCGACCAGATCCAGGCGAATCACTGGCTGAAGGCGCGCGGCGTCTATGGCTTCTGGCCCGCGCACGCCGACGGCGATGACATCGCGCTCGACAACGGCGCGCGGTTCCCGATGCTTCGCCAGCAGGTGGACCACGGCGACGACAAGCCCTACCTCTCCCTCGCCGACTTCGTCGCCGCAAGCGGCGACCACATCGGCGCCTTTGCCGTGACCACGGGGCTGGGAGTCGATGAGCTCGCCGGACGCTTCACCGCCGAGCACGATGACTACCGGGCGATCATGGTCAAGGCGCTGGCCGATCGCCTGGCGGAGGCGTTCGCGGAACACCTCCACGAGGTGGTGCGCCGCTCGTGGTACGAGAGCAGCCCGAAGCAGCCCAACGAGGAGCTGATCGCTGAGAAGTACCGTGGCATCCGGCCGGCGTTCGGGTACCCCGCATGCCCCGACCACTCCGAGAAGCAGACCCTCTTCAATCTGCTCGACGCGCGCTCCATCGGCATGGAGCTGACCGAGAGCGGCGCCATGACCCCGACCGCGGCGGTGTCAGGGCTCTACTTCGCGCACCCGCAGTCGCGGTACTTCATGGTCGGCAAGATCGGCCGCGATCAGGTCGAGGACTATGCGCGGCGCAAGGGCATGACCGCCGCCGAGGCGGAGAGGTGGCTGCGCCCGAACCTGGCCTACGACGAGCAGTAACGGAGGCACTCAGCTCCCCTCAGGCGAAACGGATTCCGCGGGCGAGGCGCAGGGCCGGTTGGTGTGACTCGACGAATGCGTTCGGGTCGATGAACCGGTAGGGAAACGCCGGGAAGCCGGAACACCGGGACGGCGGCAACGCTCCGTTCCACGCGTGCGATTCCATATCGCCGTTGAACACGGCGAAGTGAAGATGCGTGCGGCTGCCCATGTCCGCCACATCGGCAAACCCCTGGCCGCGCTTGACCTCCGAACCGACGGCAAATCCCGAGCGGAGCCACACGTGCCAGTACTGGGTGATCACCGCGCCCGAGCTGGTCGGATGCCGGATCAGCACCCCGCCGCGAAAGGTCGGATCGATCAGGTACCCGATGATCACCCCGTCTCCCGCGGCCATCACCGCCTGCCCGGCGGCCGCAACCTCGTCAGTCCCGGTGTGCAGCCAGACGGCGCCCGACGCGCACGCCCGCAGGGGCGTCCCGTTGCAGTACCTCCACTCGCTCCCGAACCCGAGGCAATGGGGCGACCACGTCGCGAGCGGGTACTGGAACACGTCGGCAGGGTTGACCGGCGTCTCCCGAACGCGGGCCGGCGACGGTGCCGGCGCGGGCCCGTTTGGGCCCCCCGGAAGCACGAGAACGAGTTCAAAAGCGCTCAAAACGAGCGCGAGAACCCCCCGAGTCACCACTCCAGTATCCCCATCGCCAATACGGAGAGGTTTCGTTGACGCTTTCCGACCCAGGCGGTCGCATACTCATGCGCACCGAAAAATGGAAGTCTCCTCCGAGTTCCACGGCCTGATCCTCAGCGGCCGTGGGACACTCACCGAAAACGAGCTCCTGGAGGTCCAGGAGTTCGTCGAGGGACGGGACTTCAACCTTGCGCTCGAGAGGTTTTGCGGCTTCTTGATCGACCGCAATCGCGGCGTCCGGCCCGAGCTTTACTTCCGGATCCACAGCATCTGCGAACGCCTCGACGAATTTGATCCCTACCTGCTCGAATCGGTGAAGGCGATCGTCCTCGACTCCGACTGAAGGTCAGGCGATGTCGACGATCACGTTCTTGAGCTCGGTGTAGAGGCCCAGCGCGTAAGGGCCGAGCTCGCGCCCCCAACCGCTCTGCTTGTATCCGCCCCACGGCGTCACCGCGTCGACGATGTGGTAGCAGTTGACGTAGACGGTTCCGGCCTTCAGCGCGTGCGCGACGCGGTGCGCCCGCGCGACGTCGCTCGTCCACACACCCGCGACCAGGCCGTAGATCGTGCTGTTCGCCTTCGCGACCAGATCGTCCTCGTCACTGAAAGGAATCGCCGCGACGACGGGCCCGAAGATCTCCTCACGGGCGATGCGCATCTTGCCGTCGACGTCTGCGAACACCGTGGGCTTGACGAAGTAGCCCCCGTCCAGTCCCTCGGGGCGGGTGCCGCCGGCGATCATGCGCGCTCCCTCCTGGTTGCCGGTGCGGATGTAGCCCAGCACTCGGTCCAGCTGGGTCTTCGAAACGAGAGGCCCCATCTGCGTCACCGGGTCGATGCCCGGACCGATGCGCGTCTCCTCCACCGTCTTCAGCAGCTCGTCGAGCGCGTGGTCGTAGATCTTCTCCTGCACGAACAGTCGCGATCCCGCCGAGCAAACCTGTCCCTGGTTGAAGAAGATGCCGAAGAACGCGCCCGACACCGCCTTGGTCAGGTCGGCGTCGGAGAACACGATGTTGGGTGACTTGCCGCCGAGCTCCAGGCTGACCCTCTTCAAGTTGCTGTCGGCCGAGGCCTTGGCGATGAGCTTTCCCACCTCGGTCGAGCCGGTGAACGCGACCTTGTCGATGTCAGGGTGCGACGCCAGTCGCGCGCCGGCCGTCTCTCCGAAACCGGGCACGACGTTGACGACGCCATCCGGTATGTCGGCCTGCTGCAGCAGCTCGGCGAGCAGCAGCGCGCTGAGCGGCGTCTCTTCCGATGGCTTAAGCACGACGCTGTTCCCGCATGCAAGCGCCGGTGCTAGCTTCCACGCCGCCATCAGGAGGGGGAAGTTCCACGGAATGATCTGTCCCACGACCCCGACCGGCTCGCGCAGCGTGTAGCTCAGGTACTTGCCGGGCAGCGAGATCTGCTGGGTCGCGCCGTCGAGCTTGGTGGCCCATCCTGCGTAGTAGCGAAACGTCGCCGCCGCCAGCGGCGCGTGGAACAGCAGGGCGTCGTTGATGGGCATGCCGTTGTCGAGGGTTTCGAGCTGCGCGAACTCCGTGGCCCTCTCTTCGATCATGTCGCCGACCTGCCACAGCACCTTTGCCCGTTCGGCAGGGGGCAGCTCGCGCCAGACGCCGCGGTCGAACGACCTGCGAGCGGCGTCAACCGCCCGGTCGACATCCTCTGCGCCGGCCTCGGCGACCTTCGCGAGCAGGTCCCCTGTGGCCGGGTCGCGCGTCTCGAACGTCTTGCCGCTCGCAGCCTCGACCCACTTCCCCCCGATGAAAAGCTTCTTGGGCTGGCTCCTCAGAAAGGTCGCGACTTCGAGGTCTTCGGCGATCGCCATGGCAGCATCCTACGCGTAAGCAGGCAGCGCTCCCATCCCCTAGGCTTTGGATCGTGCTGATGGAGGTAACGTGCCGGTGCGGATGGACGACGCGTGGCTCGAGGACCGAGATCATCGCCACGGTCCAGGAGCACGGCCGCTCTGCGCATCAGCAGAAGATCACGCCGGCCGAGGTCCGCGCGATCTGGCGCATGGCCGACGTCCCGGGCCGAGCGCGGGCGGGGCGCACCTCCGGTATGGATGCCGCGAAGAAGTAAATCCCGGCTCGCGCCGATCGTGGAGGCGATGGGCCCGCCGATCTCCAGTGTCGGGTGGTCGCCGCAGCTCGTCGCCCAGACGCTCGAGGTCTTGCCTGTCGCCATGCGCCACGACGCGCTGGTCTGGATGAAACCTGTGCATGCAGACTCGCTGCGCATCGGACTGCCCGCGTCGGGCAAGCCGGCCGACGCGGTGCTTGACGCATTGAAGTGGTACCCGCTCGAGCCGGTCGTCGTCCACTCGACGTCGTGGCGGCATGAGGAGGGTCGGGTGATTCTCACCTACGTCGCGGTCGTGACCCCTCCCGAGGCGCTGCCTCGCGACTCGCTGGTCGTGCTGCCGGTGAGGCGCTCAAAGCTGGCGCGTGGCGAGGCGATGGCCGCACCCCGGTCGATCGGCGTCGAGGCGGTGCTCGAGCACGCGCT
>JBKPCF010000061.1:0-25029 GCA_046727235.1 Candidatus Dormiibacterota bacterium
GTCCATGGTCAGGCCGGCTGCGGGGCCGGGGCCCCGCTGCACACATCGACCACCAAGCAGAGGAAAGCCGCGATCCTGGCGAGGCTGGTGATCGAGGTCATGGCGTGACGACGACCTTGCCTCGAGCGTGTCCCTGGGCCAGGTAGCTGGTCGCCTCGGGGGCTTGGCTCAGCGCGAAAGTCCTGTCGATGACCGGCGTGACCTTGCCCGTCTCGATGAGCTGCTGACATCACACATTGCCGACACTCACACATTAATGGGGACACGCCCGAGGGTCGGCCTCGAAGGTCGCAACTGTGTCCATCCGGGTGCGTGGCCACCTTCCTGAGACACTTGCAGGCGTGCGAGGGCTGGCGTTTGGTCTCGTCGTCGCAGTCGTCATGAGCCTGACGGTCCTTTCGATCCGGCCAGGAGGGCTCCGCAGTCAGCTTCGTCTCGCCGCCCGTCGCTTTCGAATTGTTCTGGTCCTCGGCGGCATCTGGATGGCAGGCTCCCTCGTCGTCCGCCTTGCCTTCCCGACGGGACCGGTCCTCGACTACGGTCCCTCTCTGCTCGCGATCTTCCTCGGAGTCTTGTTCATGTTTGTCGGCCGCGACCCGCGAGTGTCGGCAGCGGATTCGTCAAGGGAGCGGAGAAAGAGCTAGAACCCCCAGCGATCGGCCAGGCTCAGTCGAGCTGCCAGCGGTGGTCCGGATCGACGGTTACGAGCCACCGCCGGTGCGGCCCGGCCATGACGTTCAGGTAGTAGAGGTCGTAGCCAGGACCAGCGGCGACCGGATGGTAGCCGCGCGGAACGAGAACCACATCGCCGTCGCGAACCTGGATCGCCTCGTCGAGCGAGCGATCATCGGTGTAGACGAGCTGCACCGCGAACCCGTCAGGCCGGGCAATGCGGTAGTAGTACGTCTCTTCGAGATATGCCTCGCGCGGCACATCGTCGGTGTCGTGCTTGTGCGGCGGGTAGCTCGACCAGTTGCCGGCCGGGGTCAGGACCTCGGTGACCAGCAGCGATTCGGCCGGACGGTCCTCCATCAGGATGTTGTGGATGGTCCGCGCCGTGCGGCCAGACCCGCGCTGAAAAGGCTTGATTTCCGACGCTTTGATCAGCGCCGGCGCAGCGCCCCTCGTTGCCGGCGCCCAGCACAGTGCCACCTCGCAACGCTCGCTCTTCGCTCCAATGAGCGCGCTCTCCCCAGGCGGCATGTACGCCGCATCGGGAGTGCCGTCGAAAACGCTCGTGCGCGATCCGACGTCGCGCCATCTGCCAACGTCGGCGGTGCCGGACAGCACCACCACGCACAGCTCGCGGCCGCGCATCGGCCGCTCGACGACCTCTCCGCGCCGCAGCGAGCACACCTCGAAACCCACGTACGACCATCCCGCCGACTCGGGCGTCACGGCCGTCGTCGCGGAACGGCGGATGACGAGCCGGCGGGGTCCCCGCGAACTCACGGCGAAGCCTCCGAGTTCGTGGGGATGATCACACGTGCCAGCGCCGGCGGGAAAGAGCATGCTCGTGCTCTTCGCGCGCCTTCCTCACCGAGGCACGATCGCTGACCTCGGCGACGGGCACCTCCCACCAGCTCTCGTAGCTCGGCACGGCCTCATAACGGTCGACTGCGACGTGGATGACCACGGTCCGATCGATCGCCTTGGCACTGACCAGCGCGTCGCGAAGCTCTTCGATGCTGCCCGCGCGGAACACGTGGGCGCCCAGCCCCTCGGCGTTTCCAGCCAGGTCGACTGGCAGCCGTTCGCCGTCGTTGTGGGCGCCGTCATCACCCAGCGACCGGTCGGTGCGGTAGCGGTAGCGAGTGCCGAAACCCTCGTCGCCCTTGGAGCGCGACAGGCCGCCGATGGACGAGAAGCCTTCGTTGTCGACAAGGACGATCGTCAGCTTGGCGCGCTCCTGGATCGAGGTGACGATCTCCTGCGACATCATCAAGTAAGAGCCGTCGCCGACCATTACGTAGACCTCGCGCGATGGGTCGGCCAGCTTGACACCGAGGCCGCCGGCGATCTCGTAGCCCATGGTCGAGTACCCGTACTCGACGTGGTAGCCCATGTGGTCTCGGGTGCGCCAGAGCTTGTGCAGATCGCCGGGCATCGAACCGGCGGCGCAGACGACGACGTCGCGGGGCTCTGAGAGGTCGTTGACGGCGCCCAGCACTTCGGACTGGGCCGGCAAGGGACTGTGCTCGAGGTTGTAGAGCCGCGTCACCTCGCGGTCCCAGTCTGCACGTAGCTTCTCGAACTCCTGCCGGTATTTGGTGCTGACCGTCCAGCCCTCCAGGCGCTTGTCCAGCGCCTCCAGCGTCGACCGCGCGTCGCCGGTCAGCGCCAGGCCTCCCAGCTTGTGGCTGTCGAGCTCCGCGATGTTGACGTTGACGAAGCGGACACCGACGTTCTGAAAGGCGGTTCGGGAGGCGGTGGTGAAGTCGCTGTAACGCGTGCCCACCCCAACCACAACGTCGGCCTCGGCAGCGACGCGGTTGGCCGCCAGGGTGCCGGTCGCACCCACACCACCCAGGGCGCCCGGATGGTCGAAGGGGAGCGAGCCTTTGCCGGCCTGCGTCTCGGCGACCGGGATCCCCGAGTGGCGGACGAGCAGGTTCAACACGTCCGTCGCCTCGGCGTACTTGACGCCTCCGCCGGCGATGATCAGGGGACGCTTCGCACCGCGAATCAGCTCGGCCGCCCGGTCAAGCATCGATGCGTCGGGTAGCGGTCGCGAGATGTACCAGACCCGCTTGTCGAAGAAAGCCTCGGGGTAGTCGAAGGCCTCGGTCTGGACGTCCTGCGGCAGCGCCAGCACGACGGCGCCGGTGTCGGCCTGGCTTGTGAGCACGCGGATGGCGGCCATCGCGGCCGGCACCAGCTGCTCCGGCCGGAGAATGCGGTCGAAGTAACGCGACACCGGGATGAATGCGTCGTTGACGCTCACGTCGCCACGGGCCGGCGTCTCGAGCTGCTGGAGCACCGGCTCTGGGCGCCGAGAGGCGAACACGTCGCCGGGCAGCAGAAGGACCGGGATGCGGTTGATCGTTGCCGCGGCGGCGCCGGTCACCATGTTGGTGGCACCTGGCCCGATCGAGCTGGTGCAGGCAAAGGTGGCGAGGCGGTTGCGCGCCTTTGCGAAACCCGCGGCGGTGTGCACCATCGCTTGCTCGTTGCGGGCCTGGAAGTAGGTGAGCAGGTCCGGACTCTGAGCCAGCGCCTGTCCGATCCCGGTCAGGTTGCCGTGCCCGAAGATGCCGAAGCACCCGGCGATGAAAGGTTGCTCCACACCATCGCGCTCGACGTGCTGCGCGGCGAGGAAGCGCACCAGCGCCTGCGCCATCGTCAGCCGCATTAGCGCGTCAGCCGCATCAGCGTGTCAGCCTAACCCGGGTCGGGAAGCATGACGTCGCGCACCAGGGCGTCGAGGTCGGCGCACGCTGCGATGAACTGGCGCAGCGTCCGCACGGTCGGCGGGAACGAGTCGAACTCGCCCACGCTCAGCCCATGCTCGGTGTAAGCGCGCTCGAAATCAGGGAAGTGCGCGCGGAGGCCGTCCACGATCTGAGGGTCGACCGGGTCGTCGATCCGACGCCGAACCTCGATGTCGCTGGCGTTGAAACGCCTCTGCCACGCGGAAGGCGGCGAGATCACCGCGTCGGCGCCGATCAGCTGGCTCCAATGCATGTGGTTGCGAAATGCGGCCGAGAGCAGTCGCAGCCGGTAGCCACGCTGCTTGAAGATCGCGTACGTCTTCTTGAAGACCGCGACGCCCGCCCACTCGAGCCATCCCGGGTCGACGGAGATGAGACGCTTCTCGAGCACGACCTTGAGCCAGTCATCGAGCCGGCCCACCATGATCGTGCAGACCGGACCCATCGACGCGATGTCCTCACCGTCTGCCTCTCGGCGGCGCAAGCCGCGCTCGACCGCCTCCGCCACGGCTATGCACTGAGGCAGCGAGAAGCAAACGGTGGCGTTGACGCTGACGCCGCGATGTGTTGCCTCCTCGATCGCCGTGATCCCTGCGCTGGTAGCCGGGATCTTCACGATCATGTTGGGCGCGAGGCGGTTGAACGCCATCGCGTTGCCAACGATGGTCTCGGGGTCGCGGTAGAGACGGGGGTCGGTCTGGATCGAGAGCCTGCCGTTGCGCCCGCGATGCTCCTTGAACGCGGGCTCGAGCAGCTCGGCGGCCTGGACCGACATCTCCTCGACCAGCTTCCATCCGATCTGGTCCTCCGTCGCCCCCGGCAGCTCGCCGAGCAGCGCTTCGATCCGCGGCCGCCAATCGGCCATGTGTTTCCTCAGGATGGTGACGGCGATGACAGGGTTGCACGTGGCGCCAACTGCGCCGTTGTCGATGGCGTACGTCAGCTCGTCGATGTCCGCAGAGTCGTTCCACAGGCACGTGGGCGTGGTCTGCGTCATCTCATGCAGCGGGCTCTTGTAGACGGGCTCGCGTCGCGCTACCACCGCGTCAGGACCACCTCCGTACGAGTGTAGACCCGCCTTCCCCGAGCCCGAGCCGGTAGTGGTTCTACTCGGGCGGCAGCTCCCGCATCGCGAGCCGGAGGTCGATCGAGGATCTCTGCAAGCGCAGCCGGCGGGCGATCAGGTAGATGACGGGGCCCGCACCCAGCACGAGCACCAACGTCGCCACCGAGCTGAAGGTGAACGCGCCGAACACCTGCGGGTGGGTGACGATCAGCGCGACCACGATCAGGGCGAGGATCGTCGACGCCGCGCCCCACAGGGCGGGGACCGGAAAACCGCCGACTTTGGGCAACTCGGTTGAGCCAGGCTTGAGGAGCAGGTCCGGCCGGCGGTAGGGCAGCGCCGTCGCGGCGACGGACCCGGCGACGATGATCAGGGCCACGAACAGGGCCAGGTTCGCGATGATGTTCGCGAGGTTCAGGTACGACGCCAGGATCGCGAACACGATCCCGCCGGCGACCGCGACGATGATCGCGTTGGTCGGCACCGCGTTCCGCTCGCTGATCTTCGCCAGCCCGATGGGGAGCAGACGGTCGAAGGAGAGCGCGAACAGCACCCGAGTGACGACGGCGACGAAGGCAAGGTTGACCGCCAGCTCAGTCCCCGGAATGGCGAGACCGACGATCAGCTTCGAGATCGGGTCGCCCGAAAGCACGAGTCCGTAGCCGAGGCCGCCGGCCGACGACTGAAGGCTCGTGATCGCACCGTACGCGGCGGGGTCGGTGGCGCCGAGCTTGGCCTGGGATTGCATGAAGTCGAGCCCGACGGTGTTCAGCATCAGAAGCCAGATGCCGACCCACAGGACGACCAGCAAAGCAATGCTGATCACGGACGCATAGATATAGGTGCGGCCCGGACGCTTCAGCTCGCCGCCGACGTAATACGAATACAAGACGCCGTTGTAATTGAGGACCATGAACGGCACCACAGTCAACGAAGCCACGAACGACACGCCGAGAGGAATGTTGTCCTTCGCCGCTGCGGCGAGGATGTCGTTGTAGGCGGTGGCATGGCCGCTGAACTGGCCGAGTGCGTTCACGAAGTCCTGGTGCGAGTGGGTGATCAGCAGCCAGCCGAGCACGACGAACGCGACGATCTGGAAGATGACAAGGGCCATGATGAGCTGCGCCAGGCGGCGAAGCGCCAGGAATGAGCAGGCACCGACCACCAGGAGCATGGCGACGCTGATGACCGCGATCGCGCCCTGGCTGGTCACCGAGGACGCGGCGTCGGGTGCGCCCACAGCGGTCAGGAACAGGGGCACGTAGGTGGCGGTGAAGTTCGCATTGGCGGCCAGGATGTAGGTAAACGCGATCGCGATGCTGATCCCGGCCATCGCGCCCAGGGCCGGAGAGATGATCCTGGAGAGGTACACGTACTCGCCGCCGGCGCGTGGGATCGCCTCGAGCAAATACTTGTAGGCGAACATCGCCACCAGCCACACGGCGGCGCCCAGCAGGAGCGGCACCACCATGTCGACCTTGTCGAAGGCGATCAGGCCGTTCGTGAAGTTGATGAACGTGTTGCAGAGCGCAACCGACGCGAGCGAGATCGCGGTCGCCGCCGGAATCCCAAGCTCCCGCACCAGGCCTGACGACTGTCTCGTGAACATGCCCTGTGCGGCAGCCGTGCTTCCCACCGACATTGCCTTCGCCATCCGTCGTCCTCCCTGTCGGCTGCAGGCCCCTGGTGGGCCCGGCCCCCATCACGACCCAGGCCAATGGAGCCCCTTTTGGAAGGTTCCATTGGAAGGTTCCACAAACCATAGCCAAAGGCCGTAAGGCCGTCAAGAAGAGCCTTAGTGCTCGTGCATGCGACCCGGATCGTGCAGCCAGTCGCGGTGGGCGAAGCCATGCTCCTGGAGCCTTGTGCGCACGGTCGCCAGGCTTGATTCCAGGGTCATCCGAAGCTGGCGCAGCCGGCCGGCGTCGGGCCGAGGCGCCAGCGTGTCGACGAAGGCGATCGCGCCCTGGATCTGGTCCATGACGGCACCCGCATCGCTCTCCGAGAACAGAGGCGAGGCCTCGACACGAACCTGCACCGCGCTCGTGTGGGCGGCCGTCTCGCCGGGCCGCCCGTTGTAGCTGCCTCGAATTCGAAGGGCGATCCAGGTCGACGACCGCACCTCGACCCGGGTGCTTCCCCGCAGTCTCAGGGCGCCGCCCGGCGAGGCTTCGTCAGCGACGAGCCCACCCACGATCACCTCGATCTTCTCGATGGGCACGGCGACCGACGCCACCTCCCACACGACCTCGACCGTCGCCCCCGAGGCGGGAAGCTCGACGCGCCCGCCGGGGCTCACACCCTCGACGAGGAGCGACGTGAGCGGCCCGATGGTGGCGAACGTGTTTCCCGACCGGATCGCCTGCATCCAGCTGTCGTAGGTCAGCTCCTGGTCGCCGAGATGCGCGTACGTCCGCATTCCGCCCAGGAGATGACCACCGGCCATCTTGTCCGATCCACCGACGATCGGAAGGTGGTAGCCGAGGTTCAGGTAGCGGTACCAGTCGGCGATCCCGTATGGATCGACGAAGGCTTCGGAGGTCTCGTGCCCCCTCGAGGCCAGCGGGTTCTGGACCATGAGCTCGATGGCGTCGACAAAGCCCAGCACGACGTCGGCGGCGCGTTCCAGCTGCGGGTTGGGGGCGTGGGGCATGACGACGAGACCGTGCTGGTCGAGACACTGGCGGGCCCAGTCCGCCATCGTGACCTCCAGCGGATCGCCGATGCTGGACTCCGAAGGACCTCCTGTGGCCAGGGGATGGATCATGTCGCCGCTGTAGCCCAGCAGCGAGATATGGCCCAGCACCTGCATCCGGTTCTCGGATCCAACGCGGACCAGGAACTCGCCGTCGCCACCGAAATCGCGAGCGCCCAGCGTCGTCCTTCCGTCGAAATCGCCAACGTTGGAGAACATCTCACCAAGCTGCGTGGCGAGAAGGTTGACGACATTGATTCCTTCGGCCTTGCCTTCCAGCAGCGCGGTCTGGGGGCTGAGGAAATGAACATGGGTGTCTGCTGTCACCCAGCCCTTTTCGCGCCAGTTCAACGAGCTCGCGATCTCGAAGCTGAGCTCGGTGGTGCCGGCCTCGACCGTCACCGCCTGGCGAACGGGAGGGGTCTCGCAGCCGCGCGTGATCTCAACGAAGACCTTCCCGAGAGGAAGATCGACGGTGCACTCACCGTCCACGTACGCGTACTGGTGGTCTTCGACCGCGAAGTCGGCGAAGCTGTCCTCGAACAGCGCCGTGCTGACCTTTCGGTGATGGCCGCGCGGCGGGAGGTACTCGCCAGCCTCGCCATGCAGGTGCAACCGGGCGGGCGCACGACTCCCCGTGTCCGCGTCGAGGATGCGCAAATGCACCGGCCGGTCTGACGCGGGAAGCATGCGGACGCCGCCGGTCTTTTCATCCAGGTCATAAGCAATCGACGAACCGACGTAGAGCCTGGCCGCTGGATGGGCGGCATACTCGACGACCACAGCCCGCTCGGAACGGGTCGGTTTGACAATGGGCTGATCGGCTCGCCATCGACCGAGGTTGTAATCGAGCGCCGCCCGAGAAGAGATCACGGTCCCGAGGTCGACGGCGACCTCGTCGAACTCGCCGATCGCGGTGAGGCGGGCGTCGGCCGGGAGCTCAATTACGGCCTTACGCCTCGTGCGAGAGCGAAGTGGATGATCGACCACCATTGTCAACGTGATCGCGTATACGGCCGACGATCCCTCGCGCGGCATCAGGTCGAGCGCGGCTACCTTACGGTCCGGGTGCGGGTTCGGAAGGGCGTACATCCACAGCATCTCGGCAGGAAACGCGCGCCGCATCGCGATGTCCCGGCCTGATTCGTGCCGAACCTGTCCGTCGAAGTAGCCGTGCGTGGAGACGCCGCTGACCGCCAGGTCTTCCCCCACCGATCGCACGACACGATCCTCCATCGCCGGTACGGCCGCGAACGCGCTCGCCCCGACGCCGATGCGACCCTGCTGGATCGCAAATCGGCGGAGAATCGGAGCCGACTCACGCGAACCGTCGGCGTAGATGAGCGAGTACTCGGACACGACGCCCCCGATCGTGTTGCCGTCAAACGCGCTGTCGGCGAACTTCTCCAGGTACCTTGTGGGCGCGTCGGCGGCGGCGTGCACGAAGACGATGTAGGTCGCGCTGGCCTCGCGAAGTTCGACGCGTGTACGGTCCCGGTCGAGCACGACCACGTTGTCGCCCTCCTCGGGACCGAACAAGAACGGTATTCCGCGGATCGTTCGGCGGCCAAAGGCAGCATCGCCGATGGGAGGTCGCAGCGGACGCGGCAGCTCGGATCGGCGGCGGTTGAAGACGCCCCCTAGCGACACCGGATGGAAGTGCGGAGATGCGGTAGCCGTGTGCTCGCGGTCTATCTCGATGCCTGCCCCGCAACCGGCGGCGCCGTCGAGCGGCGGGCGACCAAGCGCACGTCGACCAGGGTTGTCCGGGGCGGTCCCTTCAGCTTGCGGTCGATGCGGTCGGCGATGGTTGCGATGCCGAGCCTCGCCAGCTCGTCGCGAGGCTGGGCGACGGTGGTCAGCCCGATTCTGGCCAGCCCCGCCATGGGAACGTCGTCGAATCCGACAATCGAGAGATCGCCAGGGACTTTCAGGTTGACCCGATCGGCGAACTCCTGGAGGGCGATCGCGGCGACGTCATTGGATGCGAACACCGCTGTTGCAGCGCCGGCGGCGGTGAACGCATCCAGGAGCGGGCGCTCCACGCCGTCGAGAAGCGCATGGTCGGCGGGAGGCGACCAGCTGATCCGCATCGCGCCCGTCAGGCCGGCCTCCTTGAGCGCGAGGCGGTAGCCCTCCAACCTGGCACGGTCCGACTGCTCCTCCAGCTCGGGGATCGAGAGGAACGCTATCCGCCGATGCCCGGCCTGGATCAGGTGATCGGTGGCAAGGCGGCCGCCGAGCTTGTCGTCGACGGACACCACGTCCCCCCACTCCGCGCTGCAGCTGACGAACACGGCGGGGATGTGCTGGCTCAGCGCGTCCTGCATCGTGCGCGAGTCACCTGAGAAGGCAAGAAAGACGATGCCCGCGACGCGGTGCTGGAGAAGCGTTTCGACGCCCGCCAGCTCGCTCTGGCTGTCCCCCTCCGTATTGCAGAACATGGCCGTGAAACCGTGGGCCGCGGCGTGGCGCTCGACCGACTTGGCCATCTCGGCGAAGAAAGGGTTGGCGAGATCGCCGACGACGACCCCCAGCATGCTCGTCCTCTGCTGGACGAGCTGGCGCGCGAGCACGTTGGGTCGGTAACCGAGCTCCTCGATCGCCGCCACCACGCGGCCCCTTGTCGCCTCGGACACGCTGGAGACACCGCGGACGACGTTGGAGACCGTCGACTTCGAAACCCCGGCGCGCGACGCGACGTCGAGGATTGTCGGGTGCCGGCGCGTGGATGTGACCGAATCCTGGGGAACGGCCATCAGAGCCAAATGTTAGGAGTTTGGAACGTTACAGCAAGATCGCTCGAGGGCTCATAGTCGCGATTGCATCCAGCCGGCCGGATGCGCCGAAAGCGCCGGCCACGACAGAATTGCAACCGGCCGATGGAGCAAGCTGCAGCCCCGCGCCTGGGTCTGGTCACGGAAGCGTTCGCCGACCGTCCGCTCACCGTGGTCATGGACTGGCTGCGTGTCGCCGCGCCCAACGTGACCGACCTCGAGCTCGGCGCCGGCGGCTACGCGTCGACCCGCCACTGCGATACCCCGCTTCTGATCCACGACCGCGGCGCGCGGCAGGCCTGGCACGATGAGATCTCGTCGCGCGGGATGCGGGTCGCCGCTCTCAATGTGTGGGGCAATCCCCTCCACCCCGATGAGTCGATCGCGCGCAAGCACGACTCGGACATTCGCGACGCGATCCGGCTTGCCACCATGCTGGGCGTCGATCGGGTCGTGGCCCTCGCCGGCTGCCCCCCGGGCGCCTCGGGTGACCGGACGCCTCACTTCGCGGGGGGTGGATGGCTGCCTTACCTGGAGTCGGTCTACGAGTCGCAGTGGGAGCGGTGGGTGGCCCCATACTGGTCGTCGATCGCCCAGTTTGCGGCCTCGGAGAATCCGCAGCTGCTGGTCTGCCTCGAGCTGCATCCAGGCACCGCCGTCTACAACGTGGAGACATTCGACCGGCTGGCCGCGCTCGGCGCCTCGCTCGCGGCCAACATCGATCCGAGCCATTTCTTCTGGATGCAAATGGACCCCGTCACCGTCATCGCCGACATAGGCGAGCGCGCTGGGCACTGCCACGGCAAGGACGTACGGTTCGCAAGTCAGAGCCTCGCCCGCAACGGGCTGCTCGACCACCGGTGGCCAAAGGGCCCCGAGAGGCTGGGTTGGAACTTCGCGGTGGTCGGCCGCGGGCATGAGCCGTCGTGGTGGTTGGAGTTCGTCGGCGCCATCCGCCGGCACACCCGTGTCAGAACGATAGCCATCGAGCACGAGGACCCGTTCGTCGCTCCGGAGGAAGGCGTCGTAGAAGCTGCTCGCGTCCTGACCGGCGGCGCAGGTTGACACCACAACCCGTTTCGTATAGGTTCGTTGGAACGTTCCAGATGATTGATTCCGGGGAGTGCGGATGGGCGGCCGGCTCCGGGTAGGGGTCATCGGATGTGGCCTGATCGCGCAGGTCATGCACCTCCCCTACCTGCGTGAGCTTGAGGACAGATTCGAGATCGCCGCCCTCTGCGACGTGTCCGACGAGGCCCGCGCCGCCTGCGCGCGCGAGTACGGGGTGAGCGAGGAGTACGCGTCGTGGCAGGAACTGATCAGCAGGCCGCTGGACGCGGTCCTCGTTCTGACCTCGGGCAGCCACGCGCCGATCGCGGTGGCGGCCGCAAAGGCGGGGCTCCATGCGCTGGTCGAGAAACCGATGTGCTTCTCGGTCTCAGAAGGCCGCGAGATGATCGCGGCCGCGGAAGCCGCGGGCACGGTCCTGATGGTCGGATACAACAAGCGCTACGACCCGGCATACACGCGTCTTGGGGAGGAGATACGGGCGCTTGCAGACCTGCGGTTGGTGCGCATCACCACGCTCGAGTCCCCCATCGAGCCGTACGTGCTGCACTACAACCTTCGCCGCGGAGGCCCGCTCCCGAAGTCGCTCGCCGACTCCATGTCGCGGGACGAAGCGGAGCGCCTCGACGCGGCGGTTCCGCGCGCGGACCCCCTTTCGCGATGGGCATATCGCAACGTCCTGCTGGACAGCCTGGTCCACGAGTTCAACGCTATGCGCGGTGTCCTCGGCGAGCCCGACGACCTGGCGTTCGCGGCCATACGCGAGACGGGCGTCACCGCGGTCTTCAACTACGGTCCCGCCCAGTGCATCCTCGCGTGGGTCGACCTGCCGTCGATCGCCCGCTACTCGATGGAGTTCGCGTTCTACGCGCCTGAGTGGCGGGTGACGCTCTCCTTTCCATCGCCGTTCCTGCGCAGCATGCCCACGATCCTCATCCGGGAGGATGGCCAGGCGCATTCGCCCGAATCGACAGTGACGCAGCAGGTCGTTTCCTATGCCGAGAGCTTCAAGGAGGAGCTCATCCACTTCCATGACTGCGTCACCAACGGAAAAAAGCCCGTGACCTCGGCCGAGGATGCGATCCACGACATCGCCCTTTGCGAGGCGGTCGTCGCGGTGCATATGAGCCGCACTCGGCTCGCGCATCCATCCGTGCCGGCAACCGCGAACGCGAGCCAGCGGCATTCGTGACCTCAACCCCACGGACCCGGATCGCCAACGCGCCGGTCAGCTTCGGCGCGTTCGAGCTGACGGTCGGCATCATGCCGGGCGTCCCGGACGGCGAAACGGTGCTCGCCGAGGTGGCCGGTGCCGGCTACGCGGGCATCGACCTCGGTCCGCTGGGATACCTCGGCGGCCGGGACGACCTCAAGTCCAACCTTGCGCGGCACGGGCTGGCGCTCGCCGGCGGTTTCTTCGAGCTGCCCTTCAGCGACCCGGCGAGGATGGCCGGCGCAGTTCGCGAGCTCGATTCGCTGCTCGACGTTTTCGACGCGGCTGGATTCGAGAGCGGCCACGAGCCCAAACCGACGCTGGCCGACCTGGGCAGCGACGAGCGCCGCTCGCGGCCGGGTCAGGCGGCCACCGATCGCGCGCTGGGTTTCGACGACGAAGGCTGGAAGCGTTTCGCCGATGGCGTCGCGATGGCGGTGGCCCGTTGCCGAGAACGCGGCTACGAGCCCACCTTCCACCACGAGACCGGGACGCACATCGAGGCGCCGTGGGAGATCGAAAAAGTCCTCGAGACGACATCAATCGGCCTCTGTCTCGACACCGGACACCTTCTGCTTGGAGGCGGCGACCCGGTGCAAGCGCTGCACGACTGGGGGCCGCGCATCAACCACCTGCACCTCAAAGACGCAAGGCGCTCGGTCGTCGAGCAGATCGTGCGCGAGGCGGCGCCCGTCGCCGAGATCTGGCGCAGGCGCGCGTTCTGTCCGCTCGGCGAGGGCGACCTCGACGTCGAGGCGGTGCTCGACCACCTGCGGGACTCGTACGCAGGCTGGATCGTCGTCGAGCAGGACGTGCTGCCCGATCCGGACGGCACGGCGGCCGCCGACCAGCGCGCCAACCGCCGCTATCTCGCCGAGCGCGGGTTCTGAGGATGGCACGCGTACGAATCGGGCTCGCCGGCGCCGGCCGGATGGGACGCAATCACCTGCGCGCGATCGCAGATTCCGCCGAGGTCAAAGTGACGGCGATCGCCGAGCCACTGGAGGCAGCTCGCGAACGCTTACGCGATACCGACGTCGCGATCTACGCCGACCTCGACGACATGCTCGATGCGGCGACGGTGGACGCTGTGCTGGTCAGCGTTCCGAGCGACCTCCACCTCCGGACGATCAAACGACTGGTCAAGGCCGGCATGCCCACGCTCTGCGAGAAGCCCGTTGGCGTCACCGCCGCGGAGGCGCGCGAGGCGGCCGCGGCGGTCACCGCGGCGGGGATGCCATTCCAGGTTGGGTTCTGGCGGAGGTTCGTCCCGATGCTCATGCGTCTCAGAGAGCGCATCCAGGCCGGCGAGCTGGGACAGATCTACTCGGTGGCCAACTTCCAGTGGGACGGGACGCCGCCTGGCGCCGAGTTTCGCGCCCACAGCGGCGGCATCTTCGTCGATATGGGCGTCCACGAGTTCGACCAGACCCGGTGGCTGGTGGACCAGGAGTTCGGCGAGATCGTCTCATTCCACTCGGGTGTCGCCGCCGAGCCGTGGCCTGGCGACCCGGAGAGCGCCCACGCCATGGCCGAGCTGTCGGGTGGGACCACCGCGATCGTCTCCCTCGGCAGGCGGTTCCCGTTCGGCGACGTGTGCAAGGTCGAGGTGTTCGGCACCGCGGGGGCGGAGGAATGCAAGTTTCTCTGGCCACCGAACGCCGACGCCACCTTCTTCGGCGCGCTCAGGGCGCAGGCCGAAAGCTTCGCCCGCCATGTGCGCGGCGCACCACTCGAGGGGGCCGGCGCGGGCGACGCGGCGGCCGCGCTCGAGGCGGCTCAACGCGCGGCTGCGCAGGCGGTGCGAGCTTGAGCTCCTCCGAGGTCGGGATTGGAATCGTCGGTTACGGGGTCATGGGCAAGGTGCACTGCTACGCGTACACCGCGGCGCCGGTGATGCGGCGCCTGGGCCACCGGCCCCGACTGCAGGCGATGAGCGGCCGTGATCGCGAGAAGGTGGCCGCCGCAGCCGCGGCCTATGGTGTGGAGTCCTGGGTCGACGACTGGCGCGAGCTGGTGCGCCGGCCGGACGTCGACATTGTTGACATCTGCACTCCGCCGGGCACTCATGCGGAGATCGCGGCAGCCGCTGCCGCGGCGGGCAAGGCCGTGATAAGCGAGAAGCCGCTGGCCGTGTCCTACGCGCAGGCGGCGTCGGCAACCGACGCAGTCCAGCAGGCGCGGGTCCTCAACGCGGTCGGCTTCAACTACCGGCGACTTCCCGCGGTGTCCCTGATGAAGCGGATGATCGACGAGGGCGCTGTCGGGAGCGTGAGGTTGTGCCGGGCCGCGTGGCTCTCCGACGAATTCGTGGATCCCCAGATCCCGTTCGACTGGCGCTTCGACCGTGCGATGGGCGGCAGCACGATCGCGGACCTCGGCAGCCATCTCATCGACATGGCCACGTGGATGGTGGGACCGATCACGAGCGTCAGCGGCCAGTCCACCACGTTCGTCGGCGAAAGATCGGGTCGTAAAGTCACGGTCGACGACGCTTCGGCTGCACTTGCAGAGTTCGCGTCGGGCGCGCGCGGCGTGTTCGAGATGGCACGCACCGTGGTGCGGCGGCCGTGCGACTTCACCATCGAGGTCGACGGCGACCGGGGGACGCTCGTCTTCGATTACGCGCGCATGAACGAGCTGCGCTTCGGCGACGGAACGGACCGCGTCGAGCTGTACGGGATGCGACGCATACGCGCCGAGCATCCCTCCCATCCCTATGCTCGCGACTGGTGGCCCATCGGCCAGGGGATCGGCTACGGCGCGAGCTTCGTCAACCATCTGGCCGACCTTCTCGAGCGCTGGCCGCAAGGCCCCTGGGAGCCCGATTTTGCACAGGGCGCCGCGGTGCAGGCGGTGTGCGAAGCGATCGAGCGCTCGGCCGAACAACGGCGGTGGGTGCCGGTTTCGGAGATCACCGAGAGCGCCGGCGTCGCGTCCACGAATCGTCGCGAGGGGTACGGAGAATGACGCTGTTCGGCCGGGCACCGAAACGGGCGCTCCGCGCGTACTTTGCAACGGACATTCACGGCTCAGACCGCTGCTTTCGCAAGTTCCTCGCCGCGGCCGAGCACTACGAGGCCGATGCGTTGATCCTCGGCGGCGATATCGCCGGCAAAGCGCTGGTCCCGATTCGCAGTCACAACGGCACGCTGAGCGCGACGATTCGGGGCGAGGCGGTGACGGTGCCGGCGCGTGAGGAGAGCAAGCTGCGTGCTGACATCAACCGGTTCGGTTTCTACTCCATCGTCGGCGACGAGGCCGAGATCGATCGACTCGAATCGAACCAGTCCCTCCGCGACGCGGCGTTCGAGCGCGCGATCGTCGAGCAGATCGAGGGCTGGTGCAGGCTGGCCCAGGATCGCCTCAACCCAAAGGTGAGGTGCATCATCACGCCGGGGAACGACGACCCGACCGCGATTGATCCGGTACTGAGCTCGGCTCCGCGGATCGAATCGCCGGAGGGGGAGCTCTGCGAGCTTGGACCGGTGCTTCTCGCGAGCTGCGGCGACGTAACCCCGACACCGTGGCGGACAGAGCGTGAATACCCAGAAGAAGAGCTGCAGCGCAGGCTGGAGAGGATTCTCGACGCCGCCCCGAAGGACAGCAAGCTGATCGTCAACTTCCACAATCCACCGTACGGATCCGGGCTGGATTTCGCAGCCGAGCTCGACTCCCAGCTGCGCCCGGTCATCCGCGGCGGCCGGCCGAGCATCGTGCCGGTTGGCAGCAAGGCCGTCCGCGAAGTGATCAAGCGGTACAGGCCTATCGTCGGTCTGCACGGTCACATCCACGAGTCGAAGGCCGCCCAGAAGATAGGGTCCACGATGTGCCTGAATCCGGGCAGCGATTATGGTGCGGACATCTTGCGCGGCGTTATCGTGGACTTCGCCGTCGATGGAACCTACATCGATTTCCTCTTCACAACTGGCTAGCGAACCCATCTCCGACCCGGTCGACGAGTCGCGCAGGCTCGTCGAGGCGGCCAACCGCAAAGGTGTCGTCGCCCGAATCCTGGGTGGCGCGGCCGTCTACCTCCAGGCGCCCAGCGGCGGGCCACTGTTTCCGCGGCCTGTCAACGACATCGACGTCGCGACGCGTCGCGGCATGCGCACGGCGATCACCACGGTGCTGACCGCCGCCGGATACGTCCCCGACCAGATGTTCAACGCGCTGCACGGCGCCAGCCGTCTGCTCTTCTACGACACCGTCAACCAGCGCAAGGTCGACATCTTCGTTGGCGATTTCTCGATGTGCCACCAGATTCCAATCGCGGACAGGCTCGATCGCGAACCGCTCACGATCCCGCTCGCCGAGCTGCTGCTCACCAAGCTGCAGATCGTCCAGCTGAACGAGCGCGATCAACGCGACATCTACAACCTGACCTACCACCACCCAATCAGCACCCGGAGCGGAGCGGGCATCGAGGCCGACGTCATCGCTGACCTGTGCGCCAGAGACTGGGGCCTGTGGCGCACCAGCAAGGCGACCATCGCGCGTTGCCAGGCCAACCTCGCTTCGTACGAAGTTGATCCCCAAGCCTCCCACGTCATCGCGACGCGGCTCGCCCTCCTGTGGGAACACATCGAATCAGCGCCGAAAACAGCTCGCTGGCGCCTGCGCAGCAGGGTGGGCGACCGAGTGCGCTGGTACGACGAGCCCGAGGAGAACCCGGCGGGGAACTGACGGGCCCGCGCCTGCGACGATTTGGACGTGCGCAAGTTGAGCCTCCTGGCCTACGGGGGTGACTACAACCCCGAGCAGTGGAGCGAGGACGTCTGGCTCGACGACATGCGCTTTATGAAAGAGGCGCGTGTCAACCCTTTGACGGTGGGCGTCTTTGCCTGGTCCCGGCTACATTCATGTTCCGGCCGGACCATCGCAAGGGGGACGTGACGGTGTCGGTGGAGGAAACGGGGCAGCATGTCATCGGCGACGTTCGATCACGTCACTAAGCGGTTCCCGAGCGGTGAGGTCGCGATCAAAGACCTCTCACTGCACATCCCCGACGGCGAGTTCATGGTTGTCGTCGGTCCTTCCGGCTGCGGGAAATCAACGTTGCTGCGCATGCTGGCGGGGCTGGAAGAGGTCACCGAAGGCGAGATCAGCATCGGGGACAGGGTTGTCAACGATGTGCCGACGCAGGATCGTGAAATCTCGATGGTCTTCCAGGACTACGCGCTGTATCCCCACCTGACAGCGTTCGACAACATGTCGTTCGGCCTCCGGATGCAGGGAGTGGTCTCGTCGGAGATCGCCTGGCGAGTCAGCCGGACGGCAGACGTCCTTGAGCTCGTACCGTACCTGGATCGCAAACCGCGTGAGCTCTCCGGCGGCCAGCAGCAGCGCGTCGCGCTCGGCCGCGCCATCGTCAGGAACCCTCAGCTCTTTTTGTTCGACGAACCGCTTTCCAGTCTCGACGCCGGCCTTCGCCACAGCCTGCGAGTGGAGCTCCAGAAGCTCCATCGCAAGCTTCGCGCGACATTTATCTACGTCACCCACGACCAGGTCGAGGCCATGACTATGGGCGACCGGATTGCGGTCATGAAAGATGGCGAGATCCAGCAGGTCGGGACTCCTGGCCACGTCTACGACAAACCGGCCAACTTGTTCGTCGCGGGTTTCATTGGAAGTCCCACCATGAACTTCATCCCCGTCAGCGTGGAGCGCCGGACGGCGAGGGGTTCAGGCTTGCAAGTCGACCTGCCGCTCGCTCCTCGGGTGGAAAGAGGCATCCTTGGCATCCGGCCGGAGGCGCTGAGCGAGCACACCTCGGATCACCTGCCGTGCATCGACCTCAGGGTCGACATGACGGAGAGTCTTGGGCCTGATCAGTTCGTCTACGGACTCGCCGGCTCCGACGTCATCGTCGCGCGGGTGGACCCAGGGTTGAAGGTGGGCCGGGGCGACCGCCTTCGACTGGCAGTCGATCAGCAGCGCCTGCACCTCTTCGAATCCGAAACCGGGAGAGCAATCCTGTGATCGCCTACCCCTTGACCGCTCCGACCGTGACGCCCTCGATGAAAAAGCGCTGGAAGGCGAGAAAGAGAGCAACCACCGGCAAGACGACGAGAGTAGAAGCCGCCATCAGCAAGTTGTACGCCACATCGTGCTCCTGGCGGTAGAACTGCAGCCCGATCGAAAGCGGATATTTCGCTTCGTCCTGCAAAAACAGCAGCGGAGCTAGAAACTCGCCCCAGGCCTGAACCGCGGCGAAGATGACCACCACGGCAACCGCCGGCTTCGCCAACGGCATGATGATGTGCAGGAAGACCTGGAACTCGTTGGCGCCGTCGATTCGCGCCTGCTCAGAGATCTCGTTTGGAAGTCCGAGAAAGAACTGGCGCATCAGGAAGATGAAGAACGGGTTGCCGAAGAAGGCCGGCACGATGATGGGCAGGAACGTGTCGATCCAGTGGAGCTTGGCGAAGATGTCGAAGAGGGCGACGATGAGGACTGGGAAAGGAAGAAAAATACTTGCCAGCACGACCCCGAAGATGACGTCGCGGCCTGGCCACTTGATGCGCGAGAAACCGTATGCGATCAACGGGTTGGAAATGGCCGCGCCGATGGTGACTCCGCCCGTCAGGAGGATGGAGTTCAGCAGGAACGTTCCGAACGGAATGTAAGTCACCGCCCTGACGAAGTTGTCGAACGCCGGCACGTGCGGGTAGAGGGTCGGGGGGAACGCCGACAGCTCCTCCAGGTTCTTGAGCGCGGAGTTGGCCATCCAGTAGAAGGGCAGAAGGAAGAGCGCGCAGGCCGCGATCAGCCCAAGTCGGGCGACAAGCGTCTTCGGGATTCTGATCTGCCGCACCGGTCGAGGGCTGGGCAGCCGCTCGATGGCGATCGAAGGGGACTGTCGGACCTCGGGGGCGACCGCCATCAAGTGACCTCGTAATGAACCCAGGCCCTGGACCAGCGCATGATGGCCACGGCGAGCAGCACGCTGATCACGAAGAGGACCCAGGCCATGGCGGAGGCGTAGCCCATGTCGCTGTACTGGAAGGCGTTCTTGTACAGGTAGTAGACATAGAAGAGAAGGGAATTCTCCGGACCGGCGGTGTACGCCCCTCCACCGCTTGTTCCGCCGGTCAGGACGAACGCCGGGGTGAAGATCTGAATGCCGAGGATGGTCCCGTAGATGAGGTCGAACAGGATGACCGGCGTGATGAGCGGGAACGTGATCTTCCAGAAGCGGCGCAGCGGCCCGGCACCCTCGAGCGTCGCCGCCTCGTACAGCTCAGTGGGCACAGCACGCAGGCCGGCGAGGAAGATCAACGCCGGTCCCCCCGCCCCGAGCTGGGCCAGCAGCACGATCGAGATCTTCGTCCAGTGGGCATCACCCAGCCAGTTGACCGCCGGGATGTGGAACAGCTCGAGCACGTAGTCCACGAACCCAAAGCCAGGGTTGAGAAGAACGATGAAGATGAACGTCAGGGCGAACAGCGGGATGATCGACGGAAGGTAGAACGCTGCCCTGTAGATGGCGACCTCACGAACGTTCTGATTCATCATGATCGCGAGGGCGATCGCGACGACGACTCCTATCGGAACCGCGAGCGCCGTGTAGTAGAGCGTGTTGCCGAGCGACTGCCAGAAAAGCGGGTCTTTCACCATGTGGGTGTAGTTGTCCAGGCCGGCCGGAGTCGCGTCTCCGAAACCGGAGTAGTGCGTGAAGCTCAGGTAGAGCGAGTAGATGATCGGATAGACGGTGAAGGCCAGGAATCCGACGATCCACGGAGCGATAAAGGGCAGCGCGGTGCGGAGATTCCGCCGATCCTCCTGGGTGAGGCGAAAACGGCGGAGACGAGGAGCGGCGATCAACGCCGCTCCTCTTCAGATCGGTGAGTCAACGACGGTTCACTGCAGAGGGCAGAACTGCTGAAGCTTGTCGTTGGTGGCCGTGGCAGCGTCTTTCAGCGCCACCGCCGGGTCCTTGCTGTGCCGGACTGCTGCGTCCTGCGCCGTGCTCAGCTGGTCCCAGTAGAGGCTTCCCACCGGGAGCGCCGGCCGGCTGTGGGCCGTCGGCAGCAGCTTGACGAAGAGGCCGAGGTCACCCTGGTAGAGGCTGTTGTCGGTCAGCAGGGCCTTCCAGGTCGGCATGTGCTGCGTTTCCTTGGTGTAGGTTCGCTGGCCCGGCTCGCCGGCGAAATACTTCATGAAGTCATAGCCGCCCTTCGCGTTCTTCGCGCCCTTGGGGATGACGACGGACCAGCCGCCTGCCCACGTCGCGGGCGTGTCACCCTGGTGCGGGATGGGGATGTAGGTGATCCCGTAATGGAGGTTCGGCTTGTACTGCGGAAACCAGCTCAGCACCCATGGGCCGGTCACCACCATGCCGAGGTGACCGGTAAGGAATGCGTCCTGCTCGGTCGGCAAGGGTGGGGTGGTCGGGGCGTACGTGCTGATAAAGGTCTGGAGCTGGTCCACTCCCAGAGACGTTGACCAGTCCCAGAACATGTCTTTGAACGCCTGCACGATCTTGGGGTCGTCCGGCGTCACCTTGCAGGAGCTGGCGTTGAAGAAGCTGCCTCCGTAGGCGAAACCCCACGTGTAGTGCCAGCCCTGGCTGAGAAACGGCACAAAACCGATGGTCGTGTACTTACCGGACGCATCCTTCTTGTTGAGCTTGGCCGCGATTGAGCGAACGAGGTCGATAGTCGGTGCGCCTTTCGCGATGTCCAGCTGGCTGGGATCGACACCAGCCGCCTGCATCAAGTCCTTGTTGTAGAAGAGAGCGCGCGCGTCGGTGTCAAAGGGCAGCGCGTACGGCTTGCCCTTGAAGATCGCTTCCTTCCACGCGAAGTCCAGGTAGTTGCTGCTCTGGTCAGCGGCGCCATACGGGGTCAGGTCCGTGAGCACTCCTGCCGCGGCGCGTTCGGCGACAGTGAATCGGTCGAGCTCATAGACGTCGGGACCAGTGCCGCCGCGCACCGCCGTGGTGAGCTTGGCGATGTCGGTCTCGGAACCAGGCACCTGGACCATCTTCACGCAGTCCGTCGAGCTCTGCTTGTTGAAGGTATCGACCATGTTCTTCATGCTGTTGGTGTCGGGCGGCGTGTGCGAAGTCCAGAAGAGCACCTGCTTAGTTCCCGAGTTGCACCCGGCTTGCGGCGGCGCCGACTGACCGCCGCCGCTACTACACGCGGCAGCGATGACGAGGAACGAAAGCAACGAGGCTGTCAGGCCTCGTCTCGGAAGTAATGTCACTGCGTTCACCTCCGTTCGCATGACCACGGACCCCGCGCCTTCTTCCCGGTGGGCGGATCGACGATGCCGGGGCGAGAGCGCGCCGGCGAGGGGCCACCACTTACTCCACCGACCAATTTTGTCCTATGTCGACTCACTGTCAACCAGCGAACGTCGGCTGTGGAGCCCGCCAGCGGATCGGCTCGCGTCCAGTCAAATCGCCGTCAGCGCCGCCGCGGCCCACAGAGCGACGGTGAATTGACGAGCCACCCGACGGACCTCCATTCGATCCTCCTCCCGAAGCCGCAACCGTGACTTCAGGCCCCCACAAAAGGACCGACCGAAACTAGCATGGCGCATATAACATGTCAAGCGCAGATATTTGAAGCAGAGCAGCCGCATCGCGACAAGGAAGGAGCCGTCAGCGGACGCCGGGCGTCATCTGCTCTACGAACGCCTCTACAACCACGTCCTGGACGACATTCGACAGGGCACCCTCCGGAGCGGGGACCGGGTGCCGTCGGAGAAAGAGCTGGCGCAGGCACACGGCGTCAGTCGCATCACGTCGATGCGGGCGCTGCAGAACCTGAAGCGCGCGGGACTGGTGGAGCGGATCCGAGGCAAGGGCACCTACGTCGCACGCGACCTCGGACACCTGGCGAAGATTCCCGCTTCGGACCGCAGGCCTTCCCGACGGGCACGGCGCCTGACGTCACGCATCGCTTTCGTGCTGCCGGACGCTTCGTCGGCCTACGGCCTCGAGCTGCTGAATTCGATTGAGGAGAGGGCGAGCGAGTCCGGGCTGAGCCTGGTCTTGAAACGCACACGAGGTGTTCAGCGAGACGAGGAACAGGCGGTCGACAAGCTGGTTCGCTCCGGCTCGGTGGATGGACTGATCGTGTTCCCCGTGAACGGCGAGTTCTACAACGCGAGCCTGCTTCGACTGGTGCTGGAGCAGCGGCCGCTCGTGCTGGTCGATCGATACCTGAAGGGGATCGCGGCCACGTCGGTCTACACGGACAACGCAGCAGCTGCGCGCGAGCTAACCGGATATGTCCTCGACCGAGGCCATGAGCATGTTGCGTTCGTCTCCTCCCCTCCCAGGAACACTTCCAGCATCGAGGACCGACTGCATGGCTTCCGTACAGCTTTCAGCGAGCGTCGCCATGGGCTGGATGGGCAGCACCTGTTCACGGACCTGAACATCGGGATGCGATCGCCTGGCCGAAGCACGGTCACCGGTGTGCATGGTGGAGTGAATGCGGATCGCCAGGCGATTCTTGCGTTTGCCCGAAACGGTGACTCGATCACCGGCTTCATCGCATCGGAGTACCCGATTGCGCTGCTCCTGCGCGAAGTCCTGCGCGAGCTCGGTCGCCTTGAGAGAACTCTGATCACCTGCTTCGACTCGCCTCGCGATGAGTTCCTCGAGCCGAGATTTACGCACATCCAGCAGAACGAGCGAGAGATTGGACGCAGGGCTGTCGATCTCCTGCTCCGACAGCTCGAAGGGGAGGAAACGCCCAGCCACTCGATCGTCCCCCACGAGCTGGTGACGATTTCAGAGTAGGCGCGTTCAGAGCAGACTTCGCCTTGCAGCCGCGTTTTCGGCGAGCAGTCGGTATGGGTAATCCGGGGTCATGGGTGCGCTGACCTCGTCGAGATGGGCGCGCTGCGCATCGTCGAGCTGCAGGTCGCCCGCCATCAAGTTGTCGCGCAGTTGATCAGCACTGCGCGCGCCGAGCAGCGGCGCCGTCACCCCGGGCCGGTCGGCGAGCCAGCGCAGCGCGACTCGCGCCGGAGGGACCGCAAGATCCGTGGCCACGCCCTGGAGCACCTCGAGGATTCGCCACGTGCGATCGCTGTTCCGCCGCGAGTAGGCCTCGACGCCGCGGTTGGGATCCTCGCCCAGGCGAGTCGCGCCAGCCGGCGCGGTATCGCGACTGTATTTGCCGGACAGCCAACCCTGGGCGAGCGGCCCCCACGGGACGATGCTGAGTCCGTGCTCCTGGCAGACAGGCACGAGCTCCCACTCGATCTCGCGAGCCAGCATGTTGTATTGCGGTTGGAGCGACACGGGAATCGACAATCCCATGTGCCTGGCGGTAAGCACCGTGCGCTCGACCTGCCATCCGGTGAAGTTGGACACACCGATGTAGCGGACCTTGCCGGACCTGACCAGCGTGTCGAAGGCGAGGAGCGAGTCTTCGATCGGGGTGGCCGGATCCCACTGGTGCGCCTGATAGAGATCGATGTAGTCCGTCTGGAGCCGGCGCAGGCTGCCCTCGCAGGCCCGGATGATCCAGCGCCGCGACAACCCTTCAGAGTTACCCGAATCGTCCATCCGGCCTCGGCACTTCGTGGCCAGGACGATCGAGTCGCGCCTGGCCGAGCTCCGGCCAAGCCAGCGCCCGATGATCTCCTCTGACGCACCTTTCGGGCCGGCCGGCGGATAGACGTCCGCCGTATCGATCAGGTTCCCTCCGGCCTCCATATAGACATCGAGCACCTGGCTCGCTGCTTTCTCGTCCGCTTCCTGCCCGAACGTCATGGTGCCGAGCGCGAACTCGGTCACCAACACACCGGTTCGACCCAGTAATCGCTTGTGCATGCTCAGCCCTCCAATCCAGCCGCATCGAGCAGTCTGGTCAGGTTTGTGTAGCTGATGGCGACACTTTCGAGTGGGTCTCGTCGCGGTTCGTCCTGTTCGACCACCAGCCAGCCGGTCCCAGCGTCGCGGCAAGCGCTCAAGATGTCGAGCCAGTCCAGGTTGCCCTCCCCAACCTCGGCGTCGACGGGCCGGCCGCGATCGATCGACACATCCTTCAGGTGAACCAGAGGCACTCGGTGCGCGAAGCGGCGGATCCACCCTGCCGGGTTGGCCCCGCCGTACTGCAACCAGTAGGTGTCGAGCTCGGCTTGCAGCGCGGTCGCCGGATTGGCGGCAAAGATCAGCTCCAACCCTGTCTGCTCGCCGTAACGCTCGAGCTCATAAGCGTGGTTGTGGTACGCGAGACGGAGACCGCGTGCGCCCAACCGCTCCGCGATCTCCGCGGATTCGAACGCGACTCGCGCATAGCCTTGTGGTGTGCGGTACTCGTCGGGCAGGCCGGGCACGACGGCGTACTGGCAGCCCCAATCGCGGCACTCGCCGACCACACCGTCGAGATCCGTTCTCAACCGATCAAGGCTCACGTGTGCCGCGCACGCAATGAGTCCCGAACGTTTGAGCTCCTCGCCGAATCTGGTCATCGTGTTCGAGCCAAGTCCCGCAATCTCGACCGCTCGATAACCGATCTCACGTAATCGGCCCAGGACCTCAGCGATACGGGTTGGGTCCTGGAGCAGGGTCCGAACGGTGTACAGCTGGACGGCGATCACGTTTCCGCCAGGCTCACGTCAAGCGGCAGGAGTGGCGGGCGCCGGCAACGGCTTGCCAGGTCGATGTGCCGGCCGGTCGAATCAGACTCCTGGATCGCTTCCATGACGTCGAGCACGTGGAACGCGAGCTCACCCGACGCGCGAGGCCGCTCCCCGTGACGCAGCGCCTGCGCCATCTCGTCAACACCGATTCCCCTTAAGTTGCG
>JBKPCF010000062.1:0-5379 GCA_046727235.1 Candidatus Dormiibacterota bacterium
GGCTTCTCGGCCACCTGCTCGAGCCAGTGCGGGACCTCGGGTCCCTGGCCGAGCACGCCGGCCTCATCCTCGAGCTCCTCGCCGAGGGTCTCGCCGCCCTTCTCTCGATACTGGATGTACGGCTTGAGACGCCGGACCTGGTCGGCGCTCAACCCAAGGTCCACACGGTCATGGGTCACCGCCTTCACCGCGCGTTTCGGCACGATGAACTCGTCCGCGACCAGGAAGGATGCCGGCGAAAGAAGGTGGCCGGAAAACAGGCCGGTCTCTTTGACTACAAGCGACCTGAGGCCGTAGTCCGAGTCGACCAGCACGTGCGCGAGGCTGCCCACGTGGCGGTCATCGGCGGAGTAGACGGCGGCCCCGAGATGAAAGTCTTCCCTCTCCACGCCGCCTAAGGGTATTCCTCTAATGTGGAGCGTCGCGCCATGGAACAGCTCACGGGGCCTCCGCCGAACATCATCGACGCGACCAAGAAGTACTCGGTCACCGTGCACACCTCGCGCGGCGATTTCGTGATCGCGCTGGTCGACCCCAAGGTCGCGCCGCAGACCGTGAACAACTTCGTCTATCTGGCGCAGAACCACTACTACGACGGGCTCACCTTTCATCGTGTGGTTCCCGGGTTCGTGGTCCAGGGCGGCGATCCGCTCGGCAACGGCACCGGCGGCCCGCGGTACAAGCTGCCCGACGAGTCAAATCCGTCGAGATGGCCACGCGCAACGCTTGGTATGGCCTCCAGTGCCGCGGGCGTCAGCGGGTCGCAGTTCTTCGTCACGCTCGGCGACGCACCTTTCCTCGCCAACAACGGCGTGTACAACCACTTCGGTGAGGTCACGTCGGGGATGGACGTGGTGGACAAGATCCAGGTCGGCGACACGATGCGCTCGCTCGACGTTTCCGCCTCGTGAGGAGGACCCTCCTCAGCGCCTTCGCCCTGACCGCGTTTGCGGCGGCTGCGTGCGGCTACGCCGATCCTTACGCCGGCAATCCGCCCATCGCCAACGAAAGCCCGGGACCTTCCTCGTCGCCGAGCGTCTCCCCTGGCGCCGACGACTTCAACGTCTGCAAGAACGCGCCCGCGATCACGTACCCGGACGGCCTGAAGGTCGCGGATCTGGTGGTCGGCAAAGCCGAGGTCGCGGTGAAGGGTCAGAACGCGACCATGCAGTACACGGGCTGGTTGAGCAACGGGCAGCAGTTCGACACGAGCCGGCAGCCCGGTCGCACCCCGTTCACCTTCCAGGTCGGTTCGGGGCAGGTGATCGGCGGATGGGACGAAGGCGTGCCGGGAATGAAGGTCGGAGGAAGGAGGTGTCTCACGATTCCGCCGGCGCTCGGTTACGGCACCAGCGGCCAGACCAACCCGTCGACAGGCGCCGTGATCATTCCGCCCAATGCGACTTTGATCTTCGCGATCGAGCTCAGCAGCCTCGCCCCAGGACCGAGCCCATCACCATCGCCCAGTCCGTCACCGTCGCGCAGCCCGTCGCCGAGCCCGTCGAAATGAGACCGCCGCGCGCGACTAGGTAACGGTCAGCGTCCCTTTCATCCCGGAGGCTTCATGGCCTTGCTGCGTGCAGTAGATGGTGTAGGTGCCGGGCGCGATCTCATTGACGTCGAACTCCTTCGAGTCGCCTGACGAGAGCAGCTCGCTGATCGCAAGGCGGTTGTTGCTGCTGTCGCGAATCGCCAGGTCGTGCGCCACGTTGCCGGAGTTGACGAGCCAGAAGACCACCTTTCCGTGCGGAACCGTGATCGAAGAAGGGTCGAACTTGAACTCGCTGAGCGTCACCTTGGTCGAGCCTGCAGGCTGTGACGCGCCGCTGCCGCAGGCCGCAAGCAGCGCGATCGCGAGAACCGCCACCGCCACTGCTCTCATTTGAACGCCGTCACCCCCAGGTACAGAATTCCGAACAGGAAAATCCACACCACGTCGACGAAGTGCCAATACAAAGTAACCGCTGCCGGGCCGACGTGATTCCGCGACGAGAACTGACCGCGTGAGGCGCGATACAGGATGAGCGTGAGAAGTACCAGTCCACCCAGCACGTGCGCGCCGTGGAATCCGGTCATGGTGAAAAAGGCGCTGGCGAAGGTGTTGGCGGTCAGGTTCAGGCCACGACCGAACGCCTGAATGAACTCGTAAAGCTGGCCGAACTCGAATCCGAGGCCGAGGAGGATGGTCACGATCTGGAGGAAGAAGAATCGCGGACGGTTGTCGTGGGCGATCGCGTCGAGCGCGAAGTGGCACGTCACGCCGCTGGACAGCAGCACGATCGTGTTCACGAACGGGATAGGCCACCAGTTGACGTAGAACTCGGGCCGGCTCGCCGGCGGGGCGGGCGGCCAGTGGCCGCTGGAGCCGAAGAGGTAGAAGTACATGGCGAACAGGCTGCCGAAGAACATCACTTCGGAGGCCAGGAAGATGTACATGCCCATCATCCCGGGCTTGATCACGGGGTACTGCGGGATCGGTTCTCGCGGCAGCGCGCTTACAGCCACTAGTGGCGCACCTCACCCTGAGCCTGCGGGCTGTCGGCCGGGAACATCTTGACATCCTCAACGAGGACCCAGCCAACAACTCCGTAGAGAAAGATCAAGCCTCCGATCACGGCCAGCACGATGCGGACAATCCCGTTTTCGAACGGGATCGCGGCGAGGGCCAGGAACAGCGAGCCGGCGCAGATGATGAAGGGGTAGTTGCTGCTCGGAAAGATGTGGATGCCGAGATCGTGGGCTCGGGCGTCGTAATCGACGACGACGTCAGTTCCGGGTGAGGGCAGCTCGAGGTCGAAGCGCGAGGCGTCGGCTCGCGCGGGGTCGGCGTCGCGCCACGCCTTGAACGCCGCCGAAGCCATCTCGCTGGACGGCCAGAGCTTGTAGCCGCAGTTGCGGCAGTGGTCGAGGAATCGCTGTGTCCGGAGCCCGCAGTTGGGGCACTCCACAGACAGGCTGGGATTGGTCAGGTCGACGTAGCGAGGCTTTTTGGCTCCAGCCACAATCGCTTCTGGATTCTATAGGGTCGGCGAACGCGGCCACGGCCGGTCCGGAAACCACCCGCCGATATACTTCCATCTCGTGGCACGTCGCGCCTCCAACTTCGCGGCACTGCTCGGACTGGCCGCCCTCGTCCCCCTTATCAGCTCCTGCGACGTCGGCTTGTCGCCCATCTTTCCCGAACCCGTCTCCCCGAACGGCCAGAACATCTACAACACCTACATCGGGATCTCGATCGTCGCGATCATCGTCTTCCTAGGGTACGAGGCGGCACTGCTTTGGGTCGTGATCCGATACCGGCGATCGCGCCAGCCTGCGGGCTATGTCCCACCCCAGGTCCACGGCCACACGGGAGTCGAGATCGTGTGGACGACCATCCCGTTGATCATCGTGCTGGCCATCGCCACCTACAGCTTTGTCGAGCTGCAGCGCGACTTCCAGCCGATCAGCAATCAGGACATGACTGTCATCGTCAGCGGTCACCAGTTCGGCTGGGCTTACGACTACGGCAATGGCGTGGTGGTGCACCAGGAAGGCAGCATCGCCACCGATGTGACGCCGTTTGTCGTGCCGACGAACACGCTGGTGAAGCTCCAGTTCCGCGGCACGGACGTGATCCATTCGTGGTGGGTGCCCGCGATCTCGGGCAAGACCGACGCGGTGCCCGGTTACGACAACTTCTCGTGGTTGAAGATCGACAGGCCCGGCAAGTGGCGTGGCGAGTGCGCCGAGCTGTGCGGGGCCGGCCACTACTCGATGCAGATCATCGTCCAGGCGATGGACAGGTCCGACTTCGACGCCTGGATGGCAACCCAGAAAAAGGCGACGGCCTCACCGTCGCCGTCGGCTTAGGATAGGAATCGGATGGCTACCACAGTCCTCCCGCGGCCGAAGGCCTACGACGACACCTTCTTCAAACCGATCAGCCTGTGGCTGACCACGACCGATCACAAGCTGATCGGGATCATGTACATGGTCACGGCGATGATCAGCTTCGTGATCGGCGGGATCTTCGCTCTGGTCATCCGGCTGCAACTCGCGCAGCCGAACCTCTCGCTCGTCGACCACGAGACCTACAACCAGCTCATCTCGGCGCACGGCGTGACCATGATCTTTTTCTTCGTCACGATCTTCGTGACCGGGATCGCGAACTACATGGTGCCGATCATGGTCGGCGCACGCGACATGGCGTTCCCGCGAGTGAACCTTCTGGGTTTCTGGCTGATACCGGTCTCGATCATCCTTTACTACTCCGGCTTCTTCACCGGCGGCGGACTCAACGCGGGCTGGACAGGCTACGCGCCGCTGACTGAGAAGGCATTCCAGGGCCACAGCCTGGGCGTCGACTTCTGGGCGATGAGCATCATCGTCTGGGCGATCAGCGGCATCATGGCCTCGACCAACTTCCTGACGACCATCGTCGCCCTACGCGCGCCGGGCATGAAGTTCTCGCGGCTGCCCCTGTTCGTGTGGGCCCAGATCTCGACCTCGATCCTGCTTCTCGTCGTCGGCGCGCCGCTGGCCGCGGCGATGATCCTGCTCGAGTTCGACCGCCAGTTCGGCACCAACTTCTTCACCACGCAGGGACGGCCGGTGCTCTACCAGCACCTGTTCTGGTTCTTTGGCCATCCCGAGGTCTACGTGATGATCCTGCCGGCGTTCGGCATGATCTCCGAGATCGTCCCTGTTTTCGCGCGCAAGCCGATCTTCGGCTACATGTCGATGGTCGCCGCCCTGTTCGGCATCGTGTTCCTGTCGATGACCGTGTGGGCGCACCACATGTTCACCGTCGGGATCAACACCTACGTCGAGGGCTTCTTCATGCTCATGACGATGCTGATCGCGGTGCCGACCGGAATCAAGTTCTTCAACTGGATCGCCACCGCATGGTGGGGCTCCATCGACTTCACGGTGCCGATCAAGTTCGTCTTCGGCTTCCTCGCCACGTTCCTGATCGGCGGCATCACCGGCGTCTACCTCGCCTCAGTGCCGGTCGACACGCAGCTGCACCAGTCGTACTACGTGGTCGCGCATCTCCACTACGTGCTCTTCGGCGGGAGCGTCTTTGCAATCTTCGCGGGCATCTACTACTGGTTCCCGAAGATCACCGGGCGCCTGCTCGACCGCAGGCTCGGAGAGTGGCACTTCTGGCTGACGTTCATCGGTTTCAACGGCACCTTCCTGATCATGCACACGCTCGGACTCGAAGGCATGCCGCGCCGCATCGCCACCTACGCCAACCCGGCGTGGGCGACGACGAACCTCATCATCACGCTGTCGTCGTTCCTGATCGCCGCCGCGGTGCTGATCTTCCTGATCAACATCGTCAACAGCTGGCGGAACGGCGAGATCGCAGGCAACGACCCGTGGCAGGGCAAC
>JBKPCF010000063.1:0-11392 GCA_046727235.1 Candidatus Dormiibacterota bacterium
CTTCAGGTTGCCGGCCCAGATCGCCACCGGCGCCCCGACCACAAACATCAGTGATGCCGCCAGGCCGAAGGTTCCAGTGCGAAGGAACTGGTCAGCGAGGAGTCCGATCAGCAGCGCCGACCCGACCATCAGCCAGGTTGCGCTGGATCGGATCTTGGCCGTTGCCCAGCCGGGTGGCGTCCACACGACGCCCTCGACCGGACGCCAGGACGTGCCGTCCCAACGCCACCGTCCGTCCGCGGAAAGTTGACCGACGTGCGTAGGGCTGGCGTCCGCCACCGGAGGCTTGAACGCAGAAGGCGAGGTGGATGGTTACGCTGCCTGTCTCACCAGGGAAAGGTCTTTGATCAGCAACCCGTCCGGATACGTGCGAGCGGCACTTGCTGGGCTGAGAAAACCCTTCTCGACCAGCTTTTCTCTGATCTCCCCAATGCAGCAGCGTCCGACGAGGCGAATGCTCAGCAGGTCATCCTGGCTCGTCGAAGCCAGCTGCCCCACAGTCGTAATTCGGTTGGCCTTGAGCGCATTGGTCAGCCGCACGCCCATGCCGAGCTGTTCGATCGGAGTCGTTCCGAGGACGACCTTCCGTGACAGGGTCGAAAGGAACTCATCCGACAGTCCCGTCGCCACGACGATCGTCACCAAACTGGCCGATCTCAGAAATTCCCGTCGTCCAATTGGCATCTCACAGAGACTATCGCGACCCGTTAGAAATTGGCCGGCGACAGTGGCGGAGGGGGAGGGATTTGAACCCCCGTGAGCCTTGCGGCCCAAACGGTTTTCAAGACCGCCGCCATAAACCGGACTCGGCCACCCCTCCGCTTGAGTGTTGGGCGGGCAACGCCGATTATCGCGCCCCGATCAGCTCCACCCCGCCCATGTATGGCTTCAGCACATCGGGCACCGAGATCATCCCGTCGGAGCGCTGGTAGCTCTCGATGATGGCGTCGATCGTGCGCGTCAGCGCCAGTCCAGACCCGTTGATCGTATGCGCGAACCTCGGGGACGCGCCGCGCGCCGGGCGGTAGCGGATGTTGGCCCTCATCGCCTGGAAGTCGTTGAACGTCGAGCACGACGACACCTCGAGGTACCGGTCCAGACCGGGCGCCCATGCATTCAGGTCGTACTTCTTGTATTGCGCGAATCCCATGTCGCCGGTGCACATCGCCAACACCTGGTAGTGGAGGCCGAGGCGCTGAAGGATGTCCTCGGCATCTTGCGTCAGCCGCTCGAACTCCTCCAACGACGTCTCCGCGGTGGTGACTTTAACGAGCTCGACCTTAGAGAACTGGTGCAGCCGGATGAACCCGCGCGTGTCCTTGCCCGCGGCGCCCGCCTCGGTGCGCCAGGATGGTGCGTAGGCAACGTATTTCAGGGGCAGACGGTCGGCGTCGAGGATCTCTTCGCGGTGCAGATTCGTGATCGGGACCTCGGCCGTCGGGATCAGCCAGAGGTCGCGGTCTTCGACCTTGAAGGCCGCGTCGGCGAATTTCGGCAGGTTTGCCGTTCCCACCATCGCGGCCGAGTTCACGAGCATGGGCGGCCACACCTCCGTGTAGCCGTGCTCTCGCGTGTGCACGTCGAGCATGAACTGGACCAGCGCGCGCTCAAGCCTGGCGCCCTCCCCGATCAGAAAGGCAAATCGCGAGCCAGACACTCGTGCCGCGCGCTCGAAATCCATGATGCCGAGCGTCTCCCCCAGGTCGTAATGGGTCCGCGGCGCGAACTCCGGCTCAGGCTTCGTCCCCCACTCCCTGACCACGACGTTGTCAGCCTCCGTCTTGCCGATCGGCACCGACTCGTGAAACACGTTGGGAACGCGAAGAAGCAGGTCGTCGAGCTCGCGCTTCACGGCGTCGGCCACCGCGAGATCGCTCTTGGCTGCGTCCGCCATCCGGCGCAGCCGTTCCTTCAGGGACTCGTCGCGGGTCCTGGCGAACTCCTTCGACAGCTCGTTCTGCTCAGCCCTGATCGTCTCCGCCTTGTGGAGGTGGCCGCGCCAGACTCCGTCGAGGCGCAGGATCTCTTCGATCGGCGCCGGCTCGCCCTTCAGCTCAGCCGCGCGCTTGACAGCGTCAGGGTTCTTGCGGATGAAGTCGAGCGGGAGCATCAGGCTTCGGCTTTCATCACCGGGAACAGGATCACGTCGCGAATCGAGGGCTGGTCGGTCAGCAACATGACGAGCCGGTCGATTCCCATTCCCAGCCCTCCACACGGTGGTAGTCCGTATTCCACCGCGCGAAGGAAGTCCTCGTCCATCGGATGCGCCTCGACGTTGCCGGCCGCTCGCAGCGCGGCCTGAGCTTCGAAGCGAGCCCGTTGATCGACCGGATCGGTCAGCTCGGTGAAAGCATTTGCGTACTCGCGGCCGAGGATGATCAGCTCGAATCGCTCGACAAACCTTGGATCGTCCTCGCGCGGCCGCGCCAGCGGTGAGATCTCGACGGGGTAGTCGAGGACGAAGGTCGGCTGCCGCAGGCGCGGCTCCACGTGCTCTTCGAAGAGGTCGTTGAGCTCTTCACCCACCACGTGCCGGCCGGTGTGCTCGAGCACCAGCTCTGCCATCCGCGCGCGCCGAAACGGAGGGGTCATGTCGATCGACTCTCCCTGATACGAAGCCTCCAGCGGCCTTTCCGCCGCCATCGCCGCCACGACGATCAGGTCCTCGACGAGCTGCATGACATCCTCATAGTCTGCGTAAGCCTGGTAGGACTCGAGCAGCGTGAACTCGGGGTTGTGTCGTGGAGACAGGCCTTCGTTGCGGAACACGCGCCCGATCTCGTAGACGCGCTCGAATCCACCGACCAGCAACCGCTTCAGGTGCAGCTCGAGCGCGATGCGCAGAAACAGGTCGCGGTTCAAGGAGTTGTGGTGGGTCAGGAAAGGCCGCGCATGTCCCCCGCCCGGAACCTCCTGGAGCACTGGCGTCTCGACGTCGATGAAGCCTCGCTCGTCGAGCAGGCCCCGCATGGCCGTGATGATCCTGGACCTCGCCCGAAACACGGCGCGCACCTGCGGATTGGCGATCAGGTCGACGTAGCGCTGGCGGTAGCGAATCTCCACGTCCCTTAAGCCATGCCACTTCTCTGGCAGCGGCCGGAGCGACTTGGTCAGCAGCTGAAACGAGTGCACCTCGAGCGTGATCTCGCCGCGTTTGGTCCGAAAGATGGGCCCGATCACGCCGATGATGTCGCCCGCGTCCAGGTCGGCGAAGCGCGCGAACTCTTCCTCGCCGAGGATGCTGCGATTGGCCATCAGCTGGATGCGCCCCTGGCCGTCCTGGAGGTCGGCGAAGACGAGGCCGCCCTGCAGGCGCTTCACCATCAATCGACCAGCGAGCGAGATCGGCTCGGTTCGCTCCCCATCGCCGAGCAGACGTCGTGCAGCGTCGGTGGTGTTCGTCGGTCGGAATCCGCGCGAATAGGGGTCGACGCCCCGCGCGCGAAGCCGCTCGAGCTTTTCGTGGCGGTCGCGCATCACGGCGGGCAGGTCGAGCTCGGCCTCTTCCGTCACGATCGGAAAAGGTTAGCGGTAACTAAATCGCGATCTCCTGTTCCTCGGCCGCCGGGAATGAGTTCACATCGGCGCCGCCGGAGGCGCGGTGATTCCCCAGCGCCTGCTCGATCAGCGCGTCGACGTCGGTGTCCGAATGCATCGGGTCGTGGTGGAAGAACGCAAGCTCTTTGACCCCAGCCTGCTCCGCCAGCGACAGGGCCTCTTCATACGTCGAGTGCCCGAACCCGGCGTGCGACCGGTACTCCTCAGCGCTGTACTGAGCGTCGTGCACCAGAAGGTCGGAGTCTCGGCACCAGTTCGCGAGGTCGCCCAGGGTTCCGTTCGGACTGTTGGCGAAGAGCGCTATCTCGTTGTCGGTCGCAAACGCGAAGCGGGATGAACCCTCGTCGATGCGGTAGCCAAAGGTTGGGATCGGATGCATCAGGAGATGCGGCGTGATCCGCAGCGCGCCCACCTCGAATGTCTCGCCGGGATTTCGCTCGATGAACTCCATCTCGGCAGGCATGTGGCTCAACCTGACCGGAAAGTAGGCGGGGTCGGTCTGATCAGCGAATGCCGCCTGCAGCGACTTCGCGGAACCGGCCGGCCCGACGATCGTCAGGTGGGTTCCGGGGACGAAAGCCGGCAGGAAGAAGGGAAACCCCTGGATGTGGTCGAGGTGCGTGTGAGTTATCAAGAGGTGCGCCTGGACTGGTTCGCTTGGGCTGAAGCTGCCGCCCAGCTCCGCGATCCCCGAGCCGGAGTCGATCACCAGCAGGTTGTTTTCCGCGTCTCGCACCTCGATGCAGGTTGTGTTGCCCCCGTAGCGAAGGGTCCGCCGGCCTGGAGTCGGACGCGTGCCCCGCGTGCCCCAGAACTTGATCCTCATTGCGCGGCCGCGGGTTGATAGATCTTCTTGGCGATGAAGATCTCGAGCAGGTCGCGGTCGAGCTTGCCCTGGTCCGACTCCTCGTGGAGGATGTCGAGCGCGGTGCTCGTCGGCACCGCCTTCTTGTATGGCCGGTCCTGCGCGGTCAGCGCGTCATAGATGTCGGAGATTGTCATCATCCGCGCCTGCAGCGGAATCCGATCGCCGGTGAGCCCGCGCGGGTAACCCGAGCCGTCCATCTTCTCGTGGTGCCCGTACGCGATCTCCGGTATGCCCTTCATGACGTTCGTCCACGGGATCTTGGTCAGGAAGTGGAACGAGTGCGTCACGTGGGACTCCATCTCGAGGCGCTCCTGCGGGTCAAGCGTTCCTTTCCGGATGCTCAGGAACCGGAACTCCTGCGGCTCCAGCATGGGATGCGCGCTGCCGCTCATGTCCAGGTAGGTCTGCTGAGACAGAAATTCCAGCGTTGAGGCCTTGTCCTCGGGCATGACCGTTGGCTCGTTGGCGACCGCGATGCTCTCGACCCACTGCCTCAACTGGGCCAGGTCGGCTTCGAGGCGACGGTCGATGGCCTCGATGGCGGAACCGTTTTGCCCGGACTTCATCGCCTCGAGCTTCTCGGTTGCATACCGCACCTGCACCGAGCGCTCGATGAACTCGAACCGTGCCTGGATGACCTCGAGCTGGCCCGGGATCAGCTTTTTGGCTTTGATCAGGATGTGCTCGCGAACGCCGACCTTGCCGAAGTCGTGGAGCAGGCACGCGTACCGAAGCTCCTTGAACTGATCATCCGTCAATGCCACGTCGCGGTACTTGCCCGTGGCGATCTCGGTCACCGCGCGCGCGAGCCTCGTAGTGAGGCCTTCGACGCGGCCTGAATGCCCCGCCGTGCTCGGGTCCCTCTGCTCGATCGCGGTCACGCTGGCCTGGACGAAACCGTCGAACAACGCCTGGATCGATTCGAGAAGGTTCTTGTTGTCCAGCGCGACCGCGGCCTGACTGGCGATCGACTCGATCATCTCGAGATCGTCGGGCCGGAAGCTAACGACCTCGGTGTCGACGTTGTCGGCCGTGAGCTTGGTCTCAAACCGGCGCTTGGCGTTGATCAGCTGCACCGCGCCGGCGACTTCACCGTTGTAGTTGCGCATGGGGACCGTGAGCATCGACTTCGTGTGGTAGCCGAACTGCGAATCGAACCTCTTGCCCCCGACCGGCTTGCCCGGCGGCGGGTTGTAAGCGTCGTCGTAGATCTGGCTCGAGCCCATCGAAACCGTGTAGCCGACGACCGTCTTGTCGTCCACCGGTACCTTGAACGCCTGGTATGTGTTCTTGTCGAGCGAGTGGTTCTGGCTCGATGCCAGGAAGAGCTTCGGTGCGCCGTCCTCATCGGTCTTGAGCCACAGGCTCGCCCCGTCCGCGTAGGTGAGCTGACGCATCGTCGTGAGGATGAAAGCCTGCAGGCGTGCGATGTCTCTCTCGGCAGAGAGCGCGATTCCGATGCGGTTCAGCTCCCGGAACTGCTGATGGCTGCGCTGCGCCTCACGCTCGAGCGATGTGACCTGCTGCTTGAGGACGACGTTTTCCATCGCCACCCGGATCAGCTCGCGCAGGGCGCCGGGTGAGCTGTCACCGGGAAGGTCGACGGCGAAGGCAGCCAGACCCTCAGGGGCCAGCTGGCCGGGGCCCAGGAGAACAAGCGCAGGGTGCTCGACCTGGCCGGGCCCCGTCAGGTTGGTGATCTCCAGGCCGGTGGCCGCCAGCCCAGGCACCTCGGCGCCCGGCACGACATAGAGACGGAATTTCTGCGCCGTTTTCATAGGCGGGCTACGTTCTAGCACCCCCATCCGCGTTTTGCGCGTAGATAAGCCGTAAACCCTCGAGAGTCAACAGCGGGTCGGTGGTTTCGATCACGTGGGTCAGTCCTGCCACCAGCGACGCCTGGCCTCCGGTGGCCACGACCTTCGCGTTGCCACCCAGCTCATCGACCATGCGTTTGACCATCCCCTCGACCTGGGCGACAAATCCCCAGACGAGGCCCGACTGAATTGAGGCGACGGTGTTGCGCCCGATCACCGAATCAGGAGCCACCGGCTCGACCTTCCGGAGCATCGCCGTGTGCGAGATGAGAGCGTCTAGCGAGATCTCGACGCCGGGCGCGATCGCGCCGCCGAGGTAGTCGCCCTCGGCGTTGATCGCGTCGTACGTGACCGCCGTGCCGAAATCGATCACCACGACCGGGCCGCCGTAGCGCGTGTAGGCCGCCAGGGCGTTGGCAATCCGGTCGGCGCCGACATCCTTCGGGTTGTCGTAGCGGATCCTGACGCTGGTCTTCACGCCTGGCCCGACCATGACCGGCTCGCAGTGGAGGTACCGGCGCGAGGCTTCGACGAGTGCCGGGTTGATGGTCGGGACGACGCTGGAGATGACGACGCCGGTCACGACCGTCAGGTCGAAACCTCGGAGCTCAAAGAGCTGGCGGAGCTCGACCGCCATCTCGTCGGCGGTCCGCTCGCGGTGGGAGCTGACCCGCCAGTCGGCGGCCAGCCGGTCGCCGTCGAAGAGGGCCAGGGTCACGTTGGTGTTGCCGACGTCGACCGCCAGAAGCACGGCCGAACTCTACCGCGTGAGCTTGGCGGCTTCCCGGCGTATGGCCCTCGCCCTGGCCGCGACCCGCTTCGGGTTGGGAGCTCCTTCCATGTCTCGCCTGGCCAGCGAGGCAGCAGCATCCCACGGCACGACGAACCTGCCGTCCCGAACCTGGGCCCCGACCTGCTCGTGCGCCCGGCGGAACGGCGTCCCGGAGCGGACCAGCAGCTCGGCCGCGTCGGTGGCCATCAGGAGTGGATCGGCGGCGGCCTGCGCCAGCCGCTCCCGGTCAAACTCGAGCCGCTGCACGAGAAGCTGCGCCGCCCGCACCGACTCGAGCACGTTCTCGACGGTTGCGAACAGCGCGGGCTTGTCCTCCTGCAGGTCCCGGTCGTAGGCGAGCGGAAGGCCCTTCAGGGCGGTGGCGAGGGCGACGAAACCGCCGATGGAACGGCCGGCGCGGCCGCGAAGGAGCTCGGCGATGTCCGGATTCTTCTTCTGCGGCATGAGACTCGAACCGGTCGAGATCTCGTCTGGGAGCTTGACGAAACCAAACTCCGAGGTTGCCCAGAGAACGACGTCCTCGCCGAGGCGGCTCAGGTGGATGGATGTGACGGCGCACGCGTAGGCCAGGTCGAGGGCAAAGTCGCGGTCCGACACCGCGTCGATGCTGTTTTCCGTGAGCTTCGGCAGACCGAGCTCGCGGGCGACGGCACGTCGCGCCAGCGGCAGGGTGGAACCCGCCAGCGCCCCGGAGCCAAGCGGCATGCTGCCGGCGGAGTCGAATGCGGCATCGAACCTACGCGCATCACGCAGCAGGGGTTCAGCGTGTGCCAGCAGGTGATGGCCGACTGTGACGGGTTGGGCGCGCTGCAGATGCGTGTATCCGGGCATCAGCCACGCGGCGTGGGCCAGAGCACTGACTGCGAGCGCGTCGATCAAGGCACCCAGCAAAGCGACGGCCTCCTGCGCCATGTCCCGGCAGTACAGCCTGAGGTCGAGCGCGACCTGGTCGTTGCGTGACCGTCCCGAGTGCAGGGCGGCGCCCGCCGGCGTGAGCTCGGTGAGGCGTCTTTCGACCGCGGTGTGGATGTCTTCGTCGGACGAAGCGAACTTGAACTCGCCCGAGTCCAGCTCGCGTTTGACCTTGCGAAGCCCGCGTTCGATCGCGGTCAGCTGCGACTTCGACACGACGCCAGAGGCGGCCAGGCCTCGCGCGTGCGCGACGCTACCCGCGATGTCATACGGGTAAAGCTCGTAGTCGACGGCGATTGACGAGGAGAACCGATCCAGCTCGGGAAGAAGCCCGCGCCTGAAGCGGCCTCCCCAAAGCTTCGCGCCCTTCCTGGCTATGGCGCGAGCCTCTTCACGTCCCCTAGCAGGTTGCCCATGTCCCGCGCCTGGAGCCCGCCCTGCACGCGCGCCGCCGTTCGCAGCCCCATGCCCCAAAGCTTGATGAAGCCCGCCGCCGCCGACTGGTCGAACTCGTCCCCCTTGCCGTAGGTCGCCAGCGACAGTTGGTAAAGCTGGTGAGGGCCTTTCCTCCCCACGACCTGGGACCCGCCCTTGTAGAGCTTCAGGCGCACGTCACCCGTGACGTGCCGCTGGGTTTCCACAACGAACGCATACAGGGCGTCGCGGAGCGGGCTGAACCACAGCCCGTCGTACACCATCTGCGCCCACTGCTGGGCGACCAGGTCTTTGAACCGGGCGACCTCTTTGGGAAGCGTGATGTCCTCGAGCGCCTGGTGTGCCTGCAGCAACAGCACGGCGGCGGGCGCTTCGTAAATCTCGCGCGACTTGATTCCGATCAGCCGGTTCTCGATGTGATCGATGCGTCCCACCCCGTTCTCGCCACCGATCCTGTTCAGCGTCGTGACGAGGTCCAGGGCCGCGACAGGCTTGCCATCCAGGGCGACGGGGACTCCCTCCTTGAAGCCAACCTCGACATAGCTCGGCTCATCCGGGCACTGGCGCGGGTCGCGCGTCCATGCGTAGACGTCCTTCGGCGGTTCGGCCCAGGGGTCCTCCAGGATCCCGGCTTCGATCGAGCGGCCCCATAGGTTCTCGTCTGTGGAGTACGGCGAACGGGTCGTGGCCGGGACCTCGATTCCATATTTGGTCGCGTACTCGATCTCATCGTCGCGATTCATGCCCCACTCGCGGACCGGGGCGACGACCTGCAGGTCCGGCGCAAGCGCCGCCGTCGTGACGTCGAAGCGCACCTGGTCGTTGCCTTTCCCCGTGCAGCCGTGCGCCACGGCCTGAGCGCCCTCGCGCCGCGCCACCTCGACCATCATCGCGGCGATGAGCGGTCTGCCGAGTGCAGTCGCGAGCGGGTACTCCTTCTCGTAGACGGCGCCCGCCTGCAGCGACGGCCAGACGAAGAGCGAGATGAACGGCAGGCGCCCGTCGGCGACGTAGGCCGCCGAGGCGCCGGTCTTCAGGGCGCGCGACTGGATCGCGTCGAGATCCTTCTTCTCGCCAAGGTCGACGGTGAACGCGATGACGTCCCATCCCTGTTCTTTGAGCCACCGGATGGCCACGGACGTATCGAGCCCGCCTGAGTACGCGAGCACCAACCGCTTAGACGCCATTCGCGAGGAGCTCTTTGAGTGATCGCACTGCCCCTGGCTTGCGCAGCACGGCGATGATCGTGTCGTCGCCCGCAACCGTGCCGGCGATCCCGGGGAGCGCGGCCTCGTCGATTCGGCGAGCGACCAGGTTGGCCGTCCCGGGCGGCGTCCTGATCACGGCCATGGGCTCGACGACCTCGACTGACAGCACGAGCTCCCGCACGAGGCCGATCGAGCTGCGGTAGCCGCTCCCCGCCCGGACCAGCCCAAGCTCCTGGATGTCGCGGGAGATGGTCGCCTGAGTGGCGCGCATTCCGCGTCGAGCCAGCGCGGCTGCGATCTCGAGCTGGGTGTGGACCGAGCCGCGGTTCACGAGCTCGAGGATCGCGCTCTGCCGTTCGGCCTTGGTCGCGGTCACACCGACACCCTGTGCATGACGTCTTGCGCGCGGTCGATGTCCGACGCCGAGATGACCAGAGGCGGCACGAGCCGGACCGTGTGGTCGTCGACCGCGTTGACGACCAGGCCGGACTCCAGGCAAGCCTGCTGAAACGGCTTCGCCTTCGGCTCAGCGAACTCGAAGGCCCGCATGAGCCCGACTCCGCGGACGTCCTTGGCGCCCAGATCACTCAGCGCGGCATGAAGAAGGTCGCCCATCTCTGCCGCGTGGCCGACCAGGCCGTCGCGCTCGACAACGTGCAGCACGGTCGTCGCTGCGACACAGGCAAGCGGATTGCCGCCGAACGTCGATCCGTGATCGCCCGGCTCGAACACGTCGGCACGGGGATTGGCCAGGCACGCTCCAATCGGAACCCCGCCACCTAGTCCTTTTGCGAGCGTCATGACGTCGGGCGTGATGCCGGCGTGCTGGTGGGCAAACCACCGCCCAGTCCGGCCGAGGCCGGTCTGGACCTCGTCGAGAATGAGCAGCAGATTCTTCTTGTCGCACCAGCGGCGAAGGCGCTCGAGGTATCCGGGCGCGGCCGGAATGATCCCTATCTCGCCCATCACGGGCTCGAGCATCACGGCCACGGTCTTGTCTGTGGTCGCGGCCTCGATCGCGGCCGCGTCGTTGTACGGGACGTGGACGAATCCCGGCGGGAGCGGCTCGAACGGGTCGGAGTACTTGTGCTGGCCGCCGGCGGTGACGGTCGCGAGAGTTCGGCCGTGAAAGGAACCGGTGGTCGTGATGATCTCGAACGCCCCGTCGCGATTGCGGGCGCCCCACTTGCGGGCGATCTTGATCGCCGCTTCATTGGCCTCGGCGCCGGAGTTGCAGAGGAAGACACGCGAGGGAAATGCGAGCTCGACCAGGCGCTGCGCCAGCCCGACCTGCGGCTGGGTGAAGTACAGGTTGGACGTGTGGATCAGCTCCGCCGACTGCTTCGTGACCGCCGCCACCACGTCGGGATGCGAATGGCCGAGGAGGTTGACAGCGATGCCGGCGACCAGGTCGAGGTACTCGCGTCCGGCGTCGTCGTAGAGGAGACAGCCACGGCCCCGGACAAAGGTGACCGGGAGGCGCCGGCCGGTCTGCATGAGATAGCGCTCGGCGAGCTCGGGCGTGCTCATGACCTGCAAGGCACAGCTGTCCCTTCAAACCACCACGGCTGGACCCACCCACAGACCCCACCACCCACCCTCAGGGGGTTCTTTGTGGGGCGGCGAGCAGAGTACGAACCGGCAGCCGGGCAGTCAACCCAGCCTGTTAAGGCCGAGGTCACGGCGTGACCATCGTCCCGATGCCCGCCTCGGTGAACAGCTCCAGCAGCAGCGCGTGCTTGGTCCGCCCGTCGACGATGTGCGCGAGCGGGACGCCATCCAGCGCGCGCAGGCACGCCTC
>JBKPCF010000064.1:0-16470 GCA_046727235.1 Candidatus Dormiibacterota bacterium
GGAGATTCCCGCCGCCGAGGCGATCGAGAAATCACTGGTCGAGCTCGACCGACTTCGTTCGGAGCTTGCCAGGATCGCCGCCCTTCACCCATCGACTCAATCGAGCCCCCGGTTGGGCGAAGTCATCACCGCACACCCCGGGTACGACGCGGCCCTGGCCGCGACCCTGGGGTCGCTCCTCGACGCGGCGGTCGCACCTGACGAGACGTCCGCGCTCGCAGCGGTCACATCAGCGGGGCAGCAGACGACCGCGCTGTTCCCGGTCGACGCGCCACCTCCGGCCGAGGGATCGCTGCTGGACCACGTGACTGTCAGCGCTGGTTACGAGCTCGTCGCCCGTCGGTTGCTGGGAGGAGTCATCGTCGGCCGCGATGTCACCCAGGAAGGGGTCTACCGCGAGCAGGGGCTCTTCCGCGCCGGGCCCGATCCGCGCCTTGCCCACGACGCTCACCGAGCGGAGCTCGTCCACCGCATCACCGAGCTCGAGGACGAGCTGGCATCAGAGACCCATGCGGCACACAGCGCAAAAGAGGCCCAGGCAAGGTTGGCCGACCTTCGGGCGAGAGCCGCCGGCGCGGAAAGGCTCGATGAGGTGACTCGCATGCTTCACGCCGCTCGGACCGCTGAGCAAGCCGACGGCGACAGCCTGGCTCAGCTCGAGCGCGCGGCGGCCGGCGCGGAGCGGGGCGCCGCAGCGCTCAGCGAGGATCTCGACGAGCGGCTGCGTCAAGCGGTCGAGCGACGCGCCATGAAGCGCCGGCAGGAGCTCGACCGCGACCGGATCGAAACTGTTCGCAGGCAGCTCGGACTGGTCGAGGACGACCTGACGCGGCTGCGGCTCGGAGCAGAGGAGCGCCGCACCAGACTGGCCGAGGCTGAGCGGGCCGCAGCGATGACTGCCGAGTCGGTGCCCGGGCTCGTCAGCGCGCGCGATTCCGCTCGGGAGGCGCTGGCCGCAGCCGAGCACGACGCGCCCGAAGACGACGCGGAGATGGCGGACAGCGCCAAGAAGCTCGTCACCCTCGAGGAGGCGCGCATCGACGCGCGCCTGCGCACCGGCAACCTGGAGGGCAACCTGGATCTCATCACTCGCGAGGCAGAGCTGCTCCAGGCTCGGATGGACGAGATCCGCTCCCGGATGCCCGACGGTGTCGCGCCCGAGGAGGTCCCTGGCGGAAAGGCCCGCGAGCGTGAGATGCGAGCCCTGGAAAAGCGCCTCGAAGAGATTGGCCCGACCAACGCGCTTGCGGAAACGGAGTGCCGCGAGCTTGAGGAGCGCTGCCAGAACCTGGCCGAGCAGCTAGACGACATCACGGCGGCGCGAACCGACCTCGAAGACCTGATCGCAAAACTCCGCGCCGAAGAGGAGTCGCGGTACGAGGCCGTTTTCGGTGCGGTGGCCGCGAACTTCCACGAGTATTTCTCCGAGCTCAATCCGGGCGGTCGCGCGACGCTGCGGCACGCCGACGGCGATGACGGACCGCGGAGTGGCGTCGAGATCCTGGTCCAGCCTCCGCGCAAGAGGCTGCAGAACGTGACGCTGCTGTCCTCTGGCGAGCGCTCGCTCGCGGCGCTGGCGCTCGTGCTTGCGCTCGACGAGGTCAACCCGAGCCCGTTCACGATCCTTGACGAGGTGGATGCGGCGCTCGACGACGCAAACGTCGATCGGTTCGGCCAGATGGTGGCCCGACTCGGCACGCAGCGGCAGTTCCTCGTCATCACCCACAACCACGTGACCATGTCTTACGCGTCGACTCTTTATGGCATCCACCTCGACGAGAGCGGGGCATCGCATCTGGTGTCCGTGCGGCTCGACGACATCCGCAAACCCGCCACCCGGGCGGCGAACAAAGCGCAGGCAGGCTGAGCGAGAAGCGGCACGGCCTCTGGCAGCGCGTAGGCAGCCGCACGCGCGGAGCGCTCGCCGCGGGCTTGCGCGCCCTCAGCCCACCACTGGCCGACGGCTATTACGAAGAGCTGGAGGAGCTGCTCATCGCGGCCGACATCGGTCCGGCGATGTCCGCCCGCCTCAGCGCCGGCGTGAAGACGCGCGCACCCCGCACGCCCGAGGAAGCCATCGCCGCGTTGGTGTCAGTGGCGCAGTCGATCATGTCGAAGAAGAGTCGCGACCTCGAGCTGTCGGGCAACCCATCATGCGTGCTTCTGTACGGGGTGAATGGCGCCGGCAAGACGACGACCGCGGGCAAGCTCGCGCACCAGCTCAAGCGACTGGGACACAGGCCTCTGGTTGTCGCTGCCGACACCTATCGTGCGGCGGGGATCGAGCAGATGGTGGCCTGGGCCGAGCGCGCCGGCGTGCCGCACCTCGATGGTTCCAGGGGCGCGGACCCGGCGTCGGTGGTCTTCGAAGGCGTGCAGGCAGCGCGCAAGCGCGGCAACGACGTTGTGGTCGCGGACACCGCGGGTCGCCTGCAGACGCAGCGCAACCTGCTCGAGGAGCTGGCCAAGGTGGGTCGCGTCGCGAGCAAAGCGCTCGACGGTCAGCCCTACGAATCCCTGCTGGTGCTCGACGCCGTGCTCGGGTTGAGCAACCTTGTCCAGGCGCGCGAGTTCAACAAGGCGATCCCCATCACCGGTCTCGTGCTCGCCAAGCTGGACAGCAGCGCAAGGGGAGGTGCGGTGATCGCAATCGAGTCCGAGCTTGACGTTCCGGTGAAGCTGGCCGGGGTGGGGGAGGGGATCGATGACCTGACTCCCTTCGACCCGTCGGGGTTCGTGCAGGCGATCTTCGACTGATGGCAATCGCCGATCCGCACTGTCACACCCTCGCTTCCGACGGCATGGTCACGCCGTCCCAGCTCGTCGATGCCGCCGTCGAGGCGCACCTCGACCTGATCGCGGTCACCGATCACGACAGCATGGATTCGGTCGGCGAAACCCAGAGGCGAGGCGAAAGCGCGGGGATCACGGTCATCGCCGGCCAGGAGGTGACGACGAGGTGGCCGGCCCAGACGCACATCCTGGCCTGGTTCCTCGAGAAGCCCGTGAAGCGCGGCATGTCGGTCGAGGACACGGTCGCGGCGATCCACGACCAGGGCGGCCTTGTCATCGTCCCGCACCCGTTCATGCCCGTCTATTTCGGTTCGATCCAGCCCAACATGCTTCGCCGGCTGCTCGAGAGGCATCACGTGGACGGGATCGAGATGGTGTCCACGGTCCCGATCGGCGCACGGCGCCGCAAGCTGCTCGAGGAGTTCTACGCCGCCAACCGCGAGCGTCTCGGTGCGGCCATCGGTGCGAGCGATTGCCACTTCGGCTCGCACGACATCGCGTCGGCGGTGACGCGCTACGCGGGTGACTTCAGGTCGGCGGTCGAGGGCCGCGCGACCGTGCCTGAGCGTCTGCGGCGCGCCGGCCCCGCACCGGCCGGGATCGCGTTCCGCCAGCAGTGGCGATCGCTCGTCGAGCTACCGCTCAGGCGCTTGCGCGGCGAGCTCTAGCAGCGTCTCGTGCACGGCGGGCGTGCCGGCCAGGATGTCCCCGGTCTCGATCCATGTGTCGCCGCCCGACCAGTCGGTGACGCGACCGCCAACCTCCAGGACGAGCGTCGCCCCGGCCGCCACGTCCCAGGTGTTCAGCCCAAGCTCGAAGAATCCGTCGAAGGTGCTGCCCGCCGTCCAGGCAAGGTCGAGCGCCGCAGCGCCCGCGCGGCGCAGATCTTCGAATCGCTCGATGGCCTGCTCGAACATCGGCAGGTAGCGAGGCAGCAGCTTCTTGTTGCGAAACGGGAAGCCGGTCGCGACCACGGCGCTCGCGGGATCGAGAACGCGATGGGGTGGCAGCCGGTCGCCATTCAGGAACGCCCCTCTCCCACGTGCACAGGTGAACTCCACCTTCAGAAACGGCGCGATGACCACGCCGACGATCGGGCGGCCGCGTTCGAGCAGCGCGATCGAGACGGCGACCGAGGGAAAGCCGCGCGTGAAGTTGGTGGTGCCGTCGAGCGGATCGACCGCCCACATGGTGGACGCCCTGATTCCGCCTCGCTCTTCCGCGAGCACGGCAACACCCGGCGCCTCGCGAGCGAGGACCTCGATGATCGCCGACTCCGAGCGCCGGTCGGTCGCCGTCACGTAGTCGCCGCGACTCTTCACTTCGGCCGCCACCCCGGGCCTGGGCAGTCCGGTGTCGAGCAGCACGGCCGCGCCCGCGCGCGCGGCGCGCAGCGCGATTTCCAGCTCGCCGGTCAGGCGCGCTTGTCCTCGAGACCCAGGCCGAACATCGCCTCCAGGTCGTGCGCCGAGAACTGCTGGAACGCGACCATCGTCTGGGTCTTTTCGATATCGTCGAGCCTTGTCAGCTTCTGGGTCACGACCTTGGCGAGGTCGTCGTGCTCCCGCACCCTGACGATGGCGACGAAGTCCCACTCGCCGGTCACCGTGTAGACCTCCGCCACGCCATCGACGTCGGCGAGCGCGGGTCCGAGGTGGGTGAGACCTTCGCGCGTGGATTTGACCAGGATGAACGCCGTCAGCATCAGCCGCTGACCCCTGTTGCGACGCCATAGGCCCATACGTCCATGTCGCCGTACTCGATCCCGTTCGCGCCGAGGACCGTGCAGATGTGGGTGCGGTGATCGTTGCCGTGATGCATGGCCTGGATCAGCACGATCGCCGCGGGCAGCTTCGTGTACGGCTTGCGCCGGTCGGGCGCGATCTGGTCTTCGGGCTGCACGCTGCCCGCGAGCTCGATCAGGCGATCCGCGCTCGCCTGGGCTTCCTTCGTCAGCGCCGCGATACCCGGAAAGTCTTCCGTCTCGTTGATGCGCGGCTCGGCGCCGGTCAGGCGACGGATGTAGCGCTGCTCAGCTGCAAGGAGATGATGGAACGTCTTGGCGATGGAGCCGTACGTGCCCGGCGCGCTGAGGTCGAGCTGTTCAGGTGACAGGTCCGAGCAGATGGCAAGCAGGTGCAGGTTGGCCCACTTGTTGTATCGAAAAGTCTCCACCAGCAGCGGCCCCAAAGCCACCCGATTCTAGTGGGCTGCTAGACTGTCAAGGCGTGGCACTTGACACCCTGCAGGCTCGCGGCCGGTCTTTGGCGCTGTTCGAGCGCTATGGGGCTCTGCTCACCGACCACCAGCGAGACGTGGTCGACCTCTACCTCAGAAGCGACTGGTCGCTGGCGGAGATCGCCGCTGATCACGGCACGTCCCGGGCGGCGGTGCACGACATCGTCAGGCGCTCGATGCTTGCGCTGCAGGACTACGAGAAACGCCTGGGGCTGCTCGCCGAGTCGGCGCGCCGCCGACGTGCGCTGGACGCGATGGAGAAGGAATTGAACGGGTTGAAGCGGCGGATCGCGAAGCTCGAAGGCTCGGTCTGATCGTGTTCGAAACACTCGGCGACAGGCTGGCCGCCGCCCTCAAGAAGATGACCGGTCGCGGCGTGCTGCGGCCCGAGGACGTCGACGCGGGACTTCGCGAAGTGCGTCTCGCGCTGCTCGAGGCGGACGTGAACTTCAAGGTTGTGAAAGAGTTCATCGAGAAGGTTCGCGTGCGCCTGACGGGCGCTGAGATCTCGCCGGGCCTGACCGCGCCCCAGACCGTGGTGAAGGCGGTGCACGATGAGCTCGTCGAGCTTCTGGGCGGAAATGCGGAGGGACTGCACTATTCGCCGCACCCGCCGACGGTGGTGTTGCTGGCAGGCCTGCAGGGCTCGGGCAAGACGACGACTGCGGTCAAGCTCGCTCTGCTCGCACGGCGCGAAGGCCACCGGCCGTTGGTCGCGGCGCTCGATTTCCGGCGGCCCGCCGCCGTGGAGCAGCTGAAAACGCTGGCTGAGCGGGGCAAGATCGGGTTCGGACGAGGGGAGGAAGCCATCGCGGAGGCCTCGAGGCTCAATTACGACGTCGTCGTCCTCGACACCGCCGGCCGGCTGCATGTCGACGCCGACCTCATGCGCGAGCTGAAAGAGCTCAAGTCACGGGTACGGGTCACCGAAACTCTGCTGGTCGCTGACTCGATGACCGGGCAGGAAGCCGTGAAGGTCGGCGAGGCGTTCGCGAAGGAGGTGGGCCTGGACGGTGTGATCCTGACCAAGCTCGACGGCGACGCGCGCGGCGGCGCCGCCCTCTCGCTGCGGCTCGCCACCGGCCAGCGCATCCGCTTCGCGGGCACCGGCGAGAAGCCGGAGGACCTCGAGGTGTTCCACGCAGAGCGAATGGCATCTCGCATACTCGGCATGGGCGACGTGCTGACCCTCATCGAGAAAGCCGAGCGCTCGGTGGACAAAGAACAGGCGGCCGAGGTGGAGCGTCACCTCCGTGCCGGTCAGCTGAGCTTCGACGACTTCCTGGCCCAGATCCGGCAGCTGCGAGGCATGGGCTCGCTGGAAGGAATGCTCGACATGGTGCCGGGGGGCGGCGCGCTGAAGGGTCAGCTGGCGGGCGCCGACACGGAAAAAGAGATGAGGAGGATGGAGGCGATCATCCTCTCGATGACGCCTCGGGAACGCGCGCATCCCGAGCTGATCGATGGCGCGCGCAAGCGTCGCATCGCACGAGGGAGCGGCGCCCAGCCGGCCGATATCAACAGGCTGCTCAAGGCACGGGAGGCGATGCAGAAGCTGGCCAGGCAGTTCGGGATGGCCGGTGCCAAACGAAAACGGGTTGGATTTCCGCGGTTGTATGGACAAGGAGGAGCAGGTTGGTAAAGATCAGACTCAGGCGGATGGGGGCGAAGAAACACCCCTTTTACCGCCTCGTGGTGGCGGACGCGCGGTCGCCGCGTGATGGCCGTTTCATCGAGCACCTCGGGTATTACGACCCGATGACAGAGCCGGTCCAGGTCAAGATCGACGTGGACAAAGTGAAGAAGTGGCTGCAGCAGGGCGCGCAGCCGAGCGAAGCCGCGCGCAGCCTGTTGAAGCGGGAGGGAATCCTTGAGCGACGTGCAGAGAAGCCGACCCCCACGGCGTGACTTTCGGCGCGGCGGCGGCGGATTCAATCGCGGCGGTTTCCGGCGCGATCGGCCGGCGCCCAGCGGACCAGGCATCGATTACCGCGCGCTCGTCGAATACGTGGCGAAGTCACTCGCCGAGAAGCCAGACGAGGTCTCGGTCGAGGCGTTCGAGCGCGGTGGCGGAACCGTCGCGATCAAGGTCAAGCTTGCCGACGAGGACATCGGACGGTTCATCGGCAAGGCGGGCCGCAACATCGAGGCAATCCGGACTCTGGTCAGGGTGGCCTCTTTGCGCGACCGCAAGCGCGTGTTCGTCGACCTCGCGAACCCGTCTCTTTCCTCTTCGCACACCGCGCCACGCAGCCGGCGTTCCGGCGGCGAGGCTTCCGCGTGATCCGCGTCGGGCAGGTGATGGGGGCGTATGGTCTGGAGGGAGCTGTCAAGGTGATGCCCTTGACAGATTTCACCGACCGTTTTGATCCTGGAGCCAACGTGGTCCTGGACGGTTGCAGCCGCGAGGTGGAATGGAGCCGCGCCGGCCAACCTGGCCTGGTGGTCAAGCTCCGCGGCATCGACAACCGAACGTTTGCCGAGCTGTTCCGCGGACGGTACCTGGAGGTCCCTGACGAGGAGCTGAGGGAACCGGGAAACGGTCGGTTCTACTACCGGCAGCTGGTCGGACTTGCCGTCGTGACCAGCTCCGGAAAGCAGCTCGGCGCCATAGCGGAGGTCCTGGAGCGTCCCGCCAACGACGTGTGGGTCAGCCGCGAAGGCACTGTCGAACACCTGATCCCGGCGACCAGGGACGCGGTGCTCGAGGTCGACCTCGACGGGGGCCGGGTGGTTGTCGCCGACTGGCTGCTCGAGATCGAGGATGCGATCGACTCGTGAGGTTTGACGTCATCACCATCTTCCCGGCGATGTTCGGCCCTGTTTTCGAGCAGGGTGTGATCGGCCGCGCCGTCCAGCGTGGCGTGCTCGAGCTCGCGACGCACGATCTGCGCTCGTTCACGCACGACCGCCACCGCCAGGTCGACGACATGCCGTTTGGCGGCGGCCCGGGCATGGTGATGAAGCCCGAGCCGGTGATCGAGGCGGTCGAGTCGGTTCGCGCCGCCAACCCGGGCCCGGTGATCCTCATGGAGCCGTGGGGGGAGATGCTCGACCAGCGGCTCGCGGGCGAGCTCGCCCGCGAACAAGGACTCATCATCGTTTGCGGTCGCTACGAGGGCATCGACGACCGGGTCCGCTCCGCGCTGAACGCGCGTGAGATCTCGGTCGGGGATTACGTCCTGAGCGGTGGCGAGATCCCGGCGATGGTCGTGGTCGACGCCGTGGCCCGACTCATCCCGGGAGTCGTGGGCGATCCCGACTCGCTCGCCCAGGACAGCTTCGCCGACGAGATGACGGGCTGGCCGCAGTTCACACGGCCGGCCGAGTTCAGAGGAATGTCCGTCCCCGACGTGCTGCTGTCGGGCGACCACGCGCGGATCAAGCAGTGGCGCCGCCAGCAAGCCGCGTTGAGACGTGGCTCACACAGCAAGGAGTTGAAGAAGACGTGAATGTGATCGAGCAGCTCGAGAAGGAGCAGCAGAAGAAAAAGATCCCCGCGCTGCGTGCAGGCGACACAGTGCGGGTGCATGCGAAGGTCGTCGAGGGCACGCGCGAACGCATCCAGGTGTTCGAGGGCACCGTGATCCGGGTGACGGGCGGCGGCCTGCGCCAGAACTTCACGGTCCGCCGCGTCACCCACGGCGTCGGCGTCGAGCGCACCTTCATGGTCCACTCGCCGCGCATCGACAAGATCGATGTGCTCCGACACGGTGACGTGCGCCAGGGTCGCCTCTATTACCTGCGCGGCAAGGTCGGGCGCGAGGCCCGGATCCGGGAAAGGCGGCGCCTTGTCGCGTCGGAAGAAGCGGATGTCGAGGAGCCCGAAGCCGTCGTGGAAGAGGCAGCCCAGCAGCAGGTCGAGGAGTAGCGCGATAAGCCGCGAGCGCCTGCGGACGCGGCATTCGAGCTGCTCCATATCCCGCGAGTGCCGGCGCGTGCGGGAAACCGGCGGGCCTGTTAAGAACGTGGCGCTCGGCCCGGGCGGCCTTTACTCTCGAATGGATGCGTCCCCAGCTCTGGAAGTTCGAGCGGCGCGCGATGGCGATGGGCTACCAGGTCGTCGCAGGCGTGGACGAGGTCGGCATGGGCCCTCTCGCGGGGCCGGTGGTCGGCGGTGCGGTGGTGCTGCGCATCGGCGACCGAATCCCCGGTCTCAACGACTCCAAGCTGATGACGGCGGAGGAGCGCGATCGTGTTGACGCGATCATCCACCGCCGCGCCGTTGCGGTCTCCGTCTGCGCCGTCGACCACACCCAGGTCGACCGGCTTGGCCTCTACAGGGCCCGCATCCTCGCCAGCGCCGGCGCGGTTGCCGGCCTGAGCGTCAAGGCCGAGTACCTGCTCGTCGACGCGTTCGACATCCCTGACACTCCGCTGCCGCAGATGGCGGTCGTCCGCGGCGACAAGATCTGCGCCTCGATCATGGCCGCGAGCATCGTGGCCAAGGTGGCGCGCGACCGGACGATGATCGACTACGACCGCATCTATCCCGGCTGGGGATTTGCCGACCACAAGGGATACGCCACCCCGTCGCATCGCGCCGCGATCCGACGACTCGGCCCAAGCCCGATTCACAGGACGACTTGGGCGCCGTTTCGCGTCTCCGAGCTCGTAGGCTCGAGCTAGGCAGGGCAGGCGAGCGGGCGGCGGCGCGCCTGCTTCGCGAACGCGGTTACGAGGTGATCGGAGCCGGATTTGTCGCTCGGCGCGGCGAGCTCGACCTGATCTGCAGGCGAGGCCGCGAGATCGTCGTCGTCGAGGTGAAGACGAGGACCACCGACGCCTTCGGTACGCCGCTGGAGGCGGTCGGCATGCGAAAGCGCCGAGCCCTCATCAACGCCGCGGCCGAATATCGCGCCCTTGCCGAATGGCGCGGCCAGATTCGCTTCGCGGTCGTGGGCGTCCGCGTCAGGCCGGATGGCGACCTCGACACCGAGCTCATCGAAGACCCTTTCGGCTAAGCGGCGGTGGTGATCGATCCCTCGAAGCTGCGGAGGCGGGATACGGCCGTCCACAGCATGAAGCCGACCAGCGCAACTCCACCCAGCGCCAGCGCGACAGCGACGAGCAGCAGCAGACCTTCGATGACTGGCGATTCGGGCAACCAGGGAAAGCCGGCGCCGGTCGCCACCTGCACGGCAACGAACACCACGGCGAAGGAGCCGACGCTCAACAATCCAAAGGCCAGCTCACCGCCCATTGCGGCGAACGTCCCGACCACACCGACCGATCGCCGGTCATCGGTGGAGTCGAAACGCGGGTCGATAGCGCCGGCAGAGACCCCAATGCACACGCAGCCAACGCCGAGCCAGATGGCCAGGAGCACGATCTCGGCCGTCCTCAGCGGCCCGATCCCGCCGACGAGCGACATCGCAAGCGTGATCAGGGTCGTGAGGGCCACCGCCGGCGCGACCGTGAACAGCACTTTGGCCCGAATCAGCGTCCAGGGGCTGATCGGCGCAAGGCGCAAGAGCTGGATGCCACGCCGTTCGCCGGGTATCGATGGCGTGGCGAACATCATCGCCATGAACAGCGAGACAAACGTGACGACGAAGACGTCGTTCCAGAACAGGTCGGTCAGCCCGCGCGTGGGACGCACGAGGATGAAGGCGTAGGCGACCAGAAAGATGACGGCTGGAAGAAATCGGCTCAGCCGCCTGATGTCGCGCCGGTAGGCGATCCAGTCCTTGCGGACGATGGCCAGGACGGGAGAAGCGGCGCCGGCGCGGGACGCTCGCACCGGAACCCTGGTCCGCCGCCGCCAGCGCGCGGGTGGCCCACCAAGCAAGCCGAGCCCGGCGAGCAAGGTGCGCTCGTACAGCGCAGCCGCGACGACCACCATCGCCCCGGCCAGGAGCAGGGTTACGCCCGTCCACGCTACGGCTGTCGCGACGCTGCCGTCGATCACGGCGCTGAGCGCGTGGCCCGGCCATGCCGATGGAACCCATTCGATGCGCTGAAAGACCATGAGCACGCCTGAGATGTCCGGTGTGTGTCGCGGTGCGAACGACTGCCGGAGGGTGAGGTTCCAGAGCAGGTACAGGCCCGCGCCCGTGACACTTGCGACTGCGATCGCCACGTCGCGGGCGACCCTCGCTGGGACGAGCTTGAGCACCCCCGCCATGAATATCAGCTGCAAGGCGGTGACCATCAGCACCAGCACCGCGAGCAGGACGAGCGCGGTCACGTAATAGAGAGGCGAAGCCCCGGAGCCGGCGCCCAACCCGGCGACGAAGGTCAGAAAAATCGCCGCGGCCAGGGTGTTGGCGCTCATCGCGAAGAGCGAGCGAGCGATGAAGATCTCCGCCGCCGTGACCGGCGCGAGGATCAGCTGCACCAGGTCGCGGCCCGCGAAGAAGGTCGAGATCACGGTCGGAAATCCGACGACCAGCATCAGGACCGCCAGCGACGTGAACGCCCCGCTGAGCATCGCGTCACGTGAGGCGGGGAGGAGCCGGCCCGCGAAGAAAGCGAGGGCGAAAAGCGATCCTCCGATCACGAGCGCGCTCAGGCCTCCGAGGACGGCAATGCCCGCCGTGCGCGCCGCATTGCCGGCGATCCGATTGCGCCAGGCCCGCACCTCCGCGCGCAGGATGATGGCGACGGCCGAGCGCGTCACTTTCGGGTGGAGAGCAACCGCTCGATCAGCTCTGTGGACTCCGGACCGGCGGTGAGGCTGAGGAAGAGATCCTCCAGCGTCGCCTGGGCCGCCCCTGCCTGTGCGCGCAGCTCGTCCATCGTGCCGGTCGCGACCAGGCGCCCGTGGTCGATGATCGCGATCCTCCGGCACAGCGCCTGCGCCACCTCGAGGATGTGTGTCGAGAGCAGGACGGTCGTGCCGCGCGCGGCCAGCTCCTCCAGCAGGTCTTTGACAAGGCGGGCGGAGCGGGGGTCGAGGCCGTTGGTCGGTTCGTCGAGGAGCAGGACCGACGGCTCGCGGATGAGCAGAGACGCGAGTCCGATCTTCTGCTTCATGCCATGGCTGTAGGCGCCGATCAGCTCGCCGTCGCGGCCGGCAAGCTCGAAGAGTCCGAGCAGCCGCTCCATGCGCTGCTGGCGCGCGGGTCCTCGCGGCATCCGGTAGAGATCGGCGATGTAGTCGAGGAACTCCCGCCCGGTGAGGTGGGGGTGGACGAACGGCTCCTCGTCGAGGTAGCCGAGCCTGGCCTTGGCCTGGAGCGGCTGCAGGAACACGTCGAAGCCGTCGATCAACGCGCTCCCCGCAGTCGGCCGCACGAGACCGCAAAGCATCCTGAGGGTGGTGGTCTTGCCTGCGCCGTTGGCGCCCAGGAAGCCGAAGATCTCACCCCGCTCCACCTGGAAGCTCACGCCGCTGACCGCCGGCATCACGCCGTACTGCTTGACCAGGTTTCTCGCTTCGACGGCGAAAGCGACGGCCGGCACGTTCATCGCCAGTGGCGGTCCAGCTCAGACGCGTACGTCTGGCCGACCCTGTCTGCGTTGGCGAGCAGCCAGTTGTCCAGGCTTTGCGTGCCGCGCGGCCGCTCGCGCGAAACGAGCAGCTCCTGCATCAATCCCTCCAGCTCAGGTTCGTTGAGCATCACATCGTTGACCATGCGCCCGATGATCTTCGCCGCTCGCAGCGCGTTGCGCGGCGACACGTACACGAAACGAGGGTGGCGGCCGACCGCGATCGCTATCGACTCGACCATCTCGCTGTAGTAGATGATGTCCGGCCCGGCCGCGTCGACGATCACCGGTCCGACCTGTTCGGCTGCCCACGTCGCGATCTCCGCCACGTCCTCGCCGGCAACGGGCTGCAGCCGGTAATCACCGCGGCCCGGGATGCCAAACAGGGGCAGCCTCCGCAGGAGCCACGCGATGTTGTTGATCAGGATGTCGCCCTGCCCGAAGACGAGGGTCGGCCTGACGATCGCCCAGGCCAGGCCCGACTCGCGCACCGCCCGCTCGGCACGAGCTTTGCCCGCGTAGTAGTCCAGCGGGGAGTCTTCGGCCGGGTTGCTGACCGAGATGTGCACCACCTTTCGCACTCCGGCGTCCCTGGCGGCGCCCAGAAGGATCCTCGTGTTGGCAACCGCGTCACCGAACCGCACGCGACCGTGGTGGAAGCGAACCCAGTACGTGTTGTAAAGGACGTCGGCACCGCGAAGGCTGTCGACCAGGGCCTCACGGTCCGTGAACTGGAGCGGCGCGACTTCCGCCTTGATGTCCTCGGCTCCCGCGCGCCGCGGGTGGTTGGTCAACGTCTTCACCTGTTTTTCCTGCTCGAGCAGGCGCCGGGCGATGAACCTGCCCGTGAAGCTGAACGCGCCTGTGACGACCTCGAAGCCCTGGGTCAAAACGGGAACCGGGTCAGGCCGTAGGCGGCGGATCCAGGGCGCACGTGCCCGGTGATCACCACGCGTGGGCGGTGGCGCACCGCCTCCGCGGGATGGACCTCGGGGCGGAGGCCGTTGAAGATGGGGAAGCGGAGAGTGCCGTCCGGGGACCACTCGGAGTACCGGATGCTGACCACGAGCTCCGGCCGGACCCAGTTGACCGGCCGCATCATGATCGGAGCGGGTTCGAGGGGCGACTTCTCAGTCGCGAGCTCCAAGACGCGCTCGCCGAGGACACGTGTCGCGTCGTCATCGTAACCCCCACCGACGGTTCCGCAGGGAAGCAGGCGCCCTTCTTCGTAGAAGCCGACCACCAGGGCGTCGAACGGCCTGACGCCCGTCCAGCCGATGACGACGAAGTCGTCCGACTTGACCGCCTTGACCTTCAGCCAGAACGGGCTTCGCTGTCCCGGCACGTAAGGCGACTGCACATGTTTGGCGACCACGCCTTCGAGCCCACGTTCGAGGCAGGCCTCGAACAGCTCGACACCATCCTCTTCTATGTGATCGGGGACGAAGATATGGCCGCCCGCCTCGACGGACCTGGCCAGGCGGGCGCGCCGCCGCAGCACCGGCTGGCGCAGCAGTGGCCGGCCCTCCAGGTACAGCGCGTCGAAGGCGAGGTACGCGGTGGGGATCTCGTCTTGCATTCGCGCTCCGCCCGCGAGACGCTGCCGCAGGCGGGTGTAGTCGGGTCTTCCTTCACCATCCGTCGCGACGAGCTCACCGTCGATGACGCTGCCGGGGGGAATGCGCCTGGCCGCCTTGACGACCTCGGGCACGTCGGCGGTGATGTCGTTCATGCCGCGGTCCTTGAGGCGCACCTGGCCGCCTTCGTCGCGGAACAGCACGCATCGCAGCCCATCCCACTTGACCTCGAACAGGTACTCGTTGGAGCTGAACGGCGCCTCCGCGGACGCGGCCTGCATCGGACGCACCTCAGCAGGGAAGCTCTCCAGCTCGATCTGGAGCTGATCACTCTTGTCCTGCACCTCGCCCAGATTAGGCGAGAGCGGCTTACGAGGCCTTGCGGCGTCTCCTGGTTTCGGCGGCCGGCTTCTCCTTGCCGGCGCGTTGCTTCTTCGCCTGCGCGACCGACTGCCGGAGCGCTTCCATCAGGTCCATGACCTTGGCCGGCTGCGGCGCCTCGGGCGCTTCGATGACCTCGCCCTCCATCTTCGCCCGCACCACCTTCATTACGGCCTCGCGGTACTCGTCCTTGTAACGGCTCGGGTCAAAGCTGTCGGCCAGGCTCTCGATGAGCGCCTTGGCCATCTCGAGCTCCTTGGGATTGATCTTCACCTCGTCCTCGAGCCCCTTGAGGCCCTCGGTCGAGCGGATCTCGTCCGGCCAGTGAAGCGTGTTCATGATCAGGCCCTTGCCGTTCGGGTGCAGGGCGCAGAGATGCTCCTTGTCGCGCAGGGCGATCTTCGCTATCGCCATCCGGCTGGTCGCCTGGAGCGCCTTGCGCAAGAGGTGGTAAGGCTTCTTGCCGAGCTCTTCAGGCTCGACGTAGTAGGCGTTGTCGTAATAAAGACCCGGCTCGACGTCGTCGACCGGAACGAACTCCTCGATGTCTATGGAGTGCGCTGTCGGCAGCGGCAGGTTGTCCAGGTCCTTGTCGTCGATGATCACATATCGGTCCTTGCCGATCTCGTAGCCGCGCTGGATGTCGCTGTACGCCACCTCGTGGTCTCCCTCCGCGCACCAGCGCTTGTACGAGATGGGGGAGTGGTGGTCGGGGCAGAGCTGGCGAAACGAGACTTTGGCCGTCGACTCGGTCGCGTTGTAGAGACGAATCGGGATCGAGACCATCCCGAAAGAGACCACGCCTTTCCACATCGATCGCGGCATGGCGACGCAGTTTACCTCCTGTGTCCGTGGTTGGCTACTTTCGGTAAGTCGAAACGCCTACCTGCCGACGTCCCGCCTCTGCATCAAAAGTATCGAGCTTCCAAGGCCGGCGATGGCGAGGAGCAGCATCAGCGCAAGATTCCTGGCGTCGACGCCCGTGGCCAAAGGCGTGCCAAAGAGCTTGAACGCGGAAAGGTCCTGCAGCCACACGGGCAGCTTGTAGATGGTGCCGAGCTCGGTGTCGAGGTAGCTCGCAAAAGCCAGCGCGCCGAGAAGCGCAACCGCGGCGCGCGGATTCCAGGCCGCGAGCGCGGCGCCCGCGCCGGCGAAGACCAGCGCAAACGGCACGAGCATCAGCGAGGCGGCCGCAACGCGCTGTGGCACCAGGTCGATGCCCTGGGCATGCGACGCGTAGGCAAGGACGAGGCCGCTGACCCCGGCAGCGATTGCCGCCGCGACCGTCAGCACGCCCATCCGCTCGAGGACCACCGCCGCGCGTGAGGTCGGGTTGGCGAGCACCGCCTCGAGCCGCCCATCCGAATCTTCCGCGGACCAGCTAGCGACGTACGTGATTGCGAGCGCGGCGAAAAGCAGCTGCGCGACGTTGGACCACGTGTACCCCAGCACCGCCGGATAGAGCTGTTGATGGACGAAGATCGACAGGTAGGGGAGCAGAGTCGGAACCGACAGCAGTGCCTGCACGAGGGTTCTGGTCAGGGCGACGAAAACCGCGGCCAGGGCCGCAGTTCCAGCGGCCCACGCCAGCACGCCGAGCCGCCGCTCGTAAAGGCCGCGCACGACCGGCAGCCTCCACCACGGCTTGGGCGCAGCGTCATGCGTCGACCGGCGGAAGATGGCCGGCAGGAGGAGGATCGAGCCACCGACGTCGCGGCGCGTGAACCCGACCGCAGCCAGCAAGATGGCAACGACGCCAAACGCGACGAGGATGACAAAGGCCCGACCGTCGAAGTAACCGCCCTGCGGCAGCGGCTGGCTCAGGTCGTAGTACCGAAACGGTGAAAGCCACCTCCACGTGGACAGCCAGGAAAAGGAGCGACTCAGGCTGTTGACGAGATACAGGACGACCAGCAGCGCACCCGCCGAGGCGGTGGCGATGCGGGCGCCCACCACCTGGGCCACGAGCAGCGTGAGCCCGTAGCAGGCCACGCCGACAGCTGCGATCAGCAACGTCATCTCGATCAATCCCCGCGCTTCGACCGTG
>JBKPCF010000065.1:0-11617 GCA_046727235.1 Candidatus Dormiibacterota bacterium
GTCTGGGAGACTCACCCACAGATGCATGCCGCCACGCGGGAGCCGTGGCACATCCAGGTTCGGAGCGAATTCTCCGAGCGCCTCGAGCACTACACCTCGGCGCTCATGCAGCGCCCGGCCCACCTCTACGACCTGCCGTGCCCAGCCGGGTGAACCGACCAGCTCGATCGCGGTTTCCTGCGTGAGCCGGCTAACGAAGAGGTCGTCCACGATGCGTATGGATCTCAGACGGTCAGCGACTGGGCCGCGCGCGACAAGCACACCCAGGCGCAGGCTCGGCGAGGCCGGCTTCGTCAATGACGAAATGTAGACCACACGGCCGTGACCATCCATCGAAATCAGGGTGGGAGGGTTTGTCCTCTCGTAACCGAGCCCTCTCGCCCAATCGTCCTCGATGACGAACGCTCCGACAGCACCGGCGACTGTGAGCACCTCCCGCCTGCGGGCGGCGGACATGACGATGCCGGTCGGGTTGTGATGAGTCGGTTGCAGGTAGACCGCCCTCGAGCCGGTTGTCTCGAACGCGTCGCCGAGCAGTCCGGGAATGATCCCATCATCGTCGAGCGGCACCGGGACGATGCGGATGCCCGCGGCCCGGGCAATGGCGAGCGCACCAGGATAGGTCGGCGCTTCCACGAGCAGGGTGGCCCCAGCCGGGACCAGAGCGCGAAATGCGGCCGAGATCGCTGATTGGCCCCCGTTGCAGATGATCACATCGCCGGCGCCGAAGGCGATTCCGTGGTGACTCGCAAACCAGGCCCTGAGGCCGGCGAGCCCGCGCGGATCGGGCGCTTCCCAGGTTTCGGAGCGGCTGACCGCGCGGTGAGCTGCCATGGAAAGCGCTCGGATTGGCATCAGTGAAGGGTGGAGGTAGCCGCCGGACAGCGAGAGCGCGCCTCGTGGATTGACTTCAAGGTGGGTTTGGAGCGCGCGCGAATCGATGGCGCGGTCTCCGAGCGCAACGGTCTGCCACGATGCATCGAGCTTTTTTGGCCCGTCGAGCAGAATCCGCTCGGCGACGAAAGTTCCCGACCCCGGAAGCGTCTTGAGCGAACCCTCGGCGCTGAGCGTCGCCAGCGCGCGCGACACAGTGACCGGGCTGACACGATAAGTGGCGGCGATTTCACGCGTCGAGGGAAAGCGCGCGCCGGGTGCCATCGCCTCCGCTCGAGACCGCAACGCGTCGGTAAGGCTTTTGATGCTGCTATCGCTCAACGCCACCAGGACAATATCACTTGCAATCCGCAACCGATCGCGGTAGCTTGTGCCGTGAGCGGCGCCAGTATCGGTATCCGTCATGAATCGATACCGGTATCGGGCATAGCGCTTGGTGTTGTGGCGGTGGTGATGTTCTCGGGCACCGTACCGGCCACTCGCATCGCGGTCGAAAGCATCGATCCGATCGCGGTGGGCGTCGGAAGGTCAGCGCTCGGAGCCTTGATTGCAATCGGCTACCTCGTGGCCGTCCGAGCTCCTTGGCCGGCACGAGCTCAAATGCCCGGGATCCTCGTGGTCGCGTTGGGGGCAGCGGTGGGTTTCGGGTGGTTCAGCGCCGAAGCCCTTCGCACGCTCAGTGCCACGCACGGGTCGGTTGTCATCGGGATTCTGCCCATGCTGACCGCCGTGTTCGGAGCGTTGCGCACCGGAGCCAGGCCGCGGCCTCTGTTCTGGATCGCAACCGCTGCAGGCACGGCGGTGGTGGTCGTCTACGCCTCGGCGAGCTCTCGATCACGGGCCATTGGCACGGGAGACGCGTACCTCTTTGGCGCCCTCATCTGTGCCGCGGCGGCCTACGCGGAGGGTGGCCGGCTGGCGCGGACAATGCCGGGAGGCCAGGTGATCGCGTGGGCCCTCGTTGCGGCCCTTCCGGTTTCAGTGCCGCTGACTGCGGCCGCGCTGTGGAACTCTCCCTTCGAGCCAACCGCGGCATCAGTGGAAGCCGTCGGCTACATGGCGGTTTTCTCGGTTTTCGTCGGCATGGTCCTGTGGTACCGGGCGATGGGGCGGGCCGGAGTACCGCGAGTGAGCTCGATTCAGCTGGGTCAGCCGCTGCTTTCCGTGGTCTGGTCATGGCTGCTCATCGGCGAACCCATCCAAGCGGCGACGATTGCGGCCGCGATCCTCGTCTTGGTGTGCGTCGCCACGGCCCAAAAGGCTCGAATTACAGAGCTACGCGCCTGACAACTCCGACGTGGTTTCCGACGAGACGACTGTCAAAGTCGAGACTCGCGGCCGCTGGCCTCGAGCCAAATCGATCGTTTAACGGCCGCCCGCGACGTTGCGCCAGTCCTGGGGCGTCCGCATACTGATTTCATGGCCTCGTATTCCGTCAATGAGCGCGCAATCACTCACGCTCGGCAGCTGATCGACTCCCGCCAGTACGTTCTCGACAGTGATTGGGGCGAAGCTCAGCCGAAAGCAGCAGATGAGAATGAGTTCCTGGAGGGCCATTCCTGGGACGACTACGCTGATTGGCACCTCGGCCTTAACGACGAAGCGAATGATGAGACCAAGAGCCGATACGCGTTCGTTTATGGCGATTTTCGCCGCGTCCACCGAACCGGGCTGATCGCCTGCCAGTACAGAGCGGCCGAGTGGCGCCACAAGGAGATTGAGCTCGCCGCGCACGAGCTGCTGCAGCGGCTAGACAAGACGAGCGCCTGAACAGCGACACGATGTGGAAGTGGCATTGCGAGGTGTTGCCATTGACTCGGAAACACCAGCCCGGCATGCGCTGAGCCGAAATGAACCCCTACGCGGTTCAGCAGGGGCTGTCGATGAGGACGTTTGAGGACGTGATGGGGGTGCCCGCCTGGAAGTCGCTTCCGTCGTGGTATCTCGTCGCGACCCAAGACGAGGCGATCCCCCCCGATGCTGAGCGCATGTTCGCCAGCCGGATGAGGGCGAACACGATCGAGGTAAGCTCCAGCCACCTCGCGATGGTTTCCCATCCGGCCGAGGTGGTGCGGTTGATCGAGGCCGCCGCGAATGTGGCAGCGGCCGTCAAGCAATAGGAGAAGAAGCCATGCCGATGATCGACGTGTACGCCACGGATGGTACGTTCGCGAATCCAAAGGCCCTCGCTCGCGACCTCGCGTCCACATTGATGAAGATCGAACAGGTTCCGGACATCCCGATGTTCCGCAAGAACACCGCGGCGTTCATTCACGACCTTCCGGACGGCGCGCTTTCAAACGTCGAGGGAGAGGGCAACTACGTCCGGGTGCAGGTGCTCACCAATTCAGGAGCGCTCAACCGCGACAAGCAACTGGCCGTGGTCCGCCAGTTCACCGACCTGGTTGCGGCTGCCGCCGGCGATCCCTCGCTCGCGGGGCGGACCTGGGTGCTCCTCACGGAAGCGATTGAAGGCGGGTGGGGGCTTGCGGGGCACGCCAACACCAACGCGGAGCTTGTCGATGCCGCGCGCGCGCAGATCGCAGAGCTTCAGCGCGCGAAAGGACCGGGCGGATGACCCGTCGCGTCTAGCGCGATCGCGTAGGCACGCGACGCGCACGCAGTCGCGGATTCATCGCTAGCGACGCGACGTTGCGCGGAGAATAGGCCCCCAGTGGCAATTCCTCGGCCGGTCACAATCGCGTTGGCTGGTACAGGTTCACGTGGTCGCACGTTCTCCAGCTTTGCGGAGCGGTATCCGGAGCGGGCTCGTGTGGTGGCAGTCGCCGATCCCCGGATCGATCGCCGTGAGGCGCTGGCGGACCAGCTCGGGGTGGCGGCCGATAGACGGTTCGACGACTGGCGGGAGCTCGCCGCATTGCCTCCGTTTGCGGATGCGGTGATCATCACCACGCCCGACCACGAGCACGTGGGCCCTGCATGCCGCTTCGCGAAGTTGGGCTACCACGTGCTTCTGGAAAAGCCGATCGCACCCACCCGTGCGGAGTGCATCGAGGTGACCGACGTGGTCGAGAAAGCCGGGGTCATACTCGCGGTCTGCCACGTGATGCGCTATACGGCTTACACAGATAAGGTGAGGGAGATCGTGGCCGGCGGTCGGCTGGGCCGGCTCGTCGGCGTTGACCAGCTCGAGCCGATCGGCTGGTGGCATTTCGCCCACTCGTACGTGCGGGGCAACTGGCGCCGGTCGGACCAGGCAGGGCCCAGCATCTTGACAAAGTGCTGCCATGACCTGGACTGGCTGCGATACATCATCGACCGGCCGGCAGTGGCGGTGTCTAGCCGCGGCGGCCTCCACCATTTCACCGCAGCGAACCGGCCGGCCGGGGCGGCCGATCGGTGTCTGGACTGTGCTGTCGAGCCCTCATGTCCGTACTCAGCTCCGCGGCTGTACCTCGGCTGCCTGAGCGACCCGGTGCGCCAGCGCTGGCCGCTATCAGTAGTGACGACCGACCTGACGGAGCCGGGCGTGCTGCAAGCGCTGCGCGACGGCCCGTATGGACGGTGTGTTTACGCCTGTGACAACGATGTCGCCGACCATCAGGTCGTCACGATCGAGTTCGACGGTGGGGTGACGGCAACGTTGACCATGAGCGCGTTCACGCCTCTAGGACGGCGCCGGACGCGGATCATGGGTACTCGGGGCTTTCTCGAGGGCGACGGTCAACGGCTTACGGTCGCCGACTTCGTCACCGGGGGGGTTGAGTCATTCGACCTGGTCCACTCTGGAGTGGATGCTGGGGACGGCCACGGCGGGGGCGACTACGGCGTGATGAGCGCGTTCCTGGATGCCGTCTCGGCGGGCGATCGCTCGCTGGTCCGTACGGGGCCGCGCGAGTCGTTGGAGAGCCACCTCATGGCATTCGCGGCAGAACGCAGCCGCCTGACAGGTGTTCCGGTAAAGGTCTGGGACTAGATGGCAACTAGGCGCTGCAGTCGGAGCTTTCCCAGACCCGCGGCGTGCCATACAGGTTGAGGAGCGCAGCCGGCATCAAGAACTCGCGGTAGAGCAACCCCACATGCCACTCGAAAGGCGCGACAACAGCCTCAGGAATCTCGAGCTCGAGGATCACGTCGGGGTCATCGTCGTCGGGGCGCTGGCCTAACGGCCGATCGAACAGCCACACCCCACTGTGGTCGGTCTGGGTCAGGTACGTGCCGCTCCTCTCGCCGAAGCCGTCTCGCAGGATCGACGCCGCGTGCTTGGTGGGGTGGTAGAGCTTCAAGCCTCTGGATGCTTAATCGCTGCGGCCGGACCAATCCTGCTATGAGCGGCCACGACCGGCGGTGCCGCTGGGATTGGGGTCGGGCCCGAGAACACCGGGACTAAAGGCCCTTTGCTGCTGATCCGCAAGGTGCAAGGCTCGGTCTCGAGGAGGTGCTGCGATGCAAACAGTCGCGAGGTCCATACCCATTCTTGAGGCGGCCGGAGACTTCCTGGCGAAGAAGCGGATCGCCGTAACAGGGGTATCGCGAAACCCGCAGGACCATGGCAGCAACGTCGTGTATAAGCGGCTGCGCGAACGAGGGTATGAAGTATTCGCGGTCAACCCGAACGCGGAGCGAGTTGAGGGCGACGAATCCTACCCCGACCTGAAGTCCATTCCGGGCGGAGTGGATGCGGTCGTGATCGGAACCAGGCCTGAGACGGCCGAGGCCACGATGCGCGATTGCGTCGCGCTAGGGATCAAGCACGTCTGGATGCATCGGTCGTTCGGTGGCGGCAGCGTTTCGAGCGTAGGCGCAGCCTTCGGCCGTGAACATGGCGTGACGGTGATCCCGGGCGGTTGCCCGCTGATGTTCGAGCCGGTCGGTGACGGTGCACATAAGGCGATGAAGTTCTGGTTCACGCTCACGGGCGCCGTGCCGCGCCAGGTCTGATCGTCCGGGCACAGCCGGGTCGCAGATTCGCTGAGAACTCTCCTTCAGTCGGCTGGTATCTGATCACGCACGGACTCGGAACACTTCCCGCGCGCCGGTTAGGCCTTTCAACTCGAACGACCCGGCCGGCTCGAGAGCGAAGTCACTCGCGCTCAGCAAGTCTCGCGTCGTGCTCGACACAACTATCTCGTCAGCCCCCGCCAGTGCAACCACGCGCGCGGTCGTATGCACGGCCACGCCGTGGGCGTATCCGGCTACGAAGATCACCTCCCCCGTGTGGCAGCCGGCCCGGATGTGGAGGCCGAGCGCATTGGCCGCTTTGATCATGCCCCTTGCGCAGCGGACGGCCCGCGCGGCACCCTCGAACAGGACCAGAAATCCGTCCCCGGAGGTGTCGAACTCCCGGCCTCGATGGTGGGCGATCTGCTCGCGCATCGCCGCGTTGTGGGCGACCAGCAGCTCGTGCCACGCTTTGTCGCCGACGCGCTCGAGAGTGGCGGTGGAACCGACGATATCGGTGAAAAGAAGGGTGACGACGATCGCGTCGTCGTCGTCCGGTGCCCGAGCAAATACACGCGAGCTCGTCCACTCGTAGGTGACGTACCGCTGGTTCCCGACAACCCACCCGTCGTGGCCAGGGGGGATCTCGTAGACGTCATTCGGCCCGATTTCCATTTCGGTGCCGTCGTCGAGCTTCACGTGCAACCTGCCCTCGAGGCAAACGCCGACATGACGGTTCAGGCAGGAAGCCGTCCCCACGATCGGCCTTACGTCGTTCGACCAGCGCCAGCCCGGCTCGAACTCCCATCGCCCGATCTCGCTCTCATCCAGGGCGACGGTGTCGATGTGCCCGTGGGGAAACCTGCGCACCGTCTCCGGCTGGTTGAGGTTCTTGCGCTGTAACCGGGCCACGGACAAGAGGCTAGCCGACTCCGTGCGCCCGCGGTCAGCCATCGATTTCAATTCGAGTTGATCTGCAGTCGCCTTTGCGAGTCGGTATACGAGGCCGCGGCTGAAGCGCGGCCGTTGACAGCCGCTCCACGGCAGCTTTAGGCTCGATCTGGCGCCGCAAACTCGGCCCGCAAACCTGGCTTGGGGGAGATGAAAGTGCGCGGTTTGATGACGCGTTCCGCGTTCGCGCTCGTCGCGATCCTGTCGACCGTCTTGCTTGCGGGTCAGCCGGCGCTCGCAGCCCGGCCGACCCCTGTGAAGCAGGCGACCGTCATCGGCACCGGCGGCGCCGCCGCGAGCGTCGACCCGATCGCGACCAGTGTGGCCATCGACATCCTCCGCCGAGGCGGCAACGCAGTCGACGCCGCCGTCGCCGCGGCGGCCGCGCTCGGAGTCGTCGAGCCGTTCTCCTGCGGTCTGGGCGGCGGTGGGTTCATGGTCATCTACAGTGCGCGAGACGGTCGAGTCGTCACGCTGGATGGCCGCGAGACCGCGCCCTCGGCGTTTCGCGCCGACAGCTTCATCGACCCCTCTACCGGACTACCCATCTCCTTCGCCGAGGGAGTGACCAGCGGTCTGGGCGTCGGAGTGCCCGGCACTCCGCGGTTGTGGGAGCAGGCGCTGGACAGATACGGAACGATCCCTCTCGCCGCAGCCCTCGCTCCCTCTATCGGAATCGCGCGGAGCGGGTTCGAGGTCGACCAGACGTTCCACGACCAGGTCGCTTCGAACCAGGACCGCTTCAAGGACTTCAGCTCGACCAGGGATCTTTACCTTCCGGGCGGGGACGCACCTGCCGTGGGTTCGATCTTCCACAACCCGGATCTCGCTCAGACCTACCAGACGCTGGCGGGGCACGGGATGGACGCGTTCTACGGCGGCGATGTCGCCAACGGAATCGTGACAACCGTCCAGCATCCGCCGCTGGTGCCCGGCGCCACGCGCAACGTGCGGCCGGGGCTGATGACGGCCGGCGATCTTGCGAGCTACCAGGCGATCTCGCGGGCGCCGACAGACATCCGCTACCGCGGCTACGAGATCTTCAGCATGGGTCCACCGTCGAGCGGCGGCTCGACAGTGGGCGAGGCGCTCAAGATCCTCGAGGGCTTCGACCTTGGCGCGCTTCCTCGCGCGCAGGCGCTTTACCTGATGCTGGAGGCGTCGAAGCTGGCGTACGCCGACCGCAACCAGTACCTCGGCGACCCCGACTTCGTGAGCGTGCCCCTGCAGGGCCTGCTCTCTGACGCCTACGCGGCGCAGCGCCGGGCTCTCATCGGCGCGACCGCGCTTCCCGTTCCCGTCGCGCTCGGCGATCCCTCGCCGTTCAACTTCTCCACCACGCACCTCACTGTCAGCGATCGTTTCGGCAACGTCGTCTCGTACACCTTCACTATCGAGCAGATCGGCGGCAGCGGCATCGTCGTCCCTGGCCATGGGTTCTTGCTCAACAACGAGCTCACCGATTTCAACTTCGTGACGGGCACCGCGAACTCTCCGGCGGGAGGCAAGCGACCACGCTCCAGCATGTCGCCAACCATCGTGCTGAAGGACGGCAAGCCGGTTCTTGCGCTCGGCTCGCCGGGCGGAGCCTCGATCATTACCACCGTCCTGCAGATTCTGCTGGAGCGGTTGGACCTGGGCCGGACCCTTCCCGGCGCCATCGCAACCGCGCGGATCTCCCAGCGGAATTCCTCCACCACCCAGGCCGAACCCGCCTTCTTCGGCACGCCCGAACGGCTGGCATTGGAAGCCCTTGGCGAGAAGTTCAGCTCCACGCCCGAGATCGGAGCCGCGACAGGAATCGAGTTCCTGCCGGACGGCATGGTCCTGGCCGCCGCCGAGCCGGTTCGGCGCGGCGGAGGCAGTGCATTGGTAGAGGTATCTCAGCCTTAGCCGGGAGAGTCAAAAACCGGCGCTCACCTATACAGTAGGCACTGCGGCTCGACCTCGAGTCGATGCTGGGGAAAGGAGGCTGCGTGACGTGGTACTGACGAGTCGCGTCAGCTTTGCCCACGCTGATACGCGCCCGCGCATGCGGATCCTGGTGCCGGTGTTGATGGGCCAGATGGCACGGCCTGTGATCAGCATTGGCGACGCGCTTGCGATTTCGCCTGGTGCGTCGGGCACGCTACTGGCCCTTGTTGAAATTCGAACAGGCCGCGACAACGAGGTCTTCGCGCAGGAGCAGCGGCGACGCGACATGCTGCGCTGGGTCGCGGGCCTCGAGTACGACAGTGATGTGCGTCGGCGTTTGCGCCTCAGTCTGCGCATGAGCGCCAACGCCGCCAGCAGCGTTCGCGACGCTGCGGCAGAAAACGAAGTCACGAGCATGGTGCTCGAATGGCCCACAGTCGAAAGCGCACGGCGTCACGGTCTCATCGACCTCACGCGCCAGCTCTTGACCGACCATGGATTCGACCTGATGTTTGTCCGCGCGAATCCGCGAGCTCCGGACCTGGCGATCGCGCCCCGATCGATCCTGGCTTCGATTCGCGGCGGCCCCAGTGCTCGGGCCGTGGCCTCTACCGGAGCGCGGCTGGCCGATGCCTTCGGCAGCTCGCTGACCCTGGTCCACGTGCAGACGGACACTCAGCACCCCGACCGTTCGCGCCGGGAATGGGACAGCTTCGAGCAGATCGTCGAGGAGCTGCGCCGGCCCGCGACGCAGGTGCGCGTGGTCCGTCACGACAGTCCGGCGGCCGGCATTCTCGAAGAGGCTGTGGGCCATGACCTGATCGTCATCGGATCGCGGCTCAACCAGTCCAGGGCCGGCGCCTTGCTCGGTAGGGAAATCGATCGGATGCTTCGACGCCTCGATGCCTCTGTGGTCATGGTCCGTGCCAGGGCCGTGGTACCGTTCATGTCCAACCGCCAGGCCAACGGCAGCGAAAGGTGAGCTCGAGCGAACCAACTGCGGCTCATCTGGCGATCGCTCGCGATGCGGCGAGACTGTTGGGCGAGTTCTCACCGGTCATCGTCAGCAACCGCGCCCCGCTCACGCCAACCACCGAAGGCCGGCTTGTGCCGGGCGCCGGAGGCCTGGTCAAGGCCCTCACATCGCTAGCGAGCGCAACCGGGGCCACATGGGTCTCAGCCGCGCGGACGGACGCCGAACGCGAGGTCGCGAACGCCGGCGTGCCTGTCAGCTCTAACGATGACTCCGATCACGCTTTTCCGATCTTTTTTGCTCCGACCGATCCCGAGGCGTACCGGCTTCACTATTCGGTGATCAGCAATCCGCTGATCTGGTTCGCGCACCACTACCTCTGGAACATCTCGCTCGAGCCGGTCGTCGACCGAGGCATTTACCAGGCGTGGTTCGACGGCTACCGAGTAGTCAATTCAGCGATCGCCGAGCGTGCGGTGTCGCTCGCCCGCGAGCTACCCCGGCGCCCCCTGTTTCTGACTCAGGACTACCAGCTCTACCTGACTCCCGAGCTGGTACGTTCCGCGCTTCCTGATGCGGTGCTGCAGCACTTCATCCATGTGCCATGGCCCGAGCCCAGGTACTTCAAGGTCCTCCCGACTTCGATGCGGGAGCCCATCCTCAAAGGCCTCCTCGCGAACGACATCATCGGGCTGCAGACCAGTCTTGACGTGCACAACTTCCTGCGCTGTTGCGACGAGCTGATGGGCCTGCGGGTTGCCGAAGCGGAGGGCGCCGTGCTGTACGGCGGCAGACTCGTCTGGATTCGGGCGTACCCGGTCTCGATTGATTTCGATGCGATGGTGCAGCTCGGTGAATCGCCGGCGGTCCGTGCGATCGAGGACGAGGTGGCGTCGTGGCGACCCGAAAAGCTCATCGTCCGCGTCGACCGCACAGATCCGGCGAAGAACCTGGTCCGCGGATTTCTTGCTTACGAGCGTTTGCTGGAGGACCATCCAGAACATCACGGCCGGGTCGCGCTATGGGCGTTCTTGCAGCCGTCGCGGCAGGACGTCGATGCGTATCGCGACTATCTCGATGTCGTCACTTCGACGGTCGACCGCATCAACGCACGCTTCGGCCGGCAGGACTGGACGCCCACCAGGCTCGACCTCGGAGAAGATCTGCACCGGGCGGTCGCCGCCTACCGGAGCTATGACGCGCTGCTGGTAAATCCGATTCTCGACGGAATGAACCTGGTCGCGAAGGAAGGTCCGGTGGTCAACCAACGCTCCGGCGTGCTGGTCCTTTCGGAATCGGCGGGCGCGCACGAGGAGCTGGGCGCGTACGCGATCAGCATCAACCCGTTCGATGTGGAGCTGACCGCGTGGGCCCTCCACAGGGCTCTTCAGATGGGACTCCCCGAGCGCAATGACAGATCGCACGCCATCAAGCAGATAGTCGCCATCAACGACGTCGCCCGCTGGATCCGTCACCAGCTCGAAGACATCCATTCCGTCGCGCCGCGATCCCACGAACGGCGCCTCACCACCGAGCCAAAGCCGGCTGGCTCGGATACTGCGGGAAAGCGCGAGCTGGTCGACAAAACCTGAACCCCTCGTGGGCCCGGCCCTTCTCGCCGTGCTTGTCGCTTCATGCAAGGAATGGTTGCGCCCGGTACCACGAAACGCAACCGGCGGTTGCAGTACTCTTGGCGGCGTGATCCCGTCCGCGATCGAGAGGGAGGTCGTCATCGAGGCTCCGCTCGAGGTCGTGTGGCGAGTCGTGACCGACCCCGAGCAGATCCGGCAGTGGTTCGCCGACGAGGCCGAGGTCGAGCTGCGGGTCGGTGGCAGCGGACGTCTGCGGTTCAAGAGCGGCGATTCGTATCAGCTGCAGGTCGAGGCCCTGGAGCCGCCGCGCCGCTTCGCGTTCCGCTGGGTGCAACCGGAGGGCTCGCCCGCGCGCGCGGACAACACGATGCTCGTCGAGTTCCTGCTCGAG
>JBKPCF010000066.1:0-20339 GCA_046727235.1 Candidatus Dormiibacterota bacterium
CGTACCCCACTCACCGCGCTGCGGCTCAACGTCGATCGGATGCCCGCCGATTCCACGACCGAGCGCCTGGCCGCAGAGGTGAACGCAGTCGAGAACGCCGTGAGCGACGTCATCCACCAGTTGAGGCGTCACTCGCGCGAAGGAATTCGGTCGACAACCGATCTGGTCGCGGTGGCTCGCGAGCGCCTTGCCTTCTGGGCTGCACTCGCAGGCCAACAGGGCAGGCCATGCACGATCGAGGTCGGACCTGGCACGGAAATGGTCGCGCTGGCGCGCGATGACGCCGCCACGCTTGTCGACGTCCTCTTGAACAACGTCTTCGCCCACACACCTGACAGGACACCCTTCAAGGTTGCGATCGATCACGTGGCAGAGGATCAAGTCCGGCTGGTGGTCGAGGACCAGGGGCCCGGATTCCCGGCGGCGATGACTGCCCGCGGTGCGAGCGGAACGGGCTCGACGGGATTGGGCCTCGACATCGCCCGACGAGTCGCCGATGCGGTCGGTGGCTCGCTCACCACCTCAACCTCGCCTGAAGGTGGCGCTCGGGTCGAGGTCGTGATGAAGACCGTGTGAAACCCTGATCGAAATTGACAAGTGCGATGCGCACTAGAGTTCGGCATCGATGCGGGCGGTCGTCTACGACAGGTACGGGGGCCCCGACGTCCTACACCTCGAGGACGTAGAAAAGCCCCTCCCCGGGGAAGACGACGTCCTGGTCCGGGTCCACGCCGTCGCGGTGACGCGCGCCGACTGCGCGACGCGAGCAGCCAACCGCCGCAGCGGCCGCGGCTTCGAGCTCGTGAGTCGCGTCGTCTTCGGCCTTCGCGGGCCGAGGCAGCCGATCCTCGGCAGCGATTTCTCCGGCGTGGTTGGGGCGGTGGGGCCGGCAGTCCGGGAGTTCGCGGTCGGCGACGAAGTCTTCGGCAGCACTGGAATCAGATTTGGCGCCTACGCCGAGTTCATCTCCCGGCCAGAGAGCTCACGCATCACGCGAAAGCCAAAGAGCCTCAGCTTCGTGGAGGCCGCGGGGATCACCGACGGCGGTCTCTACGCACTGAGTCCGTTGCGCTCAGCCAACGTGAAGAACGGCGATGCCGTCCTGGTCTACGGCGCGTCGGGTGCCATCGGCACCGCGGGCGTGCAGCTGGCCAAGTACTTCGGCGCCCACGTGACGGCGGTAACGAGCACCAAGAACCTGGAGCTCGTGAAGTCGCTCGGCCCTGACCACGTCATCGACTACATGAAGGAAGACTTCACACGGAACGGCCAGAGCTACGACGTCATATTCGACGCTGTGGGGAAGCACTCATTCGTCAGGAGCCGCGACTCGCTGAAGCCGGGCGGCAGGTTCCTGCCCACCGACGGATTCGACAACTTCCTGCGCGTGTTCACGACGCGCTTCCAGGACAAGAAGGTGATCTTCCCTTCTTCTCGAGTGACGAAAAATGAGGTCGTCTTCCTCAAGGAGCTCATCGAGGCCGGTAGATTTCGAGTCGTGATCGACCGCACCTATCCGCTCGAGGATGTGGTCGAGGCCCATCGGTACGTGGACACGGAGCAGAAGGTCGGCAACGTCATCCTGACTGTCGCCGCTTAGTCGTTTCGCCCTCGCCCGCCCGGCGAGCTTCGACATCGAAGTAGAGCAACGTATTGGCGATGACCGCCAGCGGCAACAGCAGGCCATAGGCGACGACACCGAACAGCTCGACCAGCTCGGGCTGGCTTGCGGAGAGGGACAACAGCGGGAGCGCCAGGACCACCGGCACGTTGAGCACGACCACCCAGACGGCCGTCGTGAAGAAGAAGGTGCGCCACCAGGAACCTTTGACAACGTGGGCGCTGCGTCTCCATGCGGCGCGTGGACCAGTGTCGGTCAGGGTGGCGGCCTGGATTGTGAAGCACCAATCGATGTATCGCTTCAGCGCCCACGGAGCTCCGATCAAAGTAATTCCGTAGAGCAGGACCCGCGGACCGGTGCCCATCAGCGCCAGGATGACGACCTTCAGTCGACGCGCCGCGATCACAATCGCGTCAACCGCGCTCGGCGCTCGGCCGCCGGCGATCTCGCCCATGGCGGCTGACGTCGAGGACTGAACCAGGGTTGTGATCACGAAGGCGATGATCAACCCCGGTATGCCGAGCACCGGAGCGACCTCCAGGGGCAGCCAGTCGTCCGGCGAAAGGTGAACAAGCGCAAGCAGGGCGCTCGCGCCGGCGAAAGGCACCGGGATGAGGCCGATGGGAATGAATGCACCTGGGTGGCGGGCGTACAGGTTGATGGCGAGCAGCGGGATCTTGCGGATTGCGTGCCTTGCTCTCAAGGGCTGGGCATTGAGAACGGTCCACCGGCGGCGGAGGGTCAGGCCAATCGGGCTGAGCACCAGAGCCAGTGCTATCCACGGGAGCACCGGCGGATAGCGGAGCAGACCGATGTAAGCGCTGCCCAGCTCCCTCCCCAGCGGGCAGAAGACGGCGGTGATGCCCGAACCGACGATGGGTGTCTGTGGCAGCGGGACCGCATCCGGGGAGAGGGCGCTCTCCCACGTGAAAGGGTGTTTCCATCGAGCTGCCTGTCGTGGCCCCATGGGGCCACCGCGCGGGTCCCCCCACTGCCCGCCGAAGTCGACCCAGGCCTGGATCGCCGGCACCGGATCGCCGTCGCCGGGCACCACCTCGACCTTCGGGTCTATACGGCGCTCCGCGTCGCTGGTGTCGTCACAGCCGCCGATCCCGAAGTAGGCGCGGGGCGTGAAATAGCTGGCGTGCGATCCCGGCGCCACGTAGACAACGGGCCGGCTGCCCTCCTTGCGCACCTTGCGGCTGGTCCAGGCCGCGCGCTCCCCGCCCCCATGCTGGGCGTAGGCCACCTGGACCGGCTCGTGGTGGAGTGCTTCCTCGATCGAGCTCGTCGCGAAGTCGATCTGGATCCCCTCCCAGTCACCCTCGTGCACGTTGACCCAGATGTCGAAGTAGAAGTAGAACCAGTAGTGCAGTGCCAGTCCGGGCCGGCCGGCCTCGCGGCTCACATCCGCATAGATGACAGGTTCGCGACCCTGCATCAGCCGGTCGCCGTCGGTTGCGTAGGCGCAGTCGTCGTCGGTCGGATCGCCGGGGTAGTCAAGGTAGTAGTCGGGGCCGAGCCCCACCAGGTCCGCAGCCTTGGGTGCACGAACGACAGGATCCTTGCGGCCTTTCTGGCGCAGCTCCACGGCCGGGTTGGAGAGGACGATGTCGACTGGCGCCGGCACGTAGTCCTCTTCCACCTCGCAGGCCTGCTCGCTCGGCGCCAGGTACATCACCGGACGGTACTTGGCCGCCAGCGCGGCCGCGGCATCGGCCGGCGGCGAGGCGCCATGCACGCTCGAGGGCAAGGCTGCGGCAGCCAGGGCCAGACCCACGGACAGGAGCCACGCTCGAATGGCTGCAGCGGACACGTGCGGAGCGTAACGATCGGCGGGGCTGTCCCCAACGCGCGACTGTCTACGATCGTTGTGCTCGATCAACGTCATGGCTGAACAGACACTCGATCGAATCCTCCGACACGGAGAGGCTGGTGCTGTCGCGATCGACGTACCGGATGGTCCGCGACTGACTTACGCCGAATTGCGCGAACAGGTCGACGCTGCGGCCGACGCACTCGCGCAGCTCGGCCTCGGACGCGGCGACACGATCGCGCTCGTGCTCCCGAACAGCGCGGAGACAATCGTCCTTTTCCTCGCGGCGGCGCGGGTCGGCATGGCGGCGCCGTTGAACCCGGCATATAAAGAGGACGAGTTCCGCTTTTACCTCAATGACATCCAGGCCAGAGCCCTGATCGTGCCGCCCGGCGGGGCCGAGGCGGCGAGGAAGGCCGTGCCGGCGGGGGCCGCGTTGGCCGAAGCGCGAGTCGGCGAGGGCGGAAAGGTGACCGTCGAGTTCGCCCGGCGCGGCTCCAGACGCGAGGCAGCCCAGCCGGGCGATGAGGACGTCGCCCTCGTCCTGCACACGAGCGGCACCACGAGCCGGCCCAAGCAGGTCCCGCTGCGTCAGAGAAACCTACATTTCTCGGCGCTCAACATCGCCCGGACGTACGGGCTGACGCCGACGGACGCCGCGATGTGCGTGATGCCACTCTTCCACATCCATGGGCTGATGGCGTCGACCATGGCGACTTTTGCCTCGGGTGGCACCGTGATCGTGCCGCCGAGGTTCGACGCCTTGACGTTCTGGCAAGCCGTGGCGACCACGCGGGCAACCTGGTACTCGGCCGTGCCGACGATGCATCAGATGCTGCTCATGCGCAACCGCGGCGAACGGCCGCGCGGGGCCGAACGGCTGCGTTTCATCCGATCCAGCTCCGCCGCCCTGTCTCCTGAGACCATGCGACAGCTGGAATCGAGTTTCGGCGCGCCGGTTCTCGAGGCATACGGCATGACCGAAGCCTCGCACCAGATGACGTCGAACCCGCCACCGCCCGCCGACCGCCGGCCGGGCACCGTCGGCCTCGCGACCGGCATCCAGGTCGGGATCATGGACGCCGCCGGCCGGCTCGCGGCTTCGGGTGACCGTGGCGAGGTCGTCATCCAGGGCCAGAGCGTGATCGACGCATACGCGAACAACTCGGAGGCCAACACGGAGTCGTTCTCAGGCGGTTGGTTCCGAACCGGCGACCAGGGCTTCCTCGACGGCGACGGCTACCTGTCAATCGTTGGCCGCCTCAAGGAGATGATCAACCGCGGTGGCGAGAAGATCGCGCCGCGCGAGATCGACGACGTTCTGCTTCAGCATCCCGCCGTCGCCGAGGCCGTCGCGTTCGGCACACCGCACCCGCGGTGGGGCGAGGAAGTCGCGGCGGCGGTCGTACTGAGGTCCGAAGCGTCCGAAAAGGATCTCGTGGCGTTCGCTCGCGAGCGGCTCGCGGATTACAAGGTGCCGCGCAAGCTCTTCATAGTCGAACGCATTCCGCGTACCGCCACAGGCAAGATCCAGCGGCGCGCAGTCGCGGCGACCCTGAACCCGACGTGACCGTCGCCATCGTCGGCGCGGGCGCCATCGGCGGCCTGCTCGGCGCTCATCTCGTCCGCGCCGGCGAGGACGTGGTCCTGATCGCGCGTGGTCCACACCTCGCCGCCATGCAAGCGAACGGCCTGACTCTCCGCGAGAACGGAGAGGAGGTCAACGTCCGCGCCCGGTGTACCGACGACATCGCGCAGATCGACCAGGCGAATGTGGTCTTCATCACGCTGAAAGCGCACAGCCTCCCCGCTGCGGCGCCGGCCATCGGCCGCTCACTCCAGACGGACGCCGTCGTCGTCGGCGCGATCAACGGGATCCCCTGGTGGTATTTCCCCGATCGTCACCTCGAATCGGTCGACCCAGGAGGCGTTGTCGCCCGGAGCATCCCGCATGAGAAGGTCATCGGGTCGGTCGTCTATCCCGCGGCGTCGATCGTCGCGCCGGGAGTGATCGCGCACGACGAGGGCGACAGGTTCTCGCTCGGCGAGCCCGATGGCTCCAGGAGCGCTCGCGTGCAGGCGCTCGCGAAAATGCTCAACGCGGCCGGTTTCAAGGCTTCGGTGCAGACACGACTGCGCAACGAGATCTGGCTGAAGCTGCTCGGCAACGCAACGCTCAACCCGGTGAGCGCCATCACGCGGGCCACGATGGGAGAGATGCTGGCATCGGATGAAAGCCGGGGGGCGATCCGCCTACTGATGGAAGAGGTCGCCGGCGTCGCGCGCGCCTACGGCGTCGAGATTCCAATCAGCATCGACAGGCGCATCGAGGGCGCGGCGGCTGCCGGCGACCACAAGACGTCGATGCTGCATGACCTCGAGTCCGGCAAGCCCCTCGAGATTGACGCGCTGCTCGGCGCCGTCATCGAGCTGGCGGGCAACAAAGCGGTCGAAGTGCCCGGGCTCCGAGCCCTTTACGCGCTGACGAAGCTCTCCGAAGAGGTCGCCACCCGAAGGCGCTAGATTGCCCGCGATCCTGCGGGCGGTGCGGCGGCTCACACTCCCGTAACAGCCGCGATCCGACCCGATTTCACCGCCTTGCGGAACACTTCGTAGTCGCTCTCGCTCTGGTCGGCGTACGCCTCCGCGAACGAAGCCATCGCGTGATCGAATGCGTCACTCTGGCCGAGATACGCGGCGAGCGCGATGCAGTCGCCAGACCGAGCATGACCATGTGCGAGGGTCCCCGCACACAGGCGTCCCCAAAGTTTCATTGCAGACACCGGCAGGCGGCTGAGGTGAGGCGTCCACTTCCAGTCGCGGAACTGGCGGACGTAGTAGTCGTGCTCCTTGCCGTCGGGCCCCTGAACACGCTGCCAGCCGAGGAAGATGTCGCTTCCTGCCTGCATGAGCCGCTGGCCGGAAACCACCCGCTCGCCATGGTTGCGGTATTCGCTGGAACCGACGAACGCCTCGAGCACCGACTCCTCCGCCTCCTTCGCCTGGAGGATCAGAGGATCGGAGACGTCCCTTCCGAGAAACAGCAGAATCCAGGCCCCACTGCCGACGCTGCCGACTCCGACCACCTTGCGCGCCAGCTCGATGAAACGGTAGCCGTCGAGCAGGTGTTGGCGATCGTTTGGGAGTGTGCTGCGATAGCCGCTGACCACGTCCAGCAATGAGCGCTGAATCCGCTCGGCCTCGAGTTTGGGATACAGCTCGAAAACCGGGACGGTCACTGGCCGCTCACTGACGATCCTTGGGTTGCCATCCATCAGCCGGGTCAGCTTCGAGAAGACTTGCGCGCTGTCGCGAGTGCGCGCCCTCGTCAGGTCCTGCGTGAGCTGTTTGTACACCCGAGGCGGCATCTCAGGCCTGACCTGAAGCAGGAGGTCGTCGACATCGACGTGGAAGTACCAAACGTCGACCGTCGGCATCCCGGCAAAACGCGCCATCGCTGTTCGGTACTCGGCCGCCGCAGCCATGACGATGGACCGTCGATCCCCGAGTGAGAACTTATTGTTGCGACCCGCCACCGCAAGGCTTGCGACCAACCGCTTGAGATCCCACTCCCATGGGCCGGGAAGCGTCTCGTCGAAGTCATTGACGTCGAAGATCATTCGCCGCTCCGGCGATGCGAACGCGCCGAAGTTGGACAGGTGGGCATCGCCGCAGATCTGCGCTGGGATTCCAACCCTGGGCATCGAAGCGAGGTCGGCGGCCATCACCAGGGCCGCGCCCCGGAAGAATGCGAACGGTGACTCCAGCATGCGGCCGTACCGGATCGCCACCAGCTCGGGAACTCTCGTGCGTCCCTGCTTCTCGAGTTGTGCGACCGGATCGGGTCGACCGAGCGGGCGCGAGAAACCGCCCTGGCTCGAGCGCGGAACTTTTGCGCGCGGCGCCCGGCCCCGGGCGATCCGCTCCTCAGGCGTTAGGTGAACGAGCATCGACCGGCGTGCTCGCGCCCCCGGTTTGCTCACTCAGGCCGGCGACGTTCTTCGTGGCCCAACGCCGGAGGCTGTTCCAGGTGACTACGACCACGGTCAGCGGCATCACCCACCACGACACCACGCCGTTGCGATTCAGAAGGGCGGTGACCAACAGAGCGGCGGCGATCGAGACCGCCACGGTCCAGTCATCGCCGAACACAAAGTCGTACCAGAATCGAAGGAATCCGACCACCGCGCGCCAGACCTGCATCGCTCTACGTCCCCGGGTTCAGCCCGAGCGCTTGGCGGCGTTCGAGCCCGATGAATGCCGCCGCCGCTGCGGCATAGAAGGCCAGGAGCACAACGAGGGTCAGGTCTGCGGCGGGCCACTCGACGCCGAGGCCCTCCAAGGACCAGAAGGTGCCGAAGGTCGTCAGCAGTATGCCCACCACCAGCTGGAGGAAGCTGCGCGGCACACGCACGACAGCACCGCCAAGCGCCGCGCCGACCGCGGCGGTGATGACGAGCGCTGCGGTCGCCCCGACCGTGGCCGCCGCCAGCTCATGGGCGGCAACGCCCACCGAGATGACTATGAACGCGATCTCCAGGCCCTCCAGCAGGACCCCCTTCAGCGCGAGCACGAACGCGGTCCAGTCGATTCCCGGCCCCGTCCAGCGATCGGTCTCGCCCGGAGCCGCAGTTTGCAGGCCGGCGAAGCCGTGCGCTGCCACCCGCCGGATTCCTTTGCGCAGCCACTGGAGCCCAAACACCAGCAAGAGGAAGCCGATGACGAGCCGCAGCGGCCCGATCGGCACCGAGCTCAGCGCCAGGCCGAAAACCGCGATGACCGCCACCAGGATGCCCAGCCCGGCGCCAACACCGAGCCACGTGGCCCGCCATCCTCGCGTCGCCCCGACCCCGATCACGATCGTCACCATCTCAACGGCTTCCACCGTGGAGGCGAGGAACGTCGTGATGAAAACAGTCAGCAATCCAGCTGTCATCGCAGTACAAGGTAGTGCCTGAGCTCGGCTTATCGAATCCTGCTCATGTCAAGGGAGTACTTCCACGGCGGCAATGGTGCCGGTCTGGGCGCGTCGCACCAGACCGGCTGGACAGGGCTTGTGGCGGATCTGATCCGTCGCCGCCACGGTGCAGTGCCGCTGCGCGCGCCGGCTGCGGGCGCGATTCGCGCTGCAATGGATGGGTCGACAAGCTGCAGCACGACCCAGCTTGGAAAGCGATTACGTTGTCGCCATGGTCGAGCACCAAATCTCAGACGGATACCCGGGGCGAGTCGACGCGCAGCTCGCACTATTGATGGAGAGGGTGTGGGCCGCCGAGAAAATCTGGCGCCTCGAAGATCGCATCGAGGACGCGATCCGCCGCGGTGGCCGGCAGCACCAGGCCGACCCCACGCTGCTAATCCGAACCAGGAGGGTGAGATGATTCCCTACCGAACGGACGACACCCCGGACCCGACGCAGGCAATCCCCTACGTGACCGTCGGCCTGATCGTCGTCAACTTTCTCGTCTTCTTCTACGAGCTGTCCCTCAGCACCCAGGGCACGCAGCTCGACACTTTCATCAACGCCTACTCGCTGGTGCCCTGCGAGTACACGAACCAATGTGCTCTCAACCCGAGCACGCCTTCACCTCTGTGGATCACGTTGCTCAGCTCGATGTTCATGCATGCAGGCTGGACTCACATCCTCGGCAACATGCTGTTCCTCTTTGTCTTCGGCATCCATGTTGAGCGATCGATGGGAGGTCTTCGATATCTCGCTTTCTACTTCATCTGCGGACTGGGGGCGAACGCTCTCGAAATCGCGACGGCGGTGGGTTCGAACCTCCCGGGCCTCGGCGCCAGCGGCGCCATTGCCGGCGTCCTGGCCGGATACCTGCTGCTCTATCCATCCAGCCATGTCCGGACTTTGATCCCGCTGGGGTTCCTCTTCTGGACGGCGCGCGTACCAGCCTGGGTCTTCATCGGCCTCTGGTTTGCGCTCCAACTTGTCGACGGCCTCGCGTCAATCAGCGACGCGACCTCGGGCGGCGTGGCATATTCCGCTCACATCGGCGGCTTCGTCACCGGCCTGGTTCTGGTCCGACTCTTCGCGCAGTCTTCCCGCGTCGATCGGCTGAGGGTGTACCACGGGGCATGACATTTCCGCCACCCCATCGACGGGGCGATCGAGAATGCCGGAAGCGCGCTGATCTCCTCACCAGGTGGTGAGGCCGGGCCGGGAAGCTACGACGGGCGGTTTCCCGACCTCACGCGCGCTCCCTCCGAGCGCTGCATGGAGCGACTGATGTGGTCGAGCATCGCCGCCTCGGCGCGGCCGGCGTCGCCGGCCCGGATGGCGTCAAGAATGCGTTCATGCTCGAGGACCGTCGCGGCGCCGATCTCAATCGTGTAGAACCGGTGGTAGAGGCGGTAGAGGCGCAGGTGCGAGCGTAGGCGCCGCAGCGTGTCGCTCAGCAGGCTGTTGCCCGAGGTGCCGGCGATCGCCTCGTGGAATCGTGCGTCTTGCATGGCAAACGCGCGGTAATCGTGATACGTGCTGCCGGCCGGCGCTGCGCTGGTGCCCACCAGGCGGCGCATCTCGTCGAGCTCGCGATCAAGCACGCCCAGGACCTTGTCATCTCGGCGCTCGGCTGCGCGACCAGCGGCAAAGGGCTCGAGCAGCCGGCGCACGTCATAGAGGTCGTTGAAGGTCTTCGTGTCCAGCATCGGGGTGACGGAATAGCCGCGGAGCGGCTCTTTCAGGACCAGGCCGTCCATCTCCAGCCGGGCGAGCGCCTCACGGACCGGTGTCGGCGACACGTTCAGCTGGCGCGCCACCAGGTCGATGTTGACCCGCTCGCCGGCGGCGATGTGCTGGTCCATGACCAGCTCCGTGACCGCCTCGTAGACGCTGTCGGTCAGCGTCTGACGAGAGGGCGGCAGGGGCAGGATCTTCTCGCTCACTGCGTGCGGAGGTCGAAGACCTCTTCCATCGGCGCCCACCAGTCTTCCGGTCTGGCTTCCGGCGCGCGCTCCTGAAGGGTGCGCATCAGCTCATCCCATTCGCGATATCGCGGATCCTGCGCCAGCTTTGGGAAATCGCGCTCGGGGGAGAATCCATCGACCGCCTCCATGTACATGAACATCCGGCGACCGAGCAGATAGATCCGCATTTCCGTGATTCCGCTCTCACGCAAGCGAGACACCACCTCGGGCCAGGCCTTGCGGTGGTACTCCTTGTAGCGCTCGACAATCTCTTCGTCATCCTTGAGCATCAGCGTCATCCCATAGCTCTGCATTCCAACTCCCCTTTTCAGCCGAGCCGAGCCATGATGGCTTCGCTCATGTCGTCATATTGGTGAGTGTTCGGAAGCTCACCCACGATCGCGTGGTTGCGCATCACCAGGATGCGGTCGGACAGGCGGATGACCTCGGGCATATCGCTCGAGATCAGCAGGATCGACCTGCCGTTCGCGGCCAGGTCCCAGATGAGCTCGTGCAGCGCGTTCTTGGTCTTGATGTCGATGCCCACCGTCGGTTCGTCGATGATCAGGATCTCCGCCTTGGCGGCGAGCCATTTGGCGATGCTGACCTTCTGCTGGTTGCCGCCCGAGAGCGTTCCCACCGATTGCGACAGCGAATGCGCGCGGACGTCGAGCTGGCGGAGGGATGGAAGGATCGCTCCTTCCTCTCGCGAGCGCGTGATCCACTGGCCGAACGAGCGAAGGCGACGCCAGATCGTGATCGATGTATTGGCACGGACTGAGTGGAGAAGGATGAGGCCCTCCTGCTTGCGGTCCTCGCTCACGTACCCGAAGCGGTATTTCTCGAGGGCATCCCGAAAGCTCTTGATGTGCGTTATCGCGCTCCGCACCCGAACCTCGCCGCCGGTCGCCTTGATCTCACCGACGAGCGTTTTGGCCAGCTTTGAGCGGCCAGCGCCGACCAGGCCGTAGAGGCCCAGGACCTCGCCTTTTCGCAGCACAAGGCTCAGCGCCGCGTCGCCACCTTCCGTGGTCAGTCCGGAAACCTCCAGCACCGGCTCGCCCGCAGCAGGTTTGGGCGGCAGCTCAGCGATCACCTCTGCCCGTCCGATCATGTACGTCACGAGCCGGTCTCGATCGAGGGCCGCCATCTCGACGTCCGCGGAGGCGTTCCGTCCATCCCGCAGCACGGTGACGCGGTCGCAGAGGTCGAACACCTCTTCCAGCTTGTGGCTGACGAAGACCACGGCCACGTTGCGCCGGCGCAGGTCGCGGAGAATCCGGAAGAGATAACCGACTTCGTGGGGTGTGATCGCAGCAGTGGGTTCGTCCATCAGGAGGATGCGCGCCTGCAGCGACAGCGCCTTGGCGATTTCGACCAGCTGCATCTGCGCCACGCTCAGCTCCGCCACTGGCGTCGCCGGCGCCGCGTCGACCCCGACCATGTCCATCCAGGGCCTGGCCCGCCGGTTGATCGCGGCGTGATCGACCAGCTGCACCCCGCGCGTCGGGATCTGCTCCAGCAGGATGTTCTCCGCCACGGTGAACTGCGGGATCAGGTTGCGTTCTTGATGCACAACGCTGATGCCGGCGGCCAGTGCCGAGCGCGGTGAGGCAAAGCGCACCGGGATGCCGTCGAGCCTGATCTCGCCTTCATCGGGCTGATAGACGCCCGTCAGGATCTTGATCAGCGTGCTTTTGCCGGCGCCGTTCTCGCCGAGCAGCGCGTGGATCTCGCCCGCGCGCAGGCGAAGCGAGACGTCGTCGAGGGCGACCACGCCTGGAAACTGCTTGCGGATGCCAGAGACCTCTAGCCGCACCTCGAGCGTGCCTGGACTCGGCTGCGCGCTCATCGGATGCTCCCAACGCGGCGCGTCGTGCCGATGCTGAGCAAAGCCCTGATATCGCTGAGGCGCGTGCGCCCCAGGACCACAGCCCCCAAGATCAGCGCGCCGATCAGGAACTGAACCCAGAACGGATCCGCACTGACGAGCACCAGCCCGTCGTCAATAAGCGAGATGAGGACCATGGCCAGCACGGTGCCGAGGACGGGGGCGCTTCCGCCGGCAAGGGCGGCGCCGCCGATGATCGGACCGGCAAAGGAGGGAAGCACCCAGGTCGCACCGATCGTCGGCTGACCCTGACCCAGCTGGGCCATGAGCATCGTCCCGGCGACCGCGGCCAAGAATCCGGAGATGGCGTGAGCGGTCAGCGTCGCTCGCCTGATCGGGAGCCCTGAGAGGCGCGCCGCCACAGGATTGCCGCCCACTGCAAGCAGCTGGCGGCCGAGCACCACCTGGTAAAGGAACCCCGCCAGCAGGAGGGTGAGCACGATGGTCACCGCCGCCATCAGCGGAATCGGGCCGAAGCGCGCCTGCCCGAAGGAGCTGACCTCGTTGGGGATGTGATAGAAGGGCGTGGCGTGGGTGATGCCAAGGTTGATGCCCGCGAACACGTATGACGTGCCGAGGGTCAACACGAAGCTGTTTATCTTCGTCCAGTAGACAAGCAGTCCGTTGATGACGCCGCACACGATGCCCAGCAAGAAGCCGGCCACCAGAGCGACCGGCACCGGGATGCCGAAGCGGACCATGAGGCCGGACTCGATAATCGCCACCAGGCCTCCGATCGAGCCGATCGAAAGGTTCATCTGCCCCAGAGACAGGACGATCATCTGAGCCAGCGCGACCAGAAGCAGGATGGAAAGATCGCGGCCGGTGACGAAGAGGTTGTAGGTCGATAGGAACTGCGGCCTGACTACCGACAGCACGATCATGCCGACCAGGTCGATGAGGAGCAAGCCCAGCGCCACGCCGGGGGCAAGACCGCGCAAGCGCTGCATCACGGGGCCGCACCTCCCGCCGCCCGGGTCACCCTGTCCAGCACCACGGCCAGCAGCAGCACGATGCCGAGGAACACGGTGATCCAGAAGTTGTCTATGCCCACCAGCAGCAGGCCGTTCGAGATGGTCGCCAGGAGCACGCCGCCCAGGATCGTTCCCGGCACCGAGACCACGCCCCCCGAGAGGAGGGTTCCCCCGATCGCGGGCGCGACGAAGGAAGCCAGGAGCCAGTCGCTGCCCAGGCTGGGCGAGGCGGTGTGGTCGGCTGAGATCGCCATCAGCCCCGCCGTCGCGGCCAGGGCCCCGGAAAGGCCGTGGGTGAGCAGCACGACGCGGTCGACGGACAGTCCCGACATGCGGGCCGCCCGCCGGTTGGCCCCTACGGCCAGCATCTCCCGACCCAGGCTCAGGTTGCGATAGAGGACGAAGAGAGCAATCCCGATCGCCAGCATCACCAGGACCAGGTTCGACACCGGGAGGCCGGCGACCTCGGTCTCCGAGAAGCTCGTGAAGGAGTCAGGCAGCCGGCTGAAGGGATCCGAATGGGTGACGATCAACATCGCCCCAGTGATGAGGCTTGCTGTGGCAAGGGTGACGATGAAGCTGTTGATTCGCGTCCACGTGATCAGCAGCGCGTTGCCGAATCCAAGCAGCAGGCCGGCCGCCAGGGCGAACAGCACCGCGACAAGGGGCGGAAGGCCCAGGACCTGCATCGCCCACCCGGCGATCATCCCCGTCGCGCCGCCGATGGCACCCACGGCGAGGTTGAGGTCGCCGATCGAAAGCGCCACCATCTGGGCAAAGCCGATGGTGATCTGGATGGCCGCGAAACGCAGCAGCGAGAACAGGTTGAAGTCGGACGTGAAGCCGGACGCCGCCACTGAGAAGTAGATCCAGAAGCCGGCGGTGACGATGAGAAGCGCGAGCAAGGCGACCTGCCGGAGGAGCGCGCCCCCGGTCAGGCGGCCGGCGCTAATTGATCCGAAGGTCTGCGATCGCCTCACGATCCCAGTCGATCCCGACCCCGGGCGACTCCGGCGCCACGGCGCGTCCGTCGACGATCTCGATCTCCGAGTGGGTGATCTGCCTCAGCTGGGGTATGTGCTCGAGGTAGATGGCGTTTGGCACCGCTGCCGCAAGGCTGACATGAAGCTCCATTAGAAAGTGCGGCGCGACCTTGACGTTGAAGGCCTCGGCCAGGTGCGCGACCTTCAGCCATGGAGTGATGCCGCCTAGACGTGCTGCGTCAGGCTGCAGGATGCCCGCGGCGCCCGCCGCCAGGTACTCACGGAAATGGCTGAGGGAGTAGATGCTCTCCCCCACCGCGATCGGGATGCTGGTCGCGGCTGCCAGGTGGACGTGACCGCCGAGGTCCTCGGCCGGGAGCGGCTCCTCCAGCCAGTAGAGGTCAAGCTGCTCGAAAAGGTGCGCTCGCCGCTTGGCTTCCGCATAAGTCATCGACTGGTTGGCGTCGACCATGATGTCGAACGCCGGCCCGACCGCATCGCGGACCGCAGACAGCCGCTCGAGGTCCTCCTGAGGGTGTGGCTTGCCGATCTTGAGCTTCACTCCTGGCCAGCCCTGATGCTTGGACGCGAGGGCGCCTTCCACCAGCTGGTTGGTCGAGAGATGGAGCCAGCCGCCCTCCGTGTCGTAGAGCGGAACCGTGGGGCGCGCGCCGCCGGCCAGGCGCCAAAGCGGCTGGCCGAGAGTCTTTCCGCGCACGTCCCAAAGGGCGATGTCCACGGCCGCGAGGGCAAGGCTGGTGATCGCCCCGACCGCTGTTCCGTGGGTGGCCCAGAAGAGCTTCTGCCAGATGGCTTCGATCTGGTTCGCGTCTTCCCCGGCTAGAAGGGGGACCAGGTCGTGCCGAAGCATTTCGAGCACTCCCCGTCCCCCTGTTCCAATCGTGTACGCGTACCCCGTGCCAACCACGCCGTCGGACGTCTCGACGTCGACGAAGATCGTCTCCTGCTTCGTGAAGCTCTGAATCGCATCGGTGCGCGGGCGTTCAGGCATCAGGTCGACGAGGTAGGTGTCGACTCGCCGGATTGGCATTTTGAGCGAGTCCTGGGACGTGGTGGCCGGTCGCATCAGCAGGAGAGGTACTTGTCCTTGAAGCCCGCGACGATGCTCTTGGTCAACGTCTTGAAGTCGTCCTTGTAAGTCGCGGTCTTGTCGGGGCTGATCAGCAACGTCCCGGAATCGATGAAGTACGGAGCGCCGCTCTTCTTCTTGCAGCCCTGGTGGATCTGGTTGATCGCGTAGGCGGCGATGTAAGCCTGGCCGTATGGGTTCTGGCCCATGGTCCCGATCAGGAAGCCGTCCTTCACGGCCTGCAGCACGATAGGGTCGTCGTCGATTCCGACCATCTTGATTTTCTTGTCGCCCAGAGTCCGGAGCGCCTTGGCCGCGGCGACCGTGGGGTTGTACGCGCTCGTCACGATGCCGGTGATGTCCTTGTGGGTGGCGAGCGCCTGGTTGATGGCGGTGTCAGCAGTCTGGGCGTCCTTGTCGATGTCGGTGATGGTGATCAGCGTTACAGCGCCGTTGGTCTCAGCGACGGCCTTCTTCACGGCGTCGACGCGCAGCACGGTGTTCGGGTCGGTGAGGAGACCGGTGCCGTGGAGCAAGACTCCCTTTCCGCCCATCGCCTGAATCGCGGCTTTGGCGCCCGTGTAGGCGGAATTTCCGACGTCAGTCGCGATGCAGTACGTGGTCTTGGTCGGCTCCTGGACGCAGCCGCCGACGGCCATGACCGGGTAGTTCTTGGCGGCCAGCTGGGAGACGATTCCGTTGGCAGCGTTGCCGTCGGTTGGGAAGATGCCAAAACCGTCGTAACCCTTGGCCGCGAGGCTGGTCAGGAGCTGGTTCTGAAGGTCCTGCTTCCAGTCACTCGGCACCTCGAACGTGCCCTTGCTGAGGCTGAAGTCAGCCTTCGCGTCCACGATCGCCTGCCGCATGGGTTCGAAGTAGGGATGCGGACCCCCGGGGACGATTGCGACAGCGGCGTTGGTCTTGGCGCCCCCGCCGGAGGTGGTCCCTCCGCAGGCGGCGAGTACCAGCAACGTCGCGATGGCCAGTGTTCGGGCCAAGGCTCTACCTGTCATCCGGCTTCCTCCTTGTATGAGCACCATGACGGGATCCGTGTGCTCGTGTGCCTGAGCGGGATCGGGCGAATGCTATAGGAAATAGGATGTTGGGTCAAGCGGCTCGGGTAAGCTCACTGCCGTCGAATGCAGCACAGAGTCCTCGGGTCAACGGGTGTCAGCGTGAGCCAGCTTTGCCTCGGAACCATGATGTTTGGCGCCTGGGGCAATCAGGACCACAAGGAATGCGAGCGCATCATCGATCGAGCACTCGATGCCGGAATCAACTTCATCGACACGGCCGACGTCTATTCAGCCGGCGAGTCGGAGGAGATCGTCGGTCATGCCCTGGCCCAGAAGCGGCAGCATGTCGTTCTGGCGACCAAGGTCAATCACGCAATGGGCGAAGATCCAAATGCGAGAGGCAACTCACGTCGATGGATCACGCAGGAGGTCGATAACAGCCTTCGCCGGTTGGGAACGGAATGGATCGACCTGTACCAGATCCACAGGCCCGATCCGAATACGGACATCGACGAAACGCTTGGTGCGCTGACAGACCTGGTGCGAGCGGGGAAGATCAGATACCTGGGCAGCTCCACGTTTCCTGCGCACCAGATCGTCGAGGCGCAGTGGATTGCCGAACGGCGCTCACATCAACGCTTTGTTTGTGAGCAGCCTCCGTACTCAATGCTCGCACGCAAAATCGAGGCTGACGTTTTGCCGGTTTGCCAGAAATACAGTCTTGGAGCCATTACCTGGAGCCCTCTCAATGGCGGGTGGCTTTCCGGCAGCTATACAACGGAGACGAAAGGTCAGACCCCATTCCGGGCGACGCATGATCCGATCAGGTTCGATCTCTCCATCAAGGAGAATCAACGCAAATACGAGGCAGCTCGTGCTCTGGCACAGGTCGCGTCGGATGCGGGGCTGAGCCTGATCCATCTTGCTATTGGCTTTGTCCTCCAACATCCGGCTGTGACCTCGGTGATCATCGGACCGCGCACTATGCAGCAGATTGAATCTCAACTCGGCGCAGCGGAGGTTCGGATCGACGATAAGGTCCTCGATGAGATCGACGCGATAGTCCCTCCCGGCGCCAACCTCAATCCGATCGATGCAGGTTGGGAGCCTCCCACCATCTCGTCGCCTCGTCTGCGCCGGCGAGGTCCTGCCGATAGCGCACCGCTACCTGGATTCTGAAAGCCCCTAGCCTCCGCGAATCATTCTGACTACGCGTCAAAGGACTGGTAATCGGCCGGAGCCTGGAGCTCGATGACAGACGCGCCTGATTCCTGGCGCTTCATGCCCTCGCCTCGCGGTCGGACAGCAGGTGTGGACGTCCGATGACGTGGCCGTCGGAAGGATCAAGGACTTCGACACCTCGATTCCGTATGGACGCTGTCCCCGCAAGAGCTGCAGATCGCTCAGATGGCCGCATCCGGACTTTCCAATCGCGAGATCGGCGACCGATTGTTCCTTTCGCACCGGCGGCGCTCACCTCTACCGGGTGCTCCCAAAGCTCGGTATCGCATCCCGATCCGAGCTTGCAGGTGCGCTGGCAAGCGCGAAGCCGGCCCTTACCTGATCATCGACAGGGCGAGACTCGCGTCAGTCCGAGTGCTTGTCGCCTCGTCAGGCCATGAACGGCATCAGCTCCATCGGCATTGTCACAAACGGCCGCATCATGTCGCGGTCCTCGTGCTCGAGGATGTGACAGTGGTACATGTACCGCCCGCTGTAGTTGGTGAAGCGGACGGCGATCTCGACCACCTCGTTCGGGTTGACTCGCACGGTGTCCTTGAGTCCGCGCTCGTTGTCGGCGATCGTGTGGTCGACCTGATCGGCTGGGTCGTGTTCGAACGTGACCGCAGCTGTAATCAAGAGGTCTTCGATACCCCCTTCGGCGATCTCGTAGCGGATTGGGCGTCGCGACAGGATCTGAAATGGGTCGAGGTGGACGTGGATCGGGTGGGTGTCGCCGGTCAGGTTGATGAGCTGCCAGACCTCGTACTCGCCAAGCATCGGAAAGAACGTCGTCACGTCCTCAAAGTGCGCCGCGACAGCGCGATACCGCGTCGTTAAGCCTTCGTTGGTCACGGTCAACAGACCGCTGGTGTCTGAATCCGTTGCGGGTGCAAGCTCGCGCATTGTGAGCATGTTCGGCTCGCCTTCGAGCTCGCGCTCGACGAGCAAAATCACCCTGCGTTTCGCGTTCGCCAGTTCCTCGGGTGAGGGCGCGCCGTAATCGGTCGCGAGCGCGGCCGGAAAGACCCGGCGCTCTGCCGAGCCCCGGACGACTCTGAAGCGCATCACCTCCGGATGCGGGAGCAGTCCGGCGAGGTCGGCCGCGGCCTCGGCCTGAGTCGCAGCGAACGGAGACCCATCGAAGGGAGCCTTCGCCGTGTTGAACAGCGTCAGCTCGGTTCCCGGAGCCAGGTCGGAGAAATCAACCAGAAGGTCGGCCCGCTCGGCCGACGCCAGCACCAGACCATCCGATGGCACGGGAGTTGGGGCCCGGAGCAGCCCGTGGTCGGTTCCGATCTGCGTGATCCGATCGAGGTCGGGTTGACCGTTGCGGATCAGGACCAACCGGTAGGTGCGCGCGTTTGAGCCGTTGATCACCCGCAAGCGATGGATGGCCGGCTGCACGTCAAGCGCCGGCCAGACCTTGCCGTTGACGACGGTGAATGGTGCGAAAGCCTCCATCACCTCGGGGTCGGTCTTGTGAACAAGGCGTCCGGTCAACCTGCCCAGTTCGTCGAGGTCGAAGTTGCGGTCCTGGATCAGCAGCGGCACCTCGTACGGTGGCCCCTCTGGCAGACCCAGCTCGCGCTCCCGCTGGTCGCGCACGATCCACAACCCGGCGAGTCCGGCGTAGACGTCGAACCTGGTGATGCCCATGACGTGGTCGTGGTACCAGAGCAACGCCGCACGCTGATCCATTGGGTAGTGGAAGACAGTGGATTGTCCTGGGGCGAGAAGGTTCTCCGCCCAACCGTCGTAGACGGCCGGGGTCAGGCCGCCATGCAGATGCACGACCGCGTCACCGGTCAGGGCTGCCGTCCTCTGGTCTGCGGTTCCGCCGCTGAATCCGGGGACGCACTGGACCGGCACGCCCTGCGGGTCTGCGTGGGCTGGGGCCTTCGTGACCGCGAGCGGGAACGGGCCCTCGAGCTCGTTTCGCCACTCGACGGTGACCGGGTGTCCCCGCTCGGCCTCGATCGTCGGGCCGGGGACCATCCCCTCGTAGCCCCAAATCTTCGATACGGGCAAGTCGCGGTGGAAGCGGTGCTCCCCCATCCGCATGCGCACAACGAGACGTCCACGGTGCTCCTCCGCGATCAGGCGTAGCGGCAGAGGCAGGTCGTCGATGAACGGCGGGAGCGGCGGAACCAGCGGTCGTGTCATGGATCGGTTGTTACCTCGTTGCGCGAGCGCGCGACTCGGCTACCCGCTTGATCACACCCAGCCGGGCTTCCCAGCGTGCCGCGACCCTGGCCATCGCACGCACGGCGACGTCGAGGTGCTCGGGCCGCACCGAGTAGCGGACCTCGCGGCCGCTCCGCCTGCTCTCGACCAGGCCGGCGCGGTCGAGTACGGCCAGGTGCTTGGCCACCGCCTGCCGTGTGAAGGGGAGCTCGGCGGCGAGCCCTGTTGGTGTGACGTCGCCGTGGGCGAGGATCAGGTCGAGCACGCGGCGCCGAGACGTGTCGGCGACCGCCTCCAGCAGCTCCTCCTCGTTCAGCGCGGCCTTGGTCATCTCACGCTCGGCGCATAGTCGCGCAGGCGTTCGAGGAGAACGTGCCAGCCGCTCGAATGGCGATCGGCGTACTTCGCCTTCTCGTCGTCGGACCAGTCGATCGTGTCGAATCCGCTCTCCACCACCCGCAGGCGCGTACCGCCTGCTTCGGGCTCGAGCAGGAACTCGACGAGCATCGTGTTGTCCGCGCGCGCGGGCGAGCCCTCCGGTTGCACCCAGCGGAACGCGAAGCGGCGCGGCGGCTCCAGGGCCTCGACCTGCAGCTGATACGAATCGCCGCTCTTG
>JBKPCF010000067.1:0-15767 GCA_046727235.1 Candidatus Dormiibacterota bacterium
GCTCGCAGCGACCAGCTTCGCCAGCTCGGCCTTCGCCGCGGAGTGATCTGTCCCGGCGAGATCGCTGCGGTGGCTCTGCGCCCACACCTGCACTTTCGTGAGGAAGTTGGCGCAGTCCACGCCGTTCGTGGCCGCAACAGCGTTCACGTTCACTACCAGCCCTGCTCCAGCGAACCCAAGTGTCGCGACCGCCGCTGCCGCCGCGACTCTGAGGCCACGGCGCGGGCGGCGTTCGGTGCGCGGCGGAGGCGTTAGCGTTCCAAGGCGCTCGTCGAACAGACGCTTGACTTCCGTGTCGATGTCGCTCACTTCGTTCCTCCAATCAGACGCTCCCGAAGGAGCGCGGTCGTTTGATGCACGGTCGCCGCTACCGTCCCCGGCGCAATGCCGAGCATGTCGCCGATGTCACGCCGCGAGAGACCGAGCACGTAGCGCGCCACGATGACGGTCCGCTGACGTTCGGTGAGCCGAGCAAGCTCTCTGAGCAGGTCGATCTCCTCGTCCCGGTCGCTCCCCGTGGTTGCGTGCACGACGTCGAGCGGGCGGAAGATGCGCCGTCGCCAGCGCGCCCGGCGCCATTTCCGATTAGCCACCACGAAGAGCCATCCGTCGGCCCGGACGACAGGCGTGCGATGTCGGAGCGCCTCCTCGAACGCGTCCTGCAGGGCGTCGGCCGCATCGTCCCGCGTCGCGCCCATCGCGATCAGTGCGCGATAGACCGTGGCGTACGCCGTCTCACAGCGAGCGAGCCACTCCTCTCGCGCTGCGGCGTCGAGGGTCGCATCGGGTTCGCCCGCGATCGTCACCGCCATCTACCCATGAAGTGACGCAAGGACGTCTGATCGATTAGTCATAGTGTGGGATGGGACCGGGTCATCGGCCGGCGGAGGCTGAGAGACCCTCCGGTCTCGGGTCGTCCGGCACTGCGTCTCGCCGGCGGAGCTGCGTAGCGTGAGTACCGAAGCAAAGGAGGTTAGATCGCCGATGATGTGGTACTACGACGGCTGGAGCTGGCTCTGGATGGTGCCCATGATGGTCTTGTTCTGGGTCGGCCTGATTGTTCTGGTCATGTTCCTGATTCGCGCATTTGCGCGATCGACGTCCATTTCCGATTCGGCGCTGGAAACAGTGCGCCGCCGGTTCGCGGCGGGCGAGATCGGCGAGGACGAGTACGAGAAGACCAAGCGCGCCCTGCAGGGATAGCGCATCTCATTCGTGCCCGCATCGAGCGGTCCCTTCCCGCGCGGACTAGAGGCGGACGCCCGTTCGCATCCAGTATCAGCCAGCGGAGCAGGAGCACGGCCGCCATGTACTCGACCCACCACCAACCCATGGCCGCATTCAGCTACGCCAGCCAACGTGACACCTGCGAGGTAGGCGCAAGTCACGGACTCGGCCGCATCCGAGCCTCCCGAGAGTGCATATCGGATGACAACGGCCATACCGATTCTGGTCTGCCGACTCTCGCGCCATGTCCGAAATACACCTTGCCCGTGGCCGTGAGACCTGGCGGCAAGGAGCCCCCGTCATGCCTGACCGGGCGCTCGCCGCTATGACCGACTCTTGCCGAGGATCCGGGTAGCGCCTAGGCTGCTCTCAACGGCATACGCACCATGAAACGGCGGTTGATGACTTTCCTGCAGGTACGGCTGATCAATCCGCGACGGGTGCTGCGCGCCGGCAACCCCGGCGATCCATGCGCTCTTCTCGAGACGATCGGACGCAGGTCCGGAAAGCGACGCCGAATCCCCGTCGGCTATGGACTCGACGGCAATGTGCTGTGGATCGTTGCCCATCACGGACGGGCCGCCTTGTATGTTCAGAACCTGATCGCCGATCCTCAAGTGAAGGTCAAGGTCGAGGGAGCGTGGCGCACGGGCACCGCGCACCTTGTGCCGGACGACGATCCCATTCGGCGCCTCGAGTCCCTCGATCCCGGTATGGCCAAGGGTGCCAAGCAGCTGGGCACCTCGCTGCTGACCATCAAGGTGGACCTCGACGCAGCCCAGGTTGATCCCCAGGGTCGAGGCCAGCGCAATTAGGGATCTTGGCTAGGCACGCGCCCGCCTGAAGCGCACAACGGCCTCGGTGTACTGGCTGTCCCCTCGAATCCGCCGGGGCCTACTCCGTAAAGCACCACCATCGCGTTCGACTTAGAGAGAGTATGGGTCTGGCTATGTGCGCCCTCGCCGTGGCAAATGTGAGGGTCCGCGCGTTCTTACCAGACGTAGGGAACGAGGCGTTTGGTTCTGGCCATGTACTGGAGATACTCGTCGCCCAGCTCGGCGATCAAGAATCGTTCTTCGATCCGAGCGCGGTAGGCGAGCGCGGTTGTCGTTGCAAGTAGCAGCACCAGCACCGAGACCCAGGACTGAAGGGCTAGGCCCAGCCCGACGAAACCGAACAAGACTCCCGCGTAGCCGGGATGACGTAAGAGGCGATAGGGACCTGTACTGAGGACTGCGTGCCCGCGTTGGACTTGCACCTCAAGGGAAAAGAAACGCCCCAAGGTGTGATACGCCCACACGGTGAGTGCCAGCCCCAAAAGAAACATTGCCAGCCCTGGATAGAAGAGCCAGTGCGGAAGTGGCCCGACGCGTGCGTATCCCAGCCACATCGCGATCACGGCCGCGGGGATGAGGGCGAAATTCGTCAGGCTTGACACATCTTTGCGCGGCTTCGCCTTGGTCGAGGCGGCATTTTTCAGACTCCATCGGACGAAGTAGACGAATGGCAGGACGAACCCAAAGAGGACGGCGACCCAGAACAGGACCTCCTCGAAGCGGGACGAAAATAGGGGCGGCATGCTGCTCAATTGCCGACCTTGGCAGGTTCTCGAGCTTCGAGCAGTTCCTTGATCGTGTTGTGGTTCGTCTGGATCTGTTTTTTGGCGATTCGGCCGAGGACTGGCTCGGCCAGTTTGAAGAAGCCGGCTGGCTCGGCGACTGATTCGACGGTGACCCTTGTCCCGCCGGCCGTTGGCTCAGCCAAATAGGTCGCCTCGACCGGAAATGGGGAATTCGACTTGTACACGAACTTCTTGTTCGGCGTGAACTCGGTGACTTCGAGGGTTGATTCGAAGCGACGCCCCAAGATCCTGCTCACCATGTGAAGCATGCTGCCCACCTGGACAGGACCTGACGGCTCCTCTCTGCATTGGAGGACCGCCGGGTTCCATTCCGGAACCTTGGCCGGATCCGTCAGGTAGGCGAACACTTCCTCGACGGGTCGCTTGATCTCGCAGCTGAAATCGAGCTTCAACATTGGTCTCGAGCCTCCTTATTCTTCCGCCCCGACGTCTGCCAGCGCACGACAGGCATAGTCGGCAGAATCGCGAGACAGCGCATCGGGCTTTTGCCCTATTGCAGGAGGTCTTGCTCCACGGCAAACAGGGTCGCCCCGACCCGCGTCGAGACGCCGATCTTGTCGTAGATATGGCTCACGTGATGGCCGACGGTCTTGGGCGAGATCTTCAGCAACAAGGCCACTTCCTTGTTCGTGCCACCTCGGCTGAGCAGCCGCAACACCTCCACCTCCCGATCGCTCAACCCTGCAGGCCAGGCCGCGGTGCGTTGCGGTCGGTGCCCGGCTGCGGTCAGCACCTTGTGCACGGCATCAGCGTCGAGCCGGCCGGTATGCGCTTCAGCCTCGAGCTCTTCGGCAGCACGCGTGGCGGACAGCGCCTGCCGAAATGCACGCGGCTCGGTCATGGCCTGATATGCGTCCGCGGCTGCCAGAATGCGGGCGTCGGGTGAGATTTCGGCTCCATGCGAACGGCGGTAATAGCCGGATCCGTCCAGTCGTTCGTGGTGCATGCCGGCGCACGTGGCCAGCGGTTTGAGCGCTGCGGATCGCTCCAGGATCCGCTCCGAGTAATACGGATGGAGACGCACGCGCTCCCACTCTCCATCCGTCAGCGGACCTGGCTTGTCCCAGATGCCGTTCGGTACACCCACCCGCCCGAGGTCGTGCACCAATCCCGACCGCCCCAAGTTCTTTCCGTCTGCGGAGGCACCACTCGCGAGTGCGGCCACGCCGCGGGAGTGCCCGGCCATGCAGGGTGACTTCATGTCGACGAAGTCGGCGAAGGTCTCGAGGACAGACTCCAGACGGGATTCCGGCACCCATGGGTGCGGCTCCGGTTCCCGCTGCAGCACAGCTTTCCACGGCGAGGTGACATCGATTGCCATCATTACGTCGTCTGCGTGCTGGAGCAGGGTGGTTGCCACAGCAGGATCGTAGGCGTGGCCGGTGCGCGCTCTCAGCGATGCCCGGAGCAGCTGAGTTCCGCCCTCACGATGCAGGACATCGGCGTCGCGGGCCACAAAGACGATCCGGGCCGAGAGGGGGATGTCGTTCCGAGAGAAGCCCCGTGGAGCACCTAGCCTGTCCCACCTTAAGTACTCGACCACCAGAGCACGTCGAACACCTGCCGGAAGCCCGAGCCGGGCCGCCAGATGCTCAGCCATCTCGCAGTGCGCCCTGGCAGCTTCACTCATGAGCCCCGGCAAGCGCGCGATCAGCCCGACCAGCAGTTCCGCTCGCCGAAGCGGCCGCTGACCGGTGCCCACTCGCAGTATTGCGCGAGCAAGCTCCGGTGGCGATCCGCCCAGGGCCGTCGCAGCGGTGCGCCGCTCGGCGAGATCGTCGCCGCCGAAAAGCTCGGCGATCTCGTGAGCGTCTGCCGTGCAGCCTAGGAAGCGCAGCAAGGCGACGTAAAAAACTTCCGAGATCTCGTCTTTGGTCAACCCCATCCGCTCGGCGAGCTCGATGGCGATCAGGCAGGTTCGAAGGGCCTGCTCGAGGGGCTGGCCCATCCCGAGATCGGTGGCCAGCGAAAGAGCGGCCATCAGCTCGGCCAGGCGCAGTCGTTCGGTCACAGGGGACGGACCAGCGGCCGGCCGGCCGCTGGGTGCTCTGGCCATTGATACCGTTCGACTCTGAGGGCCGGATCCGAAAACGTCAACCGCGGCGTCATGTGACTCGCGAGTGCGAACCCCGCGGGGGCTACCAGGTCCGGAGTGTGCGAATTTCGCGCGCGCGCCGGCAGTCGCGGGTTTCGAGGCAGGCGGATACCCGCAAGCGCCGGCACTCGCGGCATTGAAGGGCCTCTCAAACCGGCGGGCGCCGGCGCTTGCGGGGAATTCGTGGGTGAGACCAATTTCGAGACCGCGCTGAGACTGAGGTTGGAACCGACCTCATCACAGACTGGCCGCCGTGAACCGCCGATGCGGCACCAGAAAAGGGAGGAGGTCGCGGCCATGCAATTCGTAAGGCAGATCGTCGGGTTTGTGGTCTTCATCGCGTTCCTGTTCGTCGCCGGGTTCGTCCAGGGCGTCCTGACCCAGCTCGGAGCGCCGGGAATCGTCTCCTGGCCGGTCGCAGTCATCGCCGCCATTGCCGCTTTTGTCGGCGTTGCGGCCGGCTGGTCGCGACTGCGGACCTGGCGAGTCGAGTCGAAGCCCGGCGTGAAACCCTGGAAGGACCTCGACGATCGCGCCTTCCAGCGCCAGAAAGAGGGCAACTTCGCCGCGGCCGTGCCGCTGTTCGAACAGGCGGTTCCGCTGGCCGAGGTCACCGCGCAGCCGATCGTCATCGCGACCGCCGCCAACAACCTGGCCGCCGTGTACTTCGACCTGGAGCGCTGGGCGGATGCGCGGCCGTTGCTGCGGCGGGCGTACGAGATCCGCAAGCAGGCAATCGGGCGCGACCACGATCTGACGGTCACGACGGCCGAGCGCCTGACGCGCTGCGAAGGTGAGCTCGGACACTGGGCGGACGTCGAGGCGCTGCAGCGGGAGGTTCTGCCCATCTACTCCAAGAAGCAGGGCGCCAGCAGCCAGGTCGTCCTCGAGACGATGCGTCAGATCGCGGTGGCATGCCGACACCAGGGCAAATATGCCGAGTCATCGCTCATGTACAAGCAAGAAGAGGACCTGCTGCGACGGAAGAAGGAGCTCAGCTCTGAGACGGCGGCCTCGTTTTACAACGACTGGGCTTACCTGCTGGTGGCGTCCGGGTCGCCTGAAGCGGCGATTCCCCTTTACGACAGGGCGATCGCAATCCGCGAACGATCGAAAGCGACCATTGCAGTCGCAACGTCGCTCGACAACAAGGCCGACGCCCAGACAGCGATCGGCGACCTCGTTGGGGCCGCGGCCACCTCTGAGCGATGGGTCCAGCTGATGGATGAGCTCCTCAAAGAAGAGGTCGCCGGCGCCGAGGCGCGGGCCATGCTCGCGCCGCTCCTGGAACAGCACGCCCAGCGGCTTGACGCTGCCGGCTGCAAGAGCGAGGCGGACAGCGCTCGTGTCCGGGCCGCACAGGTCAGGCAGGCGCATCCGACCGAGACGGCGAAGATCGACGAGAGGATGGCCCGAATGCGAGCGGACGAACCCCTCGGGTGACCTGGCGTCGGGCGCGGCTCAGGCCCCGGTCGTGACGAAGTAGGCTGACACCGCCACGACCACGTAGACGCCCGTGAGCTGAAGTCCCTCCAACCAGTTGCTGCGCCCATCCAGCGCGGTCACGGTGAAGATCAGCGCCGACACGCCGACGATCGCGACCTCGAACCCTGTGAAGATGAAGTCCATCGGCCGTCCGATCAGCAGGCTGATCACCACGAGCGCGGGCGCCACGAACAAGGCGATCTGGGTCGACGAGCCGGCGGCAATCTCCAGCGTCACATCGGTGCGGTTCTTGAGCGCGAACACGACTGCAGACGCGTGCTCGGCGGCGTTGCCGATGATCGGAATCAGGATCAGCCCCACGAACATCGCCGGGACGCCGAGCTGCTTGAGGGCCGGGTTCAGCGACGAGACCAGGAAATCGGACTCGATCCCGACCATCACCGCCGCGCCGCCTAGAACCAGCAGGGCGAGGGAGGTCGGCCACGTCGCGACCTCATCCGTCGCCGGCACGCGGAACAGGTGGGCGTGCGTGATGCGCGTGAAAACCAGCGCGGCGATGTAAGTCATGATCAAGACCGCCGCCACCACGACGCTCACGACCTCTTTCTCGGTGAATCCGACGGATGGAGTGGTGGTGATCAAGAGGGCCGGAATGACCAGGCTGGCGACAGAAAGGAACAGCGATGCGGCGTGCACGCGCGCCGACTTCTGGCTGAACTTCTGCTCCTCATGCCGAACCCCGCCGGCGATGAAGGAGACCCCCAACACCAAAAGCAGGTTGCCCACGATGGACCCGATCAGGGTCGCCTTGACGACCGTGAACTCGCCCGCGCTCACCAGCAGCACGCCGACGATGAGCTCCGTCAGGTTGCCCAGCGTCGCGTTCAAGAGCCCTCCGCCCGCTGGTCCGAGTCGAATCGCAAGCTGCTCGGTCGACGATCCGATCAGCGCCGCGAGCGGAACGATCGCCAGGGCAGCGGTGGTGAAGATCAGCACCGGCTGATGGGAGAAGAGCTCGGCGCCGATCGAGATCGGGACGAAGACGAGCAGCCAGCTGAGCGACGGTCGCAGCACGCGTTCCACTAGCCGTACCGCTCGCGGATCGCCGGGCCAACGACGCGCAGGATCATGACCTGCACGGAAAACGCGATCGGCACCGCGACCAAAGCCCCGCCCACCCCGGCCAGCCCGGCACCAGCGGCGATCGAAACGACGACGACGAGCGCCGGCAGGCCGACCGCCTGGCGCATCACGGCCGGCACCAGGGTATGCGCCTCGATCTGCTGGATGGCGAGGTACACGACCGCGACCACGAGCGGATAAATGGGCGAGATGGTGAAACCCAGAAGGATCGCCGGGATCGCGCCGATGATCGGACCCGCGATCGGGATCATCTCGGTCAGGCCGGCGAAGACGCCCAGCAGGATGGGCGCGGGAAGATCGAGCAGGGCTGCGGCCACGCCTGTCAGCACGCCGATCACGACCATGTTCACGGCCACGCCCCGCACGTAGCCGGCAAAGCCTGCCGCGATCTCGCGCCAGGTCTGCTCCAGCACCGGCCGCCTTTCCGGCGGCAGCAGCCCCAGCGCAAAGCGACCGAAACGTGCTCCGGCCGAAAGCCACAGGAAGCTCAGCAGCAGCACCACGACCGTGTCGAACAGCCCGCGCACCACACCCGTCACGAACGTAAGCCCGGCGCGGGCGACCGAGCCCAGGTATCCGCTCAGCTGCGACCCCACGCTCGCGTCGATAGAAAGCGCGTCGAGCACCGGTGCGAGGTTGCTCTGGAGCCGCTGCTCATATCCCGGCAGGTCGGAAAGCACGGCCCTGGACTGCGCCACCACCGGCCGCGTGAGCACGATCCCAACCAGGACGAGAGCGGCGATCAATGTCACGTAGACAGACGCGCGCGCGAGCTCGAAGTGCAGGCCGCGGCGCGTCAGCTCGCCGTCGTGAGGACGCAAGCCTTCGGCCAGCACTACGGCGATGACGAACACGATGACCAGCTCCTGCAGGCGCAGGAGGAGCAGGACCAGGCCGACGACTCCGAGCAGGATCAAGCCGGCCCTCAGCAGCGACGGACCCGTGACCACCTCGCCTTCCGGCAAAACCTGATCTCCTTCAGTACGGGATCGGCAGAGGTCTTGCCGCGGACCTGAGTCCGCCGCCGTCCCGGGTGCGCCACGGCACCGTCCTGACGGGAGCGGCTAGGGAGCTACTCCCCCCTGTCGCGCAGAAATCTAGCAGTAATCACGACTTCGAATCCGGTGCGGGAAAGAGGGCGTCGCGGCTCATCTCCGACTTCCATGGAGGTTCGGCGCCGGCCCGGGTGCAGGTGATCGCGGCGGCGAGGCAGGCGTAGTCGAGCGCCCCGTGAAGCTCGTCCTGCTCCAGCACGAGGTCGGGCGTGAGCCTGGAGTGGTCGTGCAGCCAAGCGAGAAGGGCTGCGCCGAAGGCGTCGCCCGCACCGATCGTGTCGACGACCTCGACCTGTGGTGAGGCCACGCGCACCCGCAGTCTCCCGTGAACCCCGAACGCTCCCTCGACGCCGAGCGTAACCACAGCCAGACGAGGACCATCGGCCAGGAGCATCTCGGCGGCATGCTCGTAATCGCTGCCGGGGTACAGCCAGGCCAGGTCCTCCCGGCTCGCCTTGACGATCGCGCTGCGCGAGATGACGTCTCTCAGCCGCTCGCGGTAAGAAGCTTCGGCGGCCAGCCCGCTCCGGATGTTCGGATCGAGCATCACCAGGCGCTCGTGCCCGTCACGGCGGACCAGGCCGGCGAGCGCCGAGGCCATGGGCTCGACTACGAGTCCCAACGTCCCCACGTGAAGGCCGACGACCTCATGACCGAGATGCACTGGAAGCATTGCGGCGTTCAGGCTCGGCGCGGAAGTCCCGGCAAGGACGAACTCGTACTCGGTGAGGCCGTCGTCGTTCACCGTCGCGATCGCCGTGGTCGTTGGCTCGGGTCCAAAGCTCGCCAGCTCGAGGCTCACACCGTCGGATGCCAGGAGCCCTGCCAGCTGCCTGCCGAACGGATCCTCTGAGAGCCTTCCCAGGAACGCAGTCGGCACCCCCAGCCGGGCCAGCGCGCGTGCGGTGTTGAAGGGTCCGCCCCCCGGGACGTGCCGCTGGGTGCCGTCGCCGTTGTGAATGACGTCGATCAACGCCTCTCCGCAGACCACGATCACGGCCGTATCTCGCCTGAGCCGCGAATGATCATCCGAGTGCGGACGATCGTATGGTGCGACGGCCGCTTGTCACCGTCCAGGCGACTGAACAGGATCCCCGCGGCTTCGCGACCAATCCCCGCCGGGTCCTGTGCGATGACCGTGATGCCAGGCTCGAGCAGGTCGGCGAGCAGTATGTCGTCGAAGCCGATCAACGCCACCTTCTTGTGCAGTCCAAGCCGGCGCAGAACGCGAAAGGCTCCGATGGTCACCAGGTTCTGCCCTGTGAAGAGGGCGGTCGGCTGCTCTGGGAGGCTCATGAGATCTGTCGTCGCCGCCTCGGCCTTCTCGACGCCTCGAAGGTCCAGCCTCACCAGCTGTTCGTCGAGCTGAATCCCGTGCTCCTTGAGCGCGGCGCGGTATCCCTCGAAGCGTTCGGCCGCGGTCGCGATCGTGTGCAGGTCGCCCAGGTAGCCGATTCGCCGGTGACCATTCGCGATCAGCTGGCTCACGCCGCGATGCACTCCGGCGGCATTGTCGGTAAGGACGGTGTCGGCGTCGAGAAACGCGGGAGGACGGTCGACGAAGACCATCGGCGTGCCGGCCCGGCGCTCCGCGAGCAGGTAGCTGTGATCGTGGCCGGCCGGCTGGACGATCAGCCCGTCCACTCGTCGCGAGGCGAACGCCGCCACGAGCTCTCGCTCTCGTTCGGGGTCCTCGTCCGAGCTGCCGGCCAGCACCAGCACGCCCCGCGACACCGCGACATCCTCGATCGAGCGGTGCAGCGCCGAGGCGAAGGGGTTGGCGACGTCCTCCAGGACGACTCCGATGGTTGCGCTCCGGCCGTCCGACCGGCGGAGGCTGCTTGCGGTCATGTTGTGCCGGTAGTCGAGCCGCTCTGAGGCGGACAGGACCCGACGCGCCAGCTGGGGGGAGACGCCCGATTCGCCGTTGACGACCCGCGAAACGGTCTTGAGGCTGACCCTGGCCAGCGCGGCAACCTCGCGCATGGTCGGTCTCGACCTCCCCTCAGAACGCCTTGTCAACGTTTGTCGCTCTGGCTCGAAGGTGTAGCCCCCGATCGCACGCTGCCAATTCTCCAGTTGCAGTCTAACCGGATCTGTGCTATATCAGACAACGTTGTCTTTTGACAACGTTGTCATGCCCGACTCAACCCGGGCGATCGGTGGCGTAGTTCAAGGGGAGACGCTCCATGACCGAAAGGAAGCTTCGATCTCCGGACCACCGGGCGAGACCCAGATCCGCCGTGACGCTGATCGCGGGGCTCGTGCTTGTCCTGGTGGGCGTGGCGTGTTCGGGCGCCGGAGGCGGTGGGGGCGGGGGAGCGACCACGATCACGCTCGGATCGGTGGACAACCCGTCGATGACCGACCTCAAGAAGCTGGTTCCCGACTTCGAGAGCGCTCATTCGGGCATCAAGGTCAATATCGTGACCCTTCCGGAAGACCAGATTCGCCAGCAGGTGACGCAGGACGTCGCGACGCAGAGCGGCCGCTTCGACCTGTTCACCATCGGCACCTACGAGGTTCCGCTGTGGGCCAACAAGAAGTGGCTCGAGAATCTCGACCCCTACATCGCCAAGGATTCGGCATACGACCCTGGCGACCTGATCCCCGGAATCAAGACGGCCCTCACGTACAAGGGCAACCTCTACGCCGTGCCCTTCTACGGTGAGTCCTCGATGCTCATGTACCGGAAGGACCTCCTGGCGGCCAAGGGCATCACGATGCCTGACCACCCGACGTGGGACCAGGTGGCCGCGGCCGCCCGAGCGGTCAACAGCTCGAACGTCAACGGAATCTGCCTGCGGGGACTACCTGGTTGGGGCGAGCAGCTGGCTCCGCTGGACACGGTGGTCAACACGTATGGCGGACGCTGGTTCGACATGAACTGGAACGCCCAGCTGAACTCGCAGCAGTGGAAAGACGCGCTGACCTTCTACGTGAAGCTGCTCAAGGACGCCGGTGAGCCGGGGGCCGGAAGCGCCGGATTCACCGAGTGCCTCAACGCTTACAACAACGGCAAGGTCGCGATGTGGTACGACGCAACCGTCGCCGCCAGCTTCTTCACCGGGGACGCGGCCAAGAACTCCGGCTACGCCTTTGCCCCCACCAAGGTCAAGGACTGGTCGGGTTGGCTGTGGGCGTGGACGCTCGCCATGGGCTCGGCCAGCAAGAAGAAGGATGCCGCGTGGACATTCATGGACTGGGCCACCTCCAAGGATTACGCCAAGCTGGTGGGAACCAAATTGGGGTGGGCTCGCGTGGCTCCAGGGACACGTACCTCGACTTATTCGATCCCCGAGTACAAAGCCGCCTCCGCCGGCTTCGCGCAGGTGACGCTTGATTCCATCTCTCACGCCGATGTGACCCACGCGACGGTCGATTCGGTCCCATACGTGGGCATTCAGTACGTCGACATCGACGAGTTCCAGCAACTGGGGGACCAGGTTTCTCAGGAGTTCGCCAAAGTGATCGCCGGTAATCAGACCGTCGATCAGGCGCTGCAAAAAGCGCAGGCGCTTGCCACCGACGTCGGCAAGAAGTACCAGCACTGAAGTTGGCCATCCTCCGTTCGGTCGTGGGGAGCGGAGGCGCGCGGGGTTCCGCCGCCTCCGTCTCTCGCCGCGAGTCCTGGGCACGCCGGCTGCCCCTGCTTCCGGCGTTCATCTACGCATTCGTCCTGACCCAGATTCCGTTCGCGCTGACGGTCTACTACAGCTTCTTCTCGTGGAACCTCCTGAAGCCGGGTAGTTTTCGGTTTGCTGGTCTCGAGAACTACGCCGGGCTCGTGACCGACGAGCACGTCCGGACCGCGGTCTGGAACACGGTGCTCCTCACCGTCTCCGTGATCACGATCTCCGTCGTCCTCGGCATGGCCGTGGCCATGCTCTTGAACTCAGAGGTTTTCGGCAAGGGCATCATGCGGACGCTGATGATCGCGCCCTTCCTCATCATGCCCACGGCGGGCGCGCTGATCTGGAAGCACACGCTCCTCAACCCGCTGTACGGCCTGCTGCCTTACCTCTTGAAGCCGTTCGGTCTCGGTCGGGTGGATTGGGTGGGCCAGTTCCCGATGGTGACGGTGGTCACCGTGGAGGTCTGGCGCTGGACGCCGTTCATGATGCTGATCATCCTGGCCGGGCTACAGTCGCAGAACCCGGAAGTCCTGGAGGCGGCGCGCGTCGATGGTGCGAACGCGCTGCAGGCCTTTCGTCGCATCACGCTTCCCCTGGTCAGGCCCTTCATCGAGCTGGGCGCTCTGCTCGGATCGCTTTTCGTGGTCCAGACCTACGACTCGATCTACATGCTGACCTACGGCGGTCCCGGCGAGGACACGACCAACGTTCCCTTCCTGCTCTACCTCGTGGCCTTTCAGGGCTACAGCATCGGACAGGCGTCGGCGATCGGGGTGGTGGCCGTGATCATCACGATCATCGTCGCCACGTTTGCACTCCGCACGCTCTTCACGATCTTTCAGGTGGAGGCAAGGCGATGAGGGCGACCGAAGGGACGCTCCGCTCCAAGCTCGCGCTGTCGGTGGTCGGTTGGCTCGTCGTGTTTGTGTTCTTTTTCCCGGTCCTGTGGATGTGGCTTGAAAGCCTGAAGACTGAGACACAGGCGGCCAGCTCTCCGCCGACGATCTTTTTCGTGCCGACGTTGACGACATTTCAGGAAGTGCTCTCGGGCGACTTTCCGCCGTTCTTCATCAACTCGGCGATAGCCAGCCTGGTGTCGACGCTCCTGGTCCTCGTCCTCGGCCTGCCTGCCGCGTACGCGCTTGCGATCAGGCCGGTCAAGAGGACTCAGGACGTGCTGTTCTTCTTCATCTCCACGCGCTTCCTCCCGTTTGCCGCCAGCCTGGTTCCTCTCTACCTGCTGGCTCGGGACTTGCAGCTGCTGGACAACATCCTTGCCCTGATCCTGATCTACACGACGATCAACCTTCCGCTGGGCGTCTGGCTCCTGCGCTCGTTTCTTCTCGAGATTCCGCCGGACCTCTTTGAGGCGGCGCGGGTCGACGGCGCCGGTTTCCGGAATGAGATATTGCAGATCGTCGTGCCCTTGATCGCACCAGGCCTTGCCGCGACCTCGCTGATCTGCCTGATCTTCAGCTGGAACGAGTTCTTCTACGCCGTCAACTTCACCTCATCGGTCGCTGCCACGACGCCGATCTTCCTGGTCGGCTTCATCAGCGGCCGCGGGCTCTTCTACGCCAAGCTCGCCGCGGCCGCCACCGTGTCCAGCCTGCCGGTCTTGCTCGCCGGCTGGATTGCGCAGAGGCAGCTGATCCGCGGTCTCACGATGGGCGCGGTGAAGTGAAGGCAGTCGTCGTCGAGGAGCCCAACGAGGTCGTGGTGAAAGATGTCGCCGATCCCAAGCCTCGGCCGGGCGAGGCGGTGGTCAAGGTCGAGGCGTGCGGGATCTGCGGCACGGATATCCATGTGATCCGCGGCGAGTTCGAACCAACGCGCTACCCGATCATCCCCGGCCATGAATTCTGCGGCGAGGTGGTCGAGCTCGGCGAAGGCGTCCAGGGCTTGCGGGTGGGCGATTTCGTCGCGGTTGATCCGAGCCTTTACGACGGGACCTGCAGACAGTGCCGCGCCGGCCGCTTCAACCTTTGCGAGAACTGGAACGGCATCGGCGTCGGAAGGACGAACGGCGCGTGCGCCGAGTACGTTGCGGTGCCGGCGGCGAATGCCTTTCGCCTGCCCGACGGCATTCCGCGCAATTGGGGCACCCTCGTCGAGCCGCTGTCCTGCGCCGTTCACGGCCTCGACCTGGTCCACGCGGACGTGGCGTCCGACTGGCTCATCTACGGGGCGGGCACGATGGGTTTGATGCTGCTGCAGCTGGCGAAGGAAGCCGGCGCGGACCACCTCGAGATGGTGGACACGAACCCCCGGCGCCACGACCTGGCGCGCCGCCTGGGCGCGGAGCGCATCGCCGTTGCCGCCGACGAGCTCGACCGCCCCCACGGCTGGGACGTCGTGATCGACGCGACGGGCGTAATTCCCGCCATCGAAGACGGCCTGCGCCGGGTGGCGCGAGGGGGAACGTTCCTCGTGTTCGGCGTGGCCAACGCCGACGCGACCGCGAAGTTCTCGCCGTTTCGCGTCTACAACGACGAGGTCACCATCGTCGGCTCCATGGCGGTGCTGCACAGCTTCGAGCGCGCCCTGGCGCTGTTTGCCAAGGGGGTGATCGACTCGGAGAAGATGATCACCGACCGGTTCTCGCTCGGCGACTATTCGAGCGCGATAGACGCCTTCCTTTCCGGAAAGGGGCTGAAAGTTCAAGTCGCACCGGGCATGATCTAGCGATAAGACACAGGGTCGCGATCCTTACGCGCGAGTACCCGCCCGAGGTCTACGGGGGCGCGGGCACTCACGTCGAGTACCTGGCGCGCGAGGTCGGCAAGCTGGCGGACGTCAGCGTGCACTGCTGGGGAGCCCCGCGCGAGGAGCCCCACGTGACCGCCTATCAGCCCTGGGCCGCGCTGGCCGAGCCCAAGCCCGAGTCGGCCGCTCTCCAGGCGATGTCCATCAACCTTGCCATGGCGGGCGCCCTCAAAGGCGCCGAGCTCGCCCACAGCCATACGTGGTACGCGTACCTCGGCGGTCACCTGGCCAAGCTGATGTGGTCGATCCCGCACGTGATGACGATCCACAGCCTGGAGCCCCTTCGGCCCTGGAAAGCGGAGCAGCTGGGGGGCGGCTACGCCCTGTCCACGTTCTGTGAACGGACGTCGATCGAGGCGGCGGATGCCGTGATCGCCGTTTCGAACGGAGTTCGCAAAGACGTGCTCGAGTGCTATCCGCAGCTGAACCCGGACCGCGTCAAGGTCATCCACAACGGGATCGACCCCGAGATCTACAGGCCCCTGCGGTCACCCGAGACGCTGGATCGCTACGGCATCGACCCCAAGGTGCCGTTTGCTTTCTTCAACGGTCGCATGTCGCGCCAGAAGGGCCTGCCGCTCCTGCTGTCGGCGGCGCTCGAGCTCGACCCGAAGCACCAGCTGGTCGTCGCCTCCGCCAGTCCAGACACCCCCGAGATCGGCGCCGAGGTGGCTGAGCTGGCGCGGCGAGTGCGGGCTGAGCGCGGAAACCTGGTGCTGATCGATAAGTTCATCTCGCGCGAGGACCTCATCCACCTT
>JBKPCF010000068.1:0-9977 GCA_046727235.1 Candidatus Dormiibacterota bacterium
GCCTCGAACAGGGGATTGAGCACAGTTGGCTGGCCGACCAGCGCCTCGATTGCCGTCCCGCCCTTCGCGGGCTTCGGCACCGTCGCGACCGGCTGGCATCCAGCGATTGCCAGCACCGCCGCGAATGCGGCGGCCGCGAGGCTACGAGAGATGCGTTACCACCCAGACGTTGGCGACCGAGCAGACCAGGAACGCGGCCACGATGACCCACGTCGTCCAGTAGATCTGGCGCTCGAGGCCGCGCCGCGTCCGATATCCGCCGCCGAGGCCATCGCCGCCGCCGCCGCCGATCGTGCCGCCGAGCCCAGACGCCTTCGGAGTCTGGATCAGGATTCCGGCCATCAGGAGCAAGGCCAGCACGGCCTCAGCGACGACCAGCCCGTTCTGGAGCTTGCCGAGGTCCATAGAAACCGAGATTCTACCTAGGGAGCCTTGACCCGCTCTAGGCCCAGATCGACGAGAACCGCGCGTTGATGGCGTCCCAGTTCAAGGTGTTGAACCACGCGGCGACATAGTCGGCGCGCCGGTTCTGATATTTCAGGTAGTAGGCGTGCTCCCACACGTCGACCCCGAACAGGGGCGTCAGCTCGTCCATGAACGGGCTGTCCTGGTTGGGATAACCCCGCACCGAGAGCTTGCCCTGCCGGTCCGCCACGAGCCATGCCCATCCGCTCCCGAACTGCCCGACCGCGGCTTTGGTGAGCTGTTCCTTGAACTGGTCGTAGCCGCCGAACGTGTTCTTCAACGCGTCGGCGATGCGTCCGTTCGGATTGCCGCCACCGCCAGGGCCCATGATGGTCCAGAAGATCGAGTGGTTGGCGTGGCCACCGGCGTTGTTGCGAATCACCGTGCGGATGTCCTCGGGGACGTTGTTGATCCCCCAGAGCAGGTCCTCCACCGTCTTCCTGCCGAGCTCAGGGTGAGCCTCGAGCGCCTTGTTCGCGTTCGCGACGTAAGCCGCGTGGTGCTTGTCGTGGTGGATCTGCATCGTCGCGGCGTCGATGTGCGGCTCGAGGGCGTCGAACGCGTAAGGCAGCGGTGGAAGCTCAAATGGCATTTTTCAGGAACCCCCCTTCTGAAGTTGTCGTGTCTCTATCGAAACCAGTCTAATTCCCACTCGATTTCGAGCTTGACGCCTGGGCCTTGACCGCCGCCGCGCGGCGCTCGACCTCGGCCGGATCTCCAAGGTACCGCCATCCCCTCGGACGCAGGTCGCCGTCTAGCTGGTAGACCCTCGGCACGCCGGTCGGGATGTTGAGCTCGACCACCTCCTCGTCGCCCAGCCCATCGAGATGCTTGACCAGGGCACGCAGGCTGTTGCCGTGCGCCGAAACAAGCACGAACCGGTGGACAAGAAGGTCGGGGACGATCGCGTCGTACCAGTAAGGAAGCATCCGGTCGACCACGTCCTTCAGGCACTCGGCGCTCGGCAGCAGCTCGGGCGGGAGCCCCGCGTAGCGTGCGTCATGCGACGGATGACGATCGTCGTCGGGGTCGAGCGCCGGCGGTCGAACGTCGTAGCTGCGCCGCCACAGCTTGACCTTGTCCTCACCGTACCTGTCGGCGGTCTGCTGCTTGTTCAATCCCTGAAGCGCGCCGTAGTGGCGCTCGTTGAGCCGCCAGGTGCGCTTCAGCGGCACCCACGACATCTCCATCTCCGCGAGCGCGAGCTGCGTGGTCTGGATCGCGCGGAGCAAGAGCGATTCGTGCACGACGCTCGGCCGGATCGACGCGTCACGCATCAACCGCCCGGCCTCAATGGCCTCATTCACGCCCCGGTCGCTCAGCGGGACGTCGGTCCAGCCCGTGAACAGGTTCTCGAGGTTCCACGTGCTCTCGCCATGGCGGAGGAGGATCAGCGTGCCCGGATTCCTACCGGTGGTCATAGACCTCTGCCGTCACCTTCACGATGTGGGCGAACTCCGACGAGTCGAGACTCGCCCCACCGACTAGCACCCCATCGCACAGCGGCAGCTCGACGTACTGCTGCACGTTGGCCGAGTTCACGCTTCCTCCATACAGCACGCGCACCTTGCGTGCGGCGCCGGCGCCAATCATCTCCCCGACGATGCGACGGATCAGCCGCATCGTCTTGTAGGCGTGTTCAGGGTCGGCGTTCTTGCCGGTGCCGATGGCCCAGACCGGCTCGTACGCGATGACCAGCCGCGCTGAATCGTCCGCGGAGCAGTCGGCCAGGCCTGCCTTCACCTGCGACGTCACCACCTCGTTCGACGTCCCGGCGTCGTAGTGGTCGGCCAGCTCGCCGACGCACATGATCACGCTCAGCTGCGTCGAAAGCGCCGCGGCGGTCTTCTTCGCCACCATCTCGTCGGTCTCGGCGAGATACAGGCGGCGCTCGGAATGGCCGACGATGACCCACTCGCAGAGGTCCTTGAGCATCGCGGGTGAGACCTCGCCTGTGTACGCGCCCTTCATCTCCCAGAAGCAGTCCTGTGCGCCGAGCTTGACGCCGGACTCGATCAAGACCTCCGAAACCGCGGTCAGCCAGGGAAAGGGTGGAAAGATCGCGACCTCGACGCGGTCCGCGTGGCCCCGGGCGACCGACATGACGCCACGCACGAGGTCGAGCGCGTCGTCGATGTTGGTCGGGTTCATCTTCCAGTTGGCCGCGACGAGCGGCATCCCTGGCGGCCGCGAGCTCATGCTTCTTTGAGGATCGCGATACCCGGCAGCTCCTTGCCTTCCAGGTATTCGAGCGTGGCGCCGCCTCCAGTCGAGACGTGCGAGAAGCGCCCGCTCAGCCCAAGGGAGTCGACCGCGGCAACGGTGTCTCCGCCACCGACCAGCGAGTACGCGCCCGAGCCAGCGATAGCCTCGCCGATCGCCCTGGTGCCGTCGCTGAAGTCTTTGATCTCCGCCACGCCGACCGGTCCGTTCCAGATCACGGTTCCGGCCCCGTGCACCTTCTCGGCAAACAGGGCGACCGACCGGGGTCCGACGTCCAGCGCCATCCACCCCGGCTCGACATTCTCGGCGTCGAAGATACGTAGCGGCTCGCCCGCCGCCATCTGGCGTGCGCAGACCACGTCGACCGGCAGGACGAGCTTGTCCCCCGCCTCGCGCTCGACCGCCCTGGCCTCGTTCAGCGCGGTGTCCTCCACGAGCCCCGTGCCAGTCGGCCAGCCCTGGGCCTTGAAGAACGTATTCGCCATCGCTCCGCCGATCAGCAGGGAATCAACCTTCGCCAGCAGGTGGCGCAGGACGCCCACCTTGGTCGAGACCTTTGCGCCTCCCACCAGGGCGACCAGCGGGCGTCGCGGGTTGTCGAGGGCCCGGTGCAGCGCCGTCAGCTCGGCTTCCATCAGCTCGCCGGCGAAGGCCGGCAGGTACGCGGCGACGCCCACGACGGAAGCATGCGCGCGATGCGAGGCCGCAAACGCGTCGTTGACGAAAAGGTCGCCCAACGACGCGAGGTCGCGGGCGAACGCCGCGTCGTTCGCCTCGTCTTCTTTGTGATAGCGGACGTTCTCGAGCAGCAGAACCTGGCCGGCCCGCAGCCCATCCACCGCCGACCGAGCCACGTCGCCGACACAGTCCGGGGCGAACTCCACGTCCAGGCCCACGTGGCCGGCCAGCCGGCCGGCAACGGGCTTCAGCGACAGGTCAGGCTCGCGGTCCTTCGGGCGGCCGAGGTGCGACATCACGATCACCTTTGCTCCCCGCTGGGCGAGGTGCAGCAGCGTCGGCGCCGCGGCGCGAACCCGCGCGTCGTCGGTGATCGCTCCGTTCGCCATCGGAACGTTGAGATCTTCACGGACGAGGACGCGCTTGCCGGCGACGTCGACCGATGTGATCGACGCTTTCAGAGTCGCTCCGCCATGTAGGTGATCAGGTCCACCATCCGGCAGCTGAAGCCCCACTCGTTGTCGTACCAGCTCACCACCTTGGCCCAGTCACCGCCCAGCACCGCAGTCGAGGGCGCGTCGACGATCGAAGAGTGCGGGTCGTTCTTGAAATCGGAAGACACGAGCTCCTCGTGGCTGACCGCAAGGATGCCGCGCAGCTCGCCGCTCGCCGCTTCTTCGAATGCGGCGTTTATGTCCTCGGCCGTCGTGCTGTTGCTCAGCTGCACGGTCAGGTCGACGACGGACACGTCGAGGATCGGCACGCGAAACGAAATTCCCGCGAACTTTCCGGCGAGCTCGGGGAGCACCTCGGCGACCGCGCGGTTCGCGCCCGTCGAGGTCGGGATGATGTTGTCGGCCGCTGCCCGCGCCCGCCGCAGGTCTTTGTGGGGCAGGTCCTGCAGGCGCTGGTCGGCGGTGTAGGCGTGGATCGTCGTCATCATGCCCCGCTCGATGCCGAACGAGTCGTGCAGCACCTTGGCGAGCGGGACGAAGCAGTTGGTAGTGCAACTCGCGTTCGAGATGACGTGGTGCTTCGACGCGTCATAGCTCTTGTGGTTGACGCCCATGACCACCGTGAAGTCCTGGTGCGTCGCCGGTGCCGAGATGATCACCTTCTTCGCGCCGCCTTTGTCGATGTGGACGCGAGCCTTGGTGGCGTCAGTGAACAGGCCCGTCGATTCGACGACGAGATCGACCCCGAGGTCGTGCCAGGGGAGCTCGGTGGGGTCGCGGTGGGTGAGGAACTTGACGCCGTGCCCGTCGACGTGGATGAAATCGCCCTCGGCCTTGACGGCAGGCTCGAACGTGCCCAGCGCGGTGTCGTGCTTCAGAAGGTGCGCGAACGTCGGGGCGTCGCCGATGTCGTTGACCGCGACGATCTCGAAGTCAGGCTTGAGCGCCCAGGCCGCGCGATAGATGTTGCGGCCGATGCGTCCGAAGCCGTTGATGCCTACCTTCAATCCCATGCGGGCGCGCTCCTGCTTATGTGGTCAGGGCCAGGTCGAGCTAAATGTTATGCGGAGCGCTTTGAAGCCCGTTGATCGCCGGTTGCGACGGCGAGCTGCTGCAGCCGACGCAGGCGGTGGTTGACGGCCGACTTGGACAGCTTCATCCGGCCGGCGAGCTCGTCGAGGTTCAGGTCCGGGTTCTCGCTGCGCCAGCGCGCCATCTCCCGCAGCGCCGGCGGCAGGCGCTCCAGCCTCCCCTGCGCCTGCAGCTGCTCGATCGCAGCGGCCTGACGCAGTCCTGAGCCGATCGTCTTGCCGATGTTCGCCGTTTCGAAGTTCAGCCGGCGGTTGACCTCCCCGCTGACCTCTCGTACAACGCGCACGTTCTCGAACTCCATCACCGCGCGGTTGGCGCCCATCAGCGACAGCAGTCGCACGATGCCGTCGCCGTCCTTCACGTAGACGACCGGCTGTCCCGAGCGTTCGGTCCTCCCTGCCTTGACGCCTGAGCTTTCGATCAGCCTGACGATCGCGGTTGCCCACGAGGCGGTTGGCCCGACGAACTCGAGGTGGTATCGAGTGTTGGGTGCGTTGACCGACCCGCAGCCGAGGAACAGGCCGCGGAGGATCGCCTTGCGATCACAGGCCGCCTCGGGCACCGCCTGGATCGGCGGCTGCGTGAACGAGTGCACAAGTTCGGGCGGCAGCGAGAGCTCGATGAAGAAGGACATGCGCTTGCGCGTCTTGACCGTCTGGTATTTGGCTTCCATGCGCGCGACGGCGCGCCCCAGCCGCACGACCTTGCGGGCGACGGCGTTGCGCAGCAGAGAGAAGTAGGCAGACCGTCCTCGCGTGCTGCCGATCAGGCGGCCGCGCGAACCGTAGTAGATGCCAAGCAGCTCGCTCAGCTGACAGCAGGGCCTTGCCGGCAGGAGCCCCGCCATCTCGTTCTTGACCTCGGCCGAGAACGAAATTGCATACCTCCAGGAAGGTTTGTCTCCCTCGCCCCTTTCCCCCGAGTCTAACGCGCCACAATTCAGGTGATGCCGGAGATGCGCATGATCGAGGCGGTGCGCGCGGCCATCACCGAGGAGATGGAGCGAGACGAGCGGGTGCTCGTGCTCGGTGAGGACGTGGGCAAGAAGGGCGGCGTTTTCGGTGCCACCGACGGCCTCTACGCACGCTTCGGCGAGTCGCGCGTCCTCGACACTCCGCTCGCCGAGTCCGCGATCGTCGGGGTCGCGATCGGCGCCGCGCTCAACGGGCTCATCCCAATCGCCGAGATCCAGTTCGCGGACTTCATCCACACTGCTTTCGACCAGATCGTCAGCGAGGCCGCGCGCACGCGTTACCGCTCAAACGGGGACTGGTCGGTGCCGATCGTGATTCGCGCGCCGTTCGGCGGTGGAGTCCACGGCGGCCTGTACCACTCCCAGTCGATCGAGGCGTTCTACGCACACGTGCCCGGCGTGAAGGTCGTCGTGCCGAGCATGCCGGCGGACGCGCACGGCCTCTTGAAGTCCGCGGTCCGGGATCCCGACCCCGTCCTTTTCCTCGAGCACAAGAGGGTGTACCGGCTCGTCACCGAGGAGGTGCCCGATGGCGACCACCTCGTGCCCATCGGGCCGGCCGTCGTGAGGCGCGAGGGCACCAACCTCAGCTGCTTTGCGTGGGGACTCATGACCCACTACAGTCTCGAGGCCGCGCAGCAGCTCGAAGGCGAGGGGGTCAGTGTCGAAGTGGTCGACCTTCGCACGCTCGCGCCACTCGATCGCGAGGCGATCCTCAAGTCGGTCCGCAAGACGGGCAAGGCGATGGTCGTGCACGAGGACAACCTCACCGGCGGTTTTGGAGCCGAGGTGTCGGCGATCATCTCCGAGCACGCATTTGAGGACCTCGACGGTCCGGTGCTGAGGGTCGCAGCACCAGACGTCCCCGCAATGCCGTTCAACACGCCCCAGGAGGAGTTCTTCATGCCGAGCCCGGCCAAGATCGCGGAGGCGATGCGCAAGCTTGCCGCCTACTAAAAGGACGTCACGGGCTCGCGCGACCCCGGCTGCGACGATCGCCGTGCCCGAGGTCTCGATGGCCGAGTACGCGATGCGCCGCGAGTGCGTGGCCGCGGGGATGGCGGCCGCCGGCCTCGACGCGGTCTGCGTGTTCTACCCGGCCCGGGTCGCGTACCTGAGCGGATTCCATCACATCCCGACCGAGCGGCCCATCACGCTGGTGATCGGCTCGAGCGGCCAGGCTTCGCTGGTCGTGCCGGCGGTCGAGAAGGAGCACGCGGAGTCCGCGACGCAGCTGGACCAGGTCCGGATCTACTTCGAGTACCCGGGCGCGCAGCACCCGATGGAGACCGTCGGCGAGGTCCTCTCCGAGATCAACGCGCGTCCCCGTCGCACGGGCGCGGACCATGACGGCTACGTCCAGTACTGGGGCTACCGGGGTCCGCGCTTGAGCGAGCTTCTGGGGTCGGAGCCAATCGACGCCGAGATGCTCATCGAGTCCCTCCGCCGCGTGAAGTCGAAAACCGAGCTCGACTGCATCCAGCTCAGCTGTGACTGGGCCGTGCGCGGCCATCGCCGCATGCAGGCCGCGATCACCACCGGCAAGACCGAGATGGAGTGCTACACGCCACCGGCAACGGAGACGTTGTTCGAGATGGTCCGCGAGATGCCCGGCTGGCGGCCGCGCGGCGGTGACGACACCGGCCTCATCGCGATGTTCGTCGCGGGCCGCTCGACCGCCATGCCCCACGGATTCGTCAGGGGCCACGGAATCCAGCCCGGAGACGTGCTGGTCAGCGGCGCGGGCGCCCAGATCGACGGATACCGCAGCGAGCTGGAGCGGACGATGATCGTCGGCGAGCCGACACCCGAGCAGGTGCGCGCGTTCGACGCCATGCTCGCCCTCCAGACGCGTGCGATCGAGGTCATGGCCCCTGGAGTACCGGCGGCCGAGATCGAGCTGGCGACGGTCCGACTGGCCCAGGAGCTTGGGGTCGACGCCAACCTCCGCCACCATGTCGGCCACTCGATCGGCCTCGAAGGGCACGAGGCGCCGTTCCTCGACCGCGGCGACGACGCGGTGCTCGAACCGGGCATGGTCTTCACCGTCGAGCCTGGCGTGTACGTCAAAGACCTCGGAGGGTTCCGGCATTCCGACATGGTGGTGATCACCCAGGACGGGCGGCGGGTGATGACCGACTACCCGCGGGCGCTGAAAGACCTCATCGTCTAGACGGCGGCCGCGCCCGCCACATCCGTCTGCCGCACGTGGCTCGTGACCAGGTGCAGCACCGGCACGCCGGCGTGGACGCGATGCCGGACGCGGTCGAGCGAGACTGGCGGCAGGACGTGCTGCTCACCCTGCATCACGACCGTCTCGTGCGGGCGGACCTCGGCCCATACGCGCCCGATCGCGTCGGGAGGCAGGCTGCCAGGAACATAGACGTACCGCCGGTTCGGGACATGGGTGCGGGCGCGTAGCTCCGCCCGCGTGAAAGCGTCCTGCGCGACGTAATCCTTCAGGTACGGGTCGCTGACCTCCCAGAGCTCGGCCGGCCCCGGGGGCGCCTGGCCGCGGTAAAGGAACACGATGCGCTTGCCGGCCGCCATGTTGATCCCTTCTTCGATGACGGCATGGGCGGCGTTCTGGTCACGCGGCAGGATGACGAGGACGTCAGCCGGGTTGCGGCTGAACTGAAGCGCGATCGACTCCACGGCAAGCTGCGGGCGATACGGCACGGGGAAGACCGCGGGCCGCCGCGCCCGACCGCGGTTGTAGGTCCAGAGCCCGACCGCGAGGCCGACAAGCGTGAGCGCCCCGCCGAACGCCGTCGCGTATGGCTTGGCAACGAGGTTCACGCTCCAGCCGATGACCGTGAGCGCCGTGGTGAGCAGTCCGACCGCGAAGACTGCCCGCCGAATCAGGGAGCCATCGACGGCGAGCTCGCGTCGCCGGATGACGTCGAGCGAGATGTTGGTCAGGATGAACGACCCCAGAAGCCCAAACGCGTACAGGTCGCCGAGGAACACGGCGGCGATGGGACTCTGGCCGGCGATGTAGACGAGCAGAACTGGCGGCCCAACTGCGATGAGGATTGCGATGTGCGGGGTGTTGCGCCAGGCGTTCCGCCGTTCGACGGCTCGCGGCAGGAAACCCATGCGGGTCAGGGCGAGGAAGACGTGGTACCCGCCGATGATCGCGGTGTTGCTTGCAAAGATGAGCAGGACCGCCCCCGTCACCGCCACAAAGGCGGCGAGTGCCTGCCCTGAGTACCGCCCCGCCAGCAGGGACAGCAGCTGGTTGACGTTGGCCGCGCTGTTCGGGTCCGGCACCAGGGTGGTCTGCCAGAGCGTCAGAAGCGGGCTCGTGACCGTCATGGTGAGGATGACGATGGCCATCGTCCGGTAGGCCGTGGTTCGGCGCGGCGAACGCATCGCGGGCGCGATCTGGGCCACGCTCTCCAAACCGGAAAAGGCAAGGAACGCGGCGCCAAATCCCGTGATCACGACCAGCGGCGTGAGCGGCGGCGGCCCCTGGCCGACCGCCTTGATGCTTTCCGCGATGCCCGCTGGACCCAGGTGCAGGGCGACGACGATGACGACCACCAGCTGGGCCGTGGCCGCGGCGGTGGCGGCGACGAAGCTCACGATCGCGCTCTCGCGAATGCCGTAGATGTTCAGCGCGGCCAGCAATGCCAGCGCGACCAGGGTGCCAGGTATGGCGTTGCCCCACCCAGCTCCCGGTAGGACGACCGCGAGGTAGGCGATCCCGGAGAAGGCGCTGACGGCCGCGGTCAGGTAGTAGTCGACGATGATGAACAGGCCGCCCACCAGGCCCGCAAACGGGTGCAGCGCGCGCGAGGCAATGGTGACGACGCCCCCGCCCTCAGGGTTGCGCCAGGTGACCTCCGCGTACTTCAGCGCGAGGAGGACGAAGACAAAGAGGGTCATCACGACGAAGATCGCCGCGCGCCTGTTGTAGCCGCTCGCCGACAGGATGCCGGGCACGTAATAGATGGACGTGCCGATGTCCGCAAAGACGATCGACCAGCACAGCAGCGGTCCAAGGCTCGCACCGTGAGACTTGACGCGGCGTCGTGCCGCAGCAGGCGTGTGCATCAGCGTTCGGAACGCAGCTCGACCAGGTGCCG
>JBKPCF010000069.1:0-41240 GCA_046727235.1 Candidatus Dormiibacterota bacterium
CCTCGCTCGACGTCAAGAGGTGGTTGCCGCGTTCCTCGCCGCTTCGCGCGGCGGCAACTTCGAGGCGCTTTTGGCATTGCTCGATCCGAACGTCGTCCTGCGCGCAGACGCGGAGGCGGTGAAGATCGGAGCCGAGGACGACATTCGCGGCGCGTCCGCGGTCGCGGCAACCTTTGCCGGCCGGGCCAGAGTCGCGAGGCCGGCGCTGATCGATGGTGCGCCAGGGCTCGTGTGGTCGCAGGGCGGCCGTCCGCGAATCGCGTTCGACTTCATCGTCGAGAACGCGAGGATTGTGGCCATCGAGCTCATCGGCGACCCGGAGCGACTCCGGGAGATGGACCTGGTCTTCAGCTCTCCGGAGTGATGCGAAGCACCGGGATCTCGCGGTCGGTCTTCTTCAGGTAGCCGCCGTAGTTCGGCGCCGCCTTCACGACTCGCGCGTACGCCGCTTCACGATCGGCACCCTGCAGGGACACCACATGTGCTTTGAACCTTCGGTTGCCGACCTGGGCCCAGACCCGGTCCGGCTGCTTGGCCAGGTTGTGAAACCAGCGGGGATGAATCGCGGCGCCGCTATTCGAGGCGATGACGAGCCAGGCGTTGTGGCCATCGGGGAACCCGCCGAGAACGTGGGTGTGTTCCTTGCCCGAACGCGCTCCGACCGTCGTCAGCAGCAGGACCGGGAAACCCATGAACTTCCCGGGCTCCTCGGTTGTGAGCTTGCGGTAACGGTCGACCTGGCGCCGGAAGAAAGGCTGGGCCAGCTTCAACATCAGGCCGCCCCGCCCTCGCCCTCCCCGCGTTCCACTCGGCGGGACGCGAATCCGGCTGGATGGTTCGCTCATCGCAAGCGAGAACCGCACGCTGCTGCCCCCGATTCCAGCTTGACGGAGGAATTCATCAGCTGTAGAATTCAACACCTGGTGAATTTCCGGAAGGGATCGGGGAGGTAGCTGGGATGGAAACCCGAAGCAACGCCGTTGAATCGCTCGTCGCGCCGATCGCCGTCGGCCTGGTGGTCCTCGTCGCACTGCTCGGGCTGATAGGGCCCGCGATTCGCGACCCGCGCCCGCATGAGATCCCGGTCGGGGTGACCGGGCCGGCGGCGCAGCAGATCACCGACGGGTTCAACACCAAGGCGCCGGGCACCTTCTCTTTCACCATCTATGACTCAGAAGACCGCGCGAGAGCTGCGCTCGATTCGCGTGACGTGGACGCCGTGCTCGTCGTGGGCGCGGGGCAACCACGCCTGATCGTCGCCGGGGCCGCTGGCGACGCCATCAGCGGATTGACCACCGCGATCTTCACTGCCGGCTTCGCCGCCCAGGGAGGGCAGCTGGCAGTTGAGATCACGCATCCATTCGCGGCGAGCGATCCACACGGCCTCGTGCTGTTCTTCCTGGTCCTCGCGACGATCATCTCGACGTTCGTCAGCCAGCTGGTGCTTTTCGTCCGAGCGCGCGCCGCACGACTGGCGTCGTGGATCGGGGTCACCTCGGGTTGGGCAGTCGTGGCCGGGCTCGCCGGGGTCGGCATGGCCGCCTGGATCGCCGGCGGTTACGACACCACCTCCGCAACCGCCATGGCCGGGCTCATCGCACTGACCGCGCTGGCCACCGGTACCGTCACCGCCGGCCTGTCCCGCCTGTTGGGAGCGCCAGGGCTTGGCCTCGCCGGCCTGGTGGTGGTCCTGCTCGACCTCATCTCGTCCGGCGGCCCGGCCGGCCCGCAGTTCCTGCCCGACGCTTACCGGTGGCTGTCACCGTGGATGCCGGCGGGTGAGCTGTTCAGGTCGTTGAGCGGTGTGCTGTATTTCGGCGGCTACGGCGTGGCGACTCCGGTGCTGGTGCTCGTCGGGTGGCTGGTGACGGGGCTCGTCCTGATGCTGCTCGCCGGTTTGACGCACCGGGCGCGCTCGGCCACGACCGTGCCCGCGGTCGCGGGGTAGCGCCCAGGACATGCCGAGGACCGGCCGGCGCCCTGGAAGGGCCGGCACCCGCGCCCGCATCCTCGCCGCCGCGCGCGAGCATTTCGGTGAGGAGGGGTATGACGGGGCGACGCTGCGGAGCATCGCTGCGGTGGCCGGCGTGGACCCTGCGCTCATACCGCACTACTTCGGCTCGAAGGAAGGCGTCTTTCTCGCAGCGGTCGAGTTTCCAGTCGACCCGGCGGTGTTCATCCCGCGCCTGCTCCAGCCTGGCCTCGACGGCCTGGGCGAACGGCTCACCCTGTTCTTTCTCGAAACGTGGGATTCACCCGCCGGCGCTTCATTGATCGGCCTCATCCGCTCAGTCGTCAGCAACGAGCTCGCGGCGGACTTGATGCGCCAGTTCGTGACGCGAGAGGTCCTCGGCAGGCTCGCCGAAGCCATCGAGCTCGACGAGCCGCAGCTGCGTGCCAGCCTGGTGAGCACGCAGCTTGTCGGACTCGCGATGCTGCGCTACGTGATCAAGGTCGACTCGCTGGCTTCCGCCTCGCGCGAGGAGCTCGCGCGCTGGATCGGTCCCAACGTCCAGCGCTATCTCACCGAGCCTGTCATCGCCTAGAGCGGCGTCACCGGGATGCAGATGTCGCACTCGAACTCGCCCGTCTTGGTGTCATAGCTCGCGTCGCCGTCGTAGTGCTCGAAGCACGGGCGCGCGTCGAGCTGCATGCCGCTGCCGGGGACCCAGTCGCGCAGCAGCCAGTTCCAGGCTTCGCCTACCTCCTGCTCGGTGCCCTTGAAGCCGCCCGCAGCGTATTTCCCGCCGGGGATGACCGTCATGTGGTGGTCGCCTGCGCCCTTGAAGTCCTTGGGTACCTCGACTGCTGCGTCGTAACGAAGCTTTCGAGACTCGGTGATCCCAGGGTCGTCGTAGCTGATGCCGTAACGCGGTTTCCCGAACAGGCCGTTTGTCTCCATCCACGGAGCGACCGTGTCCATCCAGAAATCCGCGACGGGTTTGCCGTACGGCCCCACGTGGCGGAGGTATGCGAGTGTGGTCGGTTGTCGGTCGACGATCTTCACCTTCATGCCTCCATCTTTCGAGGCCGAGGGCGACACCGCCTGATCGAGCTTGCTCTTGACCTGATCGCGTTTGCGGACTTCCGCGTCGCGCCAACGGCTGGGTGTGGCATCGAACCGGCCTTTGAAGGCACGCGCGAATGCCTCAGTCGATCCAAAACCGACTGAAAGGGCGACCTCGAGCACCGGTAGTCTGGGCTGCGCGACCAACCGCTGCGCCGCCACCTCGAGCCTTCGCCGCCGGACGTAGTCCCCGAGCGTCTCGCCCATCCACGCGGTGAAAAGGCGATGAAAATGGAACGCCGAGAAGTTGGCCACCCGCGCCAGCGCGTCCAGCTCGAGCTGCTCGTCCAGGTGCCGCTCGATGTGCTCGAGGACACGGTGCATCCGCGCCTCGTACTCGGATCGGCTGTCCAACAGTCCGATGCTACGTTCTGCTGCCCGGTGAGGCCTAGGCGGCCTTCAGCTCGAACACCGGCCTGCGCTGGGCGGCTGCCGCGGGATCCGAAAGGATGTCCCGCGCCCGCAGTACCGACAGCAGCAGCGGCCCGATCGGCAGCCCGCGCACGTAGGGGCCTACGACATCCCGGAAGAAAGCGGTCCGAGCCTCCACCGATAGCTCTGCCGCGGTCACCTCTTCGCGCCTTCGGCCAACCGACAGCGTTGCTTCACCGGCCGAACGAAGGTTGCGGACCCAGTTCGTCTCACCAAACGTGCCGATCACCCACCGCCTGCCGCCCAGCTCCACAAGCGCCACCGGTGTCGTTCGTGGGACGCCGCTCTTGCGGCCCCGCACGGTGATGAGGGCGTTGGGACCCATCAGCGCCCCAACCTTCAGCACCCGGCGCGCGATGGGATTGAAAAGCCCGACATACGAAGGAACATGCACGCTCATGGTCACCAACCTCCCTGGCCAATCAAGCGATTGAGATCTAGCCTATCATCCTAATCAATCAGTTGCTTGACTGACCTATTCCGAGGTTTCGAACAGCCCGGGTCAGGCCTTCGAGCTGCCGATGGCGAGCCAGCGTTCGAGCTGGCGCAGCGCCAGGTCACCCCGCTTTCCATCATTCATGACCGGAAGGGTCATGGCGGTGAGCGTCGACACGATGAGCGCGGCCACCGCGTCGCTGTCGAGCTCCGGGCGCAGGGCGCCGGCCTTCACCGCGCGGCGAAGGAGTCCCCGCATGGTGGTGAGCCATACGTCGTACATCTGGTTCATGATCGAGCCGATCGACTCGTCTCGCACCGACCGCAGCGCCAGCTCGGCCATCACGGCGCCGAGCTCGGGCTCATCGTCGAGGAGCTTTCGCACCGAACGCAGGTAGTTGCGCAGCTGCTCGGACGGCGATCCGTGGGGCGAAAGCGTGGTCCGAAAGCGGTCCATCGCGTGCGCCAGCACGGCGCCGATCAGCGCCTCCTTGGTCGGAAAGTAGTAGTGGAGCGTGGCGATGTTCACGCCCACCTCCGCCGCCACCTCTCGCGTCCTGAGTCCCTCGAAGCCGTGCTCGGCGATCTGGCGATAAGCGGCGAGGACCAGCTCTTCACGCCTTTTCTCGCTTACAGCCCGCGTCGCCACGGACTAATTAAACACTTGATGGAGAAGCTTTCTTTGCGTACCGCTCGTACTGCTGCCTGAATATGTCGATCACGTCAGCGGCATCGTCCGGTCCGCTGATCCAGACGCTGATCCATCCTGTCTCGGGCAACACGTGATGTGGCTGGGCACGACCGGCCGCAATCAGCTCGTCGTGCAGGGACCGAGGCACGGGCAGGTCGGCCAGGCGGTCGCCATGCACGTGGCCCATCTCCTTCCTTCCGTAGCGGTACTCGACACCGCCGAAGCGGTGAGGCACGGACGTCACGCCCGGCCAGGACGTGACCGCCTCGCGAATCAGCTCACCCGGTCTTTTCACGAACGGCCACTCGCTCTCCGACGGTCTCGCCGGCGAGCATATCGACGACTGCCCGAGTGTCACCGCCGTTCTTCAGCACGCGAAGCTGGCGGTCGGCGCTCGTCCCCTCGGCCAGGATCGTGTGCACGTACTCGACCGCCTGCCGCGAACCCAGGTCGTCGACCACATCATCGATGAATTCGAGCAGCTCGATCGCGAGGTCGCGCATCGGGACTTCCCTCTGCTTGCCGAAATCGATCAGGCGACCATCGATCCCGTAGCGAATCGCCCGCCACTTGTTCTCGGCGATGAGGGCGGGCATGTACTTGCGGAAACCGAGGTTGCCGGAGCGAAGCTTCAGCAGCTTGGCACAGATCGCCTGCATCAAGGCCGCGAGGCAGATGGTCTCTTCGAGGCGGGTCGGCATGTCGCAGACGCGAAACTCAAGGGTCGGAAAGGTTGGATGGGCGCGAAGGTCCCACCAGATCTTCTTGCCGTTGTCGATCGAGCCTGTCTTGACGAGGAGGTCGACGTAGTTCTGGTACTCGTCGAAGGAAGAAAGCTCGGGCGGGATGCCGGTCCGCGGAAAGTTCGACCAGATCACGCTCCGGTAAGACTTCAACCCTGTGTTTCTGCCCATCCAGAACGGGCTTGAAGTACTGAGCGCAAGGAGGTGCGGCAGGAAGTAACGAGCCTCGTTGAGGACCTCGATTCGCCGCTCCTGGTCCGGGATTGCCACGTGCACGTGCAGCCCGAAGATGACCAGCGAGCGGACGACGTCTTGCAGCTCCTCCTCGAGCATCTTGTAGCGGTCGTACTCGGTGATCTTCTGCTCCTGCCAGCGCGAAAACGGGTGGGTGCCCGCGCAGGCGAGTCGCAGCCCGTCGCCCTTGAGCAGCTCAGCCAGCGTCCCCCGCATGTCGGCCAGCTGCTGACGGGCCTCGTCGACGTTCTCGCAGATGGTGGTCCCGACCTCGACCACCGACTGCATCATCTCCCGTTTGACCTTGTCGCCCAGCTTCGGCGACGCTTCCGCCAGCAGGGTGTCGATGTGCGCGTGGAGCTCGCCAGACCCGTCGATGATCTGGTACTCCTCTTCGACCCCGATCGTCAGGAAGCCGTCACGACTCATGCCCGCCCCTCGACCACGAATGTTGGCACCACACTACCTGCTCCGGCCGTCACATTCAGCAGCGCCGCGGCCGAGACCCGGGTCATGAAGCCGCCGGTCCTGCCGTTGAAGAGGTACGGGTCGAGGTCCACCGCCAGGTCGAGGTAGCGGAGGCCGTCAAGGGATACCGGGAAGGGAACTCGAGGAACCTCGACCGCCTCCTGCACGACGTAGCTCTGGCTGGTCGCGGTCTCGATCGCTTCCTCCCACTCGGCCTGGCCGACGGTCCATCCCAGCACGACTCCCTTGCCACCGTATTCGTCGTTCGGCTTCAGAACGAGCGTCTCGCGGCGGCGCGCGATCTGCTCGGCGAGCTGGGGCCGGACCCGCCGCGTCCACGGGATGTGGCGGCGGATCGCCGCCCGTTGGGCGGGCGTGTACAGAAGCTGATACCGCTCGTCTGACAGCAGCGCCAGGCTCATCTTCTTGTGCAGGAGCTTGGCCCGAAAGCTGTTCACCACGCACACCGCGCCGGCCATGTAGGCGTCACGAAGCGCCCGCGTGTCGGTTCCGCGCGCCAGCAGCTCGCTGGTGAGAACTCGCCGGTAGACGAGGTTGACAGGCTTGTTGCCCGCGTAAAGCCGGCCCCTTCTGAACTCGAGCGCGCGCGGGTCGCAGATCAGCGTTTTGATCCCGGCCTGCTCGAAGAAGGACTTGAACATCTCGAACTCGGGCGCAGTCGGCAGTCCCTCCCAGTCCACGATCGCAATCACGGGGGTGGAGCTCCGGCCCCATTGCCTGAACGCGCGCAGCATCGCGTCCAGCTGGCGCCGGCGGGTGGGCATGAACCTGCCGCGGAACTGCTTGCGAAACGCCTTCATCACCGGCAGCTCGCGGAAGACGTCGGTGAGGTTGTCGCTGTAGGCCATGCCGGCGGGGGATTCCGCGTTGTATTCGACAAACCTCACCTGGTCGGCGAAGAAGCTGTCGAGGCGCACGGACGGTGAGGAGAACCTGAAGCCGGGGTCTGCCATCGCCAGCTTCTCTTCTTCGCCCTCCAGGCCGAGCTCGCTCCGGAGATCGTCGTCCCTGAGGAGCGCCCGCTCGAGGGTCGCCAGCGCGCCGGCGACGCCTTCGGCAGCAGCCACCGCCTGGTCGAAGCGCTTGCGGGTCAGCAGCTGAGGGCGGATCGCGACGCACAGCGGCCGCTCGCCGAACATCAGGCGCCGCCGCCTCTGTCCCGCGGCAAGGGCTTCGGCGCTGTCCTCCGCCAGGCGCGCGTCCTCGAGCAGCGCGTGAAAGGCGGCGACCGGGTCTTTCACGCCTCTACGGGATTCGGCGTCTGCATCCTGCTGACGTGCTTCCACCATCGATGCTCGTCGCGCCACGGCGGCGTGGCCTCGCCCTGGGCGTACGCAAGCACCAGGTCGGACATCTTGTCGAGCACCCAGCGAAAGTTGTCTTCCTTGATCGAGAAGTTGTCGAAGTCGGGCGCGGGGTTCAGAAAATCGATCGCGTAGAGGACGCCGTCCCGGACCGCGAACTCGACCGTGTCCATGTCGTACCCGAGCGCCTCGACCAGGGTTCGCGCATCCTTGATCGCCTGCTCGCGAAGCGAACCCTCGACGGGTCGTGAGATCTGGTAGCGCTCTTCGAACGGCGCCTTCGGGTTGTAACGGATCGGCATGATGTGCTGCCTGCCGATGCATATGCAGCGGATGTAGTCGTCCCAGTCGATGAACTCCTGCAGGATCATCGTCTTCAAGCCGCTCTGGTCGTAAGCGGTGATGAGCTCTTCAATCGAGTGCACGATGAAGACGTCCTTCCATCCGCCGCCGGTGTTCGGCTTGAGCACCGCGGGGAGTCCGGTGTACGAAACCAGGTGCTCCCAGTCGAGCGGAAACTGGAGGTTGCGCAGCGACTTCACGTGGTCGATGTCGGGGATGTACTGCTTGTTCGGCAGGACCACGGTCTTCGGGACGGCCACGCCCAGCTTCCGGGCCAGCGTGCACTCGAAGAACTTCTCGTCGGCCTGCCACCAGAACGGGTCGTTGATGACAGTCGTGCCCAGGAGGACGGCGCTCTTGAGGTGCGCCCTGTAGTACGGCACCTCGTGCGAGATGCGGTCGATCAGGACGGCGTGATACGGCTCGAAAGTCTCAGGCGTGCCGCCCAGCACGGCGAGCTCGGCCGTGATGCCATCGTCCCGACCCTTCTGATTCACGACTTCGATGAATGGCCCCGGGAACGTGTTCTCGCGCCCGATCAGCAGTCCGATGATCTTCTTCTGGGCCATCTTCCCTTCCTCTCCTGTGCGGTCAGCCGGCGAGGTACGTGCGCATCATGTCCTTCCAGTAGGGCCAATCGTGCGCCCATCCGGGCCAGATTTCGAGCCCGACATCGACGCCGTCCGCCCGGAACAGCCCGGCGAGCTTTTTCGAGTCCTCGACGTTGGGGTCCTGCTCACCGGTGGCGATGACCTTCGGATGCATCGCCCGCAGGGGCCCCAGGTACGCCTCGTCGGTCAGCCTGGGCAGGAAGGCCATGAGGTTTGTGAAGTAGGTGTTTTCGTCGCTGTAGCCGTCCAGCCACCGCGCTGTGTCGAAGGCGCCGCTCATGGCGATGAAGCCACCCACCCGTTCCGGATGCCGGGCGGCGAGGAGGACCGCGTGCATGGCACCGAACGATGAGCCGCAGGTGACCGGACGGTCAGGGAGCCGCGGCAGGATCTCGTCCAGGAGGTAAGCCTCGTACTGGAGGTGCCGGCGAACCCGTTCCGCCGGGTGCTGATCCCTCGCGTACCACGACTCGCCATCGACGCTGTCGACGCACACGAGCTGGACTGCGCCCGACTCGATGAAGTCGCTGATCGCCCCGACCAGGCCGAAGTCTTCCCATTGGTAGAACCTGCCCATTGAGGTCGGAAAGACCAGGAGCGGCCTGCCGGCGTGGCCGAAGTGGAGGAGCTCCATGTCGCGGCCGAGCGAGTGGCTGTATTCCTTGATGTAGTCGCGCTGCACTTCAGTGATCGTGATGCTCATGTTGATGGTGAACCATCCCATGTTCCACGGTCTACGCGCTACATTCCCCCGGACATGTGGCTCCGGGTGCTGATCCTCTCGATCCTTCTCTTCGTCGTCGGCTTTGGCGCCCACGAGGTGCTTCACCTGCTCGTGATCTACGCCGTCGGCTCTGACGGCTCGATCATCGTCAGGCCGTGGCGCATGGGCTACCTGCCCGTCACGATCTACGCTCTGCACGCACAACCGGCGCAACAGCTCGACATCGTGCGGCAGTCGATCGTGAACTTCTTCGGTCCCGCCCTCGCCGCGGTCCCGTTCGTGGCTCTGCTTTTTTACGTTCGAGAGCCGATTCCGGTGGCGGCCCTGATCGCCAACGTCGCGATCCTCCTCTTCTACGCGGTCATCGAGCTGGGCGACCTGCTGCTGGAGAAGGTGTGGGACACCGATGTTGGCTTGCTCACGACTCCCGAGTTCAACTACGGCGTACCCCTCGTTGTCATCGCGCTGACCGTGGTCGGGGTGTCGCTGCTCTCAGCCGTTCGAGGAAGCCGGATCCCCGACTGAGGTGCACGTCGCGACCGGGTGCAACCCCGGCGCGCTGCCACCGCCGCACGCCCACCCGCGACCGTTGAACATGACGAGCTCGAAGCCGTGCCGCGCGGACAGCATCGAGCCGGTGGTCTTCCAGGCGCTTCCGGGCTGATAGACCACGAACTGGTCGATCACGCGGCTCTCGCCCGCGTCTTCGCCGCCGAGCACGACCAAGTCGCCGCCGTCGAACGAAAGGGCTCCGCCGCCGCTCGTCGGCTGAGGTAGGTCGGGCAGCCGCGACCAGGCCAGGGAGCCTGGATCGAGGCAGTCCACGCGAGCGGTCGTCGGCGAGCGGCCGCCCGCCACGCAGACGGTGCCGCCGGCGGCAAATCCGGAGACGTGGTTGCGCGGGCTGGGCAGCGAGGCGACGACGGTCCAGGTGTTCGCGATCGGGTCGTAGGCCTCGACCGCCGCCACGTTGCCGCGACTGGTGTTCCCGCCCAGCGCGTAGAGCCGGCCGCCGAGCCCCACGAGCGCGTGGCCGCCCCGCGCGAAATGCATCGGCGCCAGCTCGATCCACTCCTCGCCGTCGAGCCGGAACAGGCGTCCCGAGTCGCGACCGTTGCTGTGGCCGCCGGCCAGGTAGACGTAGCCGCCGAGGCTCGCGGCGGAGGGGTGATCGACCGGGAGAGGAAGCGACGGCCCCTCGCGCCAGCCGGTTCCGTCCAACACGTACACCGAGGAGAGGCTTGCGCCGGCCGCGTTGAAGCCGCCCATCACGTACAGATTCCCCTCGGCGGTCGCGGCCCCGGTCTCCTCCACCGGCGCCGGCAGCGAGGGCTCCGCCCGCTGCGGCGGCTGGGGAGGCGGCGACGGCGACAGGCTGGGGGACGGTGAAGCCTGGAACGGGCTGGGCGTCGGGGAGCGCACCGCGGCCGTGCCCTGGCCGCACGCGACCATCACGACGCAGGTCGCCAAACCCGCCGCGATCCTCATTCGTTCGGTCACGTAAGTGCGTAAGTGTTGCCGATTGCAAACCCATAATCGGCGCCGATGAGCTCGCGCTCGCCCTTCATGAGCCGCGCCGCATGGTTGGTCCTCGGGGTCAGCGTGCTGGCGTTCGCGACCGTGCTTGGGGTCGGATGGCTGCGCAATCACCACAACGTCGACACGACCGCACGCGTGCCCGCGTCAGCCGCCAGGGCGGGTGTCGAGCTCAATACCCTGGTGTCGCTGAAGCAGGAAGGCAACGGTCTTTACGACGTGATCGCCAACGTGACCGTCGTGAACAGCTCGGACGCGGCGATCTACTACGTGGGCATACCGTGCTACGCGCCGGCACGCGTGCGCCTCGCCTCGACGCTGAGCCCGCCTGCAAGTCGAACCTACTCGCCGGCCGCCGCAGCGCTGCGCACCCATGTGATGGACTACCGGCGCTCGCTCGACGAGATCGGATCGTTCGCGCAAGAGAAAGGCACGCCGAGCGGAGCTGGAAGGGCATGTGACGAATCCGCGCCGCCGGTCCTACCCGCCCATCAGCCCATCAACTACACGATGACCGCCACCATCGGAACTTCGAACCGGCTGAGCGTCGACCCCCTGACCACCGAGGTCGTGACGACGCTTCAGATCGGCTCCCTGGCAGCGTCGCAACCGGGAGTGTCACCTCCGCCGATGCGTGTTGTCGACACGGTCGAGACGCGGACCTCGCTGAAGACCCTGACCGACCTGACCAAACCGTCCTCGGCCAACTACGATGGCGTCTCGCGGCATTTCGACCTGCTCATGCGAAACGCGAGCATCGCCGCGTGGGTGAACGCGCAGGACCCGTCATTGTGGCGGGCGGCCCGCCTCATGGATCCCTACCCCACGGCGGACAGCTGGAGGTTAGAGGCGTTCAACCATGCATGGGCCGTCCCGCTCGTCGTGATGGGCACGGACGCAACCTTGAAGCAGGTCAGGATCCCTGACGAGGCGTGGACGGCGCCGCCGGCGACCGACGCGGTGCTCCCTCCCGCCGCCGTTTCCACCGACACGTTGGGCATCCTGTACCGCGACCTCTACGTGGGGGACCTGGTGCTGCCCTCGGGCAGAGTGATGGTCGGCGACGTCGTGTCCAGCGACGGCATGCTGAAGTTCGATTACGGGCTGCAGGCGGGCGGCCGCTACGCGATCCACATCGTCACCACCAGGCCACGCTACGAGGGCAACGAGTACGAGGCAGTGGCCTGGGAGGAGCTCCTCCTGTCGAGCTCTCCGGTGGTGGAGTGGAAGCCTGCAGTTCCGGTGGGCCACTCCTCTTCGGAGCTGAAAGCCGGCGAGCTGTTCATCTGGGGAACGGACGGTGGAAGCGGGGGTTTTGCGTCACCCGAGGCGATGAAGTTTATGGACGCCACCCTCAGCGAGGAGGAATTCGGCCTTTACGGGCAGATGGGCCAGCGCGAGGAAGCCAACGACTGGCTGTGGGGCTTGCTCACCGTGGACAGGTCAACGGGCGCCAATGTGTTCGGCACCAGCACGGGCGCCGACGGAGGTTTCCCGGTCCTGCTAGGGGTGGACGCGCAGGGCCGGCCGGCCGTGCTGCTTTCAGACTTCGGCAACTACCAGATGAAGTTCACCGGCGTCGGCCCGTAGCCGAGGTAGGTCGACGCGCCGCGCCGTCGCATAATCCACGCATGGCCACGGCCCTCTCCCTCACGCATCTCGGCTCGTTGATGCGCGGGGTGCGCAGCGTGGATGAGGTCGGGGCCGACGAGCGTGCCGCCTCGCTTGCCAAGCGGTCGATCAAGAAGTCCTCGAAGCTGTGGGCGCTCGACCTGGCCATCCGGTGCATCGACCTGACCACGCTCGAGGGCCAGGACACCCCGGGCAAGGTGGCTGCCCTGTGCGCGAAAGCCATCCGGCCCAAGCCGGGCGACGCGACCATCCCCCCAGTCGCCGCGGTGTGCGTGTACCCGCTGCGGATCGCGGACTGCGTCGCGCACCTGCGCGGAAGCTCGGTGCGCATCGCCTCGGTCGCCACAGCGTTTCCCTCAGGCCAGAGCTTCACTTCGATCAAGGTCGCCGAGACGGAGCAGGCGGTGCACGCGGGCGCGCACGAGATCGACATGGTCATCGATCGCGGCGCTTTTCTTTCGGGCGACTACCAGCGCGTCTACGACGAGATCGTCTCTGTTAAGGAGGCGTGCGGCCCGGCACACCTCAAGGTGATCCTCGAGACCGGCGAGCTCGGGACCTATGACGCCGTGCGGCGCGCGAGCATCCTGGCCATGGCGGCCGGCGCCGACTTCATCAAGACCTCGACCGGCAAGGTGCAGCCGGCGGCCACGCTTCCCGTGGCCCTCGTGATGATGGAGGCGATCCGGGACTTCGTCCGCGAGACCGGGCGGCCGGTCGGCTTCAAGGCGGCCGGCGGAATCCGAACCGCGAAGCAGGCGATTGCATACCTGGTGCTGACGTACGAGACTCTGGGCCCGGACTGGATGACCCCTGAGCTGCTGCGCCTCGGCGCGTCCACGCTCCTGAACGACGTGCTGATGCAGGTCGACAAAGAGCGCAGCGGCGCCTACCAGTCCATCGACTACTTCACGATCGACTGATGGCGCTGACCAAAAAGCAATCGACCGAGCTGGCCAAGCAAGTCTTCGAGTACGCGCCCGCGCCCGAATCGATCGACCACGTCAAGATCCAGTCGCGCTACGGCCTGTTCATAGGCGGCAAGATGGTCGAGGCCCACAGCAAGAAGCGTTTTCCGACGATCAACCCCGCGACCGAGCAGAAGCTGGCGGAGGTCGTCGAAGCCGATGAGGTCGACGTCGATCGCGCGGTCAAAGCTGCGGGCAAAGCGTTCGACTCCTGGGCGCGCATCTCCCCCTCGCAGCGATCGCGGTATCTCTTCCGCATCTCGCGGATCCTCCAGGAACGGTCGCGCGAGCTCGCGGTGGTCGAGACGATGGACGGCGGCAAGCCGATCAAAGAGTCGCGCGACGTCGACATCCCGCTGAGCGCTGCGCACTTCTTCTACTACGCCGGCTGGGCCGACAAGCTCGAGTGGGCGTTCCCCAATCGCAAACCGCGGCCGCTTGGCGTGGCGGGCCAGGTGATCCCGTGGAACTTCCCTCTCCTGATGCTCGCGTGGAAGATCGCGCCGGCTCTTGCCGCCGGCAACACCGTGGTGCTGAAGCCGGCCGAGACGACGCCCCTCTCCGCGCTGCTCTTCGCCGAGATCTGCATGCAGGCCGAGCTCCCGCCGGGCGTGGTCAACATAGTCACGGGCGCGGGCAAGACCGGGTCGCTGGTCGTGACCCATCCCGACGTCAGAAAGGTTGCGTTCACCGGCTCGACCGAGGTCGGCAAGCTCATCCAGCGCTCCATCGCGGGCACCGGGAAGCGCCTGACCCTCGAGCTCGGCGGCAAGGCGGCGAACGTCGTCTTCGAGGACGCGCCGCTCGACCAGGCGGTGGAGGGGATCGTCAACGGGATCTACTTCAACCAGGGTCACGTGTGCTGCGCGGGGAGCCGGCTCCTCGTCCAGGAATCGATCGCGGAGCCGCTGCTCGAGAAGCTGAAACGGCGCCTGTCGACGCTGCGACTCGGCGACCCGCTGGACAAGAACACCGACATCGGCGCGATCAACTCGCGCGCGCAGCTGGAGAAGATCCAGGGGCTCGTCGAGTCGGGCATCGAGGAGGGCGCGGAGCTCTACCAGCCCGAGTGCGTGCTGCCGGCCCGCGGCTTCTGGTTCCCGCCATCGCTGTTCACCAACGTGTCGCAGTCGTACCGGATCGCACGCGAGGAGATATTCGGCCCGGTCCTGTCGGTGCTGACCTTCCGAACGCCGAACGAAGCGGTGGAGAAGGCGAACAACACGCCGTACGGACTCTCGGCGGGCGTGTGGACCGACAAGGGCTCGCGCATCCTCTGGATGGCGGAGCGCATGCGCGCGGGCGTGGTGTGGGCGAACACGTTCAACCGCTTCGACCCGACCTCGCCGTTCGGGGGCTACAAGGAATCGGGCTTCGGCCGCGAGGGCGGCGTGCACGGCCTGCTGTCTTATGTGGACCTCAATTAGATGGACGTTCGCAAGACTTACAAGCTCTTCGTCAACGGCGAGTTCGTGCGCTCGGAATCCGGCCGCGCTTATCGCCCTGACGGAAACGTCAATGTGCCGCGCGGCTCCCGCAAGGACCTGCGCGACGCCGTACGCGCCGCCCGCACCGCCTTTCATGGGTGGGCCGGCCGCACGGCGATGAACCGCGGACAGATCCTGTACCGCGCGGCGGAGATGCTCGACGGCCGCGCCGCGCAGTTCGCCGGCCTGCTGGGCGCAGGAGCCCGTGGACGACGCGAGCTCGAGCAGTCGGTGGAGACGCTGGTCTGGTACGCCGGGTGGACGGATAAGCTGTCGCAGGTCAGCGGCACCGTGAACCCGGTCGCCGGTCCGTACTTCAACTTCACGATCCCTGAGCCGACCGGTGTCGTGGCCATCATCGCCCCCGAGGAGTCGCCGCTTCTCGGACTGGTGCGCAGGCTCGCGCCCGCGCTGTGCGGCGGCAACGTCGTGGTGGCCCTCGCTCCGGAAACGGCGCCGCTGGCGGCGCTGACGCTCGCGGAGGTGCTGGCGACGAGCGACGTGCCGGCCGGCGTCGTCAACATCATCAGCGGCCAGCGCAAGGAGCTCCTGCCATGGCTCGCCTCGCACATGGACGTGAACGCGATCGACACCGCAGGCTGCACCGCCGAGGAAATCAAAGCAATCGAGGAATCAGCGGCAAGCAACGTAAAGCGGGTGATCAAGGTCGATTCGAAGGAGCGGAGCCCTTATCTCATCTCCGCGTACATGGAGCTGAAGACCGTCTGGCATCCCATCGGGGTTTGACGTTTCCTAGAATTGCGATTGCATGACTGAGGTGCTCGTGCAGCCGGCGGTGGAGAACACCACCGACCTGCGCCTGGACCGAAGCACCGGAAAGCCCATGATCACCGCCGACCAGATCGCGCGGCGGGTGCACAGGCTGGGGCGCCAGATCTCCGAGGTCTACCGGGACATCGACACCCCACTCGTGATGGTCGTGATCCTCAAGGGCGCGACGGTCTTCGCAGCTGATCTCCTGCGCAGCCTGAGCATCCCCGCCGAGCTCGAGTTCGTGCGCGCCTCGAGCTATCCGAGCGGCACGTCGAGCAACGGTCGGTTGAAGCTCGCGCACATGGTCGAGGGCCCGCTTGTTGGACGGCACGTGCTCCTCGTCGAGGACATCATCGATTCAGGCGTCACGGTCAACGCCGTGGCCAGGCGCATCCAGCGCCTCAGCCCGGCCACGGTGCGGCTCGCGGGGCTGCTCGACCGACCGGCGCGGCGACAGGTCGAGGTCAAGATCGATTTCACCGGCTTTGTGATCCCTGACCGCTTCGTGATCGGCTACGGCCTCGACTACGCCGGGCTGTATCGCGAGCTTCCTCATATCTATTCGCTGACATAACCTCCAGGTACCTCGGCTGGAAGAAGGCCGAGCTGCACTCGCACCTCGACGGAGCGGTGCGCGTGTCCACCGCCGAGGAGCTCTCCGGCCGGCGCGGGCTGCGCATGGTCGCGCCGGACGATTGCGCGAGCCAGGCGGAGTACATCGGCTACTTCGACGACGCGATCGCGGTGATGCAAACGGAGAGGGCGCTCGAGCGGATCGCGTACGAGGTGTGCGTCGACTCGGCGGCCGAGAACATCGACTACCTCGAGGTCCGCTGGGCGCCGCGCCTACATCTTCGTCAAGGTCTTCTGGTCGAGCAGGTGATCGGCGCCGTCCTGTCGGGTTTGAGGGCGGGGCCGATCGAGGCCGCCGCGATCGTGTGCGCGATGCGGCAGCACGCACCGGAAGAGAACGTCGAGCTCGCGCGAATCGCCGGCGAGTTCGCGGGCCGCGGTGTGGTCGGCTTCGACCTTGCCGGGGACGAGATCCGCTACGCCGCGCCTCCGCACAAGCCCGCGTTCCTGGCCGCGCGCGCGGCCGGCCTGCGCCTCACGTGTCACGCGGGAGAGGCCGGCGATCCCAGGAACGTGGAGGAGGCGCTCGACCTTGGGGTCGAGCGGATCGCGCACGGCGTGATCGGCGCCCGGGAGCCGCGCATCGTGGCGCGGATTCGGAGCGAGGACGTGGTCCTGGACATGTGCCCGACCGCGAACTGGAAGTGCAAGGCGGTGCCGACCTTCCAGGAGCACCCACTGCCCGACCTCGTGAGAGACGGCGTGCGGTGCACGATCAGCACCGATTCGCGCACGGTTGCAGCGACGACGCTCACGCACGAGTACGACCTCATGTCAGCGATGGGCATGAGCGACGATGAGCTGCGGCGCTGCAGCGAGACCGCGTACGCGGCGAGGTTTGGTTAATTCCCGGTACCGAACAGGCGGTCGCCGAAGTCACCGAGCCCGGGCACGATGTAGGCGCGGTCGTTCAGGTGGTCGTCGAGGGCGGCGGTGTAGACAGCGACCTCGGGATGCCTTTGCTCGAGCACCTTCACCCCTTCGGGCGCGGCGACGATGCAGATCATGCGAGTGTCCACGCCGCCTGCCTCTTTGATCAGGTCGAGCGCCTGCGCCGCGGATCCGCCGGTCGCGAGCATCGGATCGAGCAGCAGCGGGATCTTGCCCTTCAGCCGCGGAAGCTTCTTGTAGTAGATGCGCGCGACCGCAGTCTCCTCGTCCCGCTCGAGCCCGATGTAGCCGACGCTGACGCGCGGCAGCAGCTCGAGCACGGGCGCCAGCAAGCCAAGCCCTGCACGCAGCACCGGGATGGCGACGACCTCCTGGTCGACGGTCAATGCCGGCGCGTCCGCGAGCGGCGTTCGCACCGTCCCTTTCATCGCCGGCATGTCGGCGGTCGCCTCGTAGAGGAGAAGCGTGATCACCTTGCGGGCAAGGACGCGGAACTCGTCGGGCGGGGTCGAGCTGTCGCGAAGGCCGCGCAGGCTGTCGGCGACGAGCGGGTGCTTACTGATGATCAGGGGCACTTGCGTCGCGCTTGATCAGCCGCCGGATCCCGTCGACCGCGACATCCAGCATCCTGTCCATGTAAGACGGGTCGACGTGGTGGATCTCGCCCGCGCCCAGCTCGTCGACGCAAAGGTTGATGCAGCCTGCGCGCATCTTTCGCAGTCGCGCCACGACGAACAGTGTCGACGCCTCCATGTCGTTGCTTAGGATTCCCGCCCTGGCCCACATCTCGAGCTCCTCACGGACGTGAGGCCGTGGAATCGATTCGGGCATCAGGTCGGAGTAGAGAGCGTCCACGGAGCGCGTCACGCCGACGTGGTATCGCGCCCCGGCCGCGAGCGCCGCCTCAACGAGCGCCTCGACCACGTGCAGCGAGGCGACCGCTGGATACTCGAGCGGTATGTAAGCGTTCGGGGTGCCTTCCGAACGTACGGCGGCGTAGCTGATCACGAGGTCGCCCATCTTGATCTCGGGCTGGGAAGCGCCGCAGGTGCCGACGCGAAGCAGCGTGTGGACGCCCAGCTCGTGCAGCTCCTCGACCCCGATGGCAACCGATGGACCGCCCATGCCTGTCGACATGGTCGAGACCGGCACGCCGTCGACCCTGCCGGTGAAGGTCCGGTACTCGCGGCTGAAGGCAACCTCGTGGGCGTCATCGAGATGCTTCGCGACCAGCGGGGTCCGAAACGGGTCGCCGGGAACGAGAACGTAGTCACCGACGTCACCGGGCCCAAGTCCGACGTGGTACTTCTTCTCCGTCACCGCCATTCCGCCGAATACTAATCCGCGCCTATCCCGACGAACTCTGAGGCGGCTCCGTCAGTTCGCGGGGCCTTATCTGGAAACGCCGCTCTTGTCGACCCGGGCGAGCACGTGGGGCGGACGGCGCACCTCGTGAGCGACGATCCGCCAGGCGTTCTGGATGCGCGACCTGACCGGATCGATGACCTCTCGAGAGCGAGCGTGGACGGTCACCAGCGGGTCACCACGCTTCACTCGCGCTCCCACCGGTGCTTCGATCACGAATCCGGCGGCAGGGTCGACCCTGTCTTCCTTGCGGATGCGTCCAGCGCCGAGGTCTAGCGCGGAGAGTCCGATCTCCAGCGCATCGATGGCCTCTACGTGACCGTCGGTGTCGGACTCGATGGCAAGCTGCACCGGAGCCACCGGCAGTCCGCGCTCCAGGTGACCGCCCTGCGCGGCGAGCATGCGCTCGAAGGTCTCACGGCCCGCGCCCGACCGCAGCACCTTCTCGACGTCGGCCTGCACCCCGGCGAGGTCGCACATCTCGCGCGTGACGCGGAGGCAGACCTCGAGTAGCTCCTCGTCTCCCTTGCCCGAGAGCGCGTCCAGCGCTTCCTGGACCTCGAGCGCATTGCCCACCGACCTGCCAAGCGGGTTGTCCATCGCCGTCACGAGGGCCACCGTGCGCCGGGCCGCGCCCTCACCCAGGGTGACCATCTCGCGCGCCAGCTCTTCGGCGGAAGCCACGTCCGGCATGAACGCTCCGCGACCGAACTTAACGTCCAGCACGATGGCGTCTGCGCCGGCAGCGATCTTTTTCGACATCACGCTGGACGCGATGAGCGGTACGGACGGAACGGTGGCCGTGACGTCGCGCAGCGCATAGAGAAGCTTGTCGGCCGGGACCAGCCGGGGCGACTGCGCGGCAACCGCGATCCCCACCTCCTGCACCTGCGTGATGAAACGCTCGGGTGGAAGCTCGACGGTCAACCCCGGCACCGACTCGAGCTTGTCCAGCGTGCCGCCGGTGTGCGCGAGGGCGCGCCCGCTGAGCTTTGGCACCTTCACACCGCACGCCGCCGCCAGCGGCGCCGCGATCAGCGTCACCTTGTCGCCCACGCCGCCGGTCGAGTGTTTGTCGACCTTGATCCCCGGAATCGCGCTCAGATCGAGAATCTCACCGCTCTCCACCATCGCCCAGGTCAGAGCGAGCGTCTCCGCCGGCGTCATGCCTCGGATGCACACAGCCATCAGCCACGCCGCCATCTGGTAGTCGGGGATGTCGCCGCGGATGTAGCCGGCGAGCAGGTACTGGAGCTCTTCGTGGGTGTGCTCGCCGCCGTCGCGCTTCCGGCCGATGACCTCGAGTGGAGACGTCACTCCTTCTTGTAAGGCCGGCCGACCGCAGCCGGGGCGACGGCGCGGCCCATCGCGCCGGCGAGCACCACGATCGTCAAGAGATAGGGGAGCATGCCGAGGAACTGCAGGGGGATCTGAACGTGAAACACGCTCTGCAAACGGCTTCCGACCTGGTCGGACCCCGAGAAGAGCAGTGACGCGCCAAACGCCCCGATTGGCGTCCACTTGCCGAAGATCATCGCCGCCAGCGCGATGTAGCCTCGCCCCCCGGTCATGTTGGGCAGGAAGTTTCCGATCTGCTGGAGACTGAAGTAGGCGCCGCCCAGGCCGGCCAGGGCGCCGCTCGCGATCACGTTGACGTAACGCACGAAGTAGACGTTGATGCCCGCCGTTTCGGCCGCGCGTGGATGCTCTCCGCATGCACGCGTTCGCAGACCCCACACCGTCCTGAACAGGACGAAGTAGACGACGAAGATCAGGACCAGCATCGCGTAGGTCACGAACTGGTTCTCAAAGAAGATCGGTCCAAAGACCGGGATGGAGGAAAACACTGGGACGTTCCAGTGGGGGAACGTGCCAGGACCGACCGAGGTCGCGGACTCCAGGTACGTGCGGTAGAAAACGCCCGTTATCCCGACCGCCAGGATGTTGATGACCATTCCGCTCACGATCTGGTCGACCATGAACGAGATCGACAGCACGGCATGGAGCGAGGCGATGATCATTCCGGACAGGATCGCGGCCGCCAACCCGATCCACAGGTTGTGGGTGAAGAAGGCGACAGCGTACCCGATGAACGCGCCGGTGAGCATGATCCCCTCGAGCGCGATGTTCACGACTCCGGACCGCTCACACATCATCCCGCCGAGGGCGGCGAGTGTGAGCGGTGTGGCGGTGATCAGGGTAATGCTGAGAAGGCTGACGGGGTCGAGCTGATGGAGGAATTCGCTCATGTGGTCGGAGCGTCCACTCCACGCTGCGTGATGAGCAAGGTCTCGCTGGGTGGCCTGCGCAGGCGGAAGAGCCACCCGACGATGGCGGGTGCGGCGACGAAGATGATCACCGACGCCTGCACGATCGAGATCAGGTCCGACGAGACCTGGGTCTCGAGCTGCATGAAGCTCGCGCCGTTGTGAAGGGCTCCGAAAAGAAAGGCTGCAGGCAGAACCGCCCATGGGTTGCTCCGAGCGAGCAGTGCGACAGCGATGGCGTCGAATCCGTACCCCGCCGCCACGGTGTCGGTCATGTGAAAGTTCACGCCGAGGATCTGGATGATCCCCGCCAGGCCGGCGAGCGCGCCCGAGAGCGCCATCGTCAGGACGATCGTCCGACCCACCGAGATGCCCGCGGCTCGGGCCGCTCCCTGGTTGAAGCCGACCGCGCGCAGCCGGAACCCTATCGTCGTCCGCTCAATCAGGAACCACACGATGGGCACCGCGATGATCGCCAGGATGAACCCCGCGTGAAGCCGGCTGCCCGGTACAAGGATTGGAAGGACGGCGCCAGGGTCGACGTCAGGAGTCCTGGGGGTGGACACGTGAGGAGCAAGCATCAGGCCCGGCGTGTCGACCAGGTAGCTGGCGACCAGGAAGGAGACATAGTTGAGCATGATCGTCGTGATCACCTCGTGCGCCCCGAACCGGGCCTTCAGCGCACCGGCGATAGACGCCCAGAACGCGCCACCGAGCATGCCGGCCAGCAGTCCTAGGGGCACTTCGACAAACCCAGGCAGGCCGTGGATGCTGTAGGCGACAAACACACCACTCAGCGACCCGATGTAAAACTGCCCCTCGGCGCCGATGTTGAACAGGCCCGCTCGAAACCCCAGCGCGACGGCCAGGCCTAGCACGACGTACGGCGTCGTGCTCACCAGGGTCTCCGCCAGGGCATTGTGGTTGGTGAACGCTCCGGCAAACAACGCTGAGTAGGCCGTGAGCGGATCGGCCCCGGCAGCCACGATCGCAATCGCGCCCACGGCGAAGCCGCAGATCACGGAGGCAAGCGGCACAAGGACGGCCGTCAACAGCCAGCCCCGCCAGGCAGCCCTCAACTTGCGCCGGCCATCAGCAGACCGATTCGTTCCCGATCCGCCTGCTCGGCTTCGAGCACCGAAACGATCCTTCCCCGATAGAGCACCCCGATCCTGTCGGAGAGCGAAAGGACTTCATCCAGCTCCGAGGAGACGAGCAGAACCGCGAGTCCCCGGTCTCTCTCATTGACGATCTGCCGATGGATGAACTCGATCGAGCCCACGTCGACGCCTCGGGTGGGTTGACCAGCGATGAGCAGCTTCGGCAAAGTGCCTAGCTGGCGCGCGACGACGAGCTTCTGCTGGTTTCCACCGGACAGCGAACCGACCTGCTGCTCCGGGCTCTGGAGCCGGATGTCGAACGTCTTGATCAGCTTCAACGCGTACTCGCGAATCGCGTTGAACTGGCGAATCAGCCACCGCGCAAACGGCTGGCGATCGAAATCATCGAGGACCAGGTTGTCGGCCACCGACAGCTCGAGGACCACGCCCATGCGATGTCGGTCGGGAGGGATCAGGCCGAGGCCATTGCGAAGCCGGCCATGGGTCGAAGTGTTGCTGATGTCGCGCCCGTCGACCCGGACATGACCGCCCCGCGCTGGGCGGAGTCCCATGATGGCCTCAATCAGCTCGTTCTGGCCGTTGCCCTCGACACCGGCCACCCCGAAGATCTCGCCCGAGCGGACGTCGAGGCTCAGGCCGTCGACAGCGACGTGGCGGCGATCGTCGAGCACGACGAGGTTCTCGACATCAAGCACCTTGTTGCCTGGTTTCGCCGGCGACTTTTCAACGCGCAGCAGGACCGAACGGCCGACCATCATCCTCGCCAGATCTGCTGACGTGGACTGTTTCGGCGTCGTGGTGTCAACCACCCGTCCCCGGCGCATCACGGTAATCACATCCGCGACCTCGGCGACCTCCGCGAGCTTGTGCGTAATGAAGATCACCGCGTTGCCCTCGGCGACGAGGGCCCGAACGATCGAGAAGAGTCCCTCGATCTCCTGCGGCGTCAGCACCGCGGTGGGTTCGTCGAGGATCAAGAGGCGCGCGCCCCTGTACAACGCCTTGAGGATCTCAACGCGCTGCTGGAAACCTACGGACAGCTCAGAGATGCGCTCGCGCGGATTGACCTCGAGGCCGAAGCGTTGCGCGAGCTCCTCCACCTTTCGGCCGGCTGCGGCCAGGTCAACCACGCCGTTGTTGGCTATCTCGTGACCCAGCACGATGTTCTCGGCGACGGTAAGAGGCGGAATCAGCATGAAGTGCTGGTGCACCATCCCGATGCCCAGCCGGATTGCATCAAGCGGGCTGTGGAGAGTGACCGGCTTGCCGTCGAAACGAATCTCCCCCGAGTCCGGACGCAACAGGCCGTACACGACGTTCATCAACGTTGACTTGCCGGCGCCGTTCTCGCCCAATAGAGCGTGGACCTGGCGCCAGCTGACGTCCAGGTCCACGCCGTCATTCGCCCTCAGCTCTCCGAAGGTCTTGACGATCCCTCGGAGTTGTAGGGCTTGCGTTTCTGTGCTTACGAAGTAACCCCCGTCGTGATGGAGCCGGACTTGAGCTTGGCCTGCACGTCCTGGATCTTCGCCTTGATGTCCGATGAGATCTTGGAGTCAAAGTCGTGGTAGGGCGCCAGTCCGATGCCATCGTTCGAGATGTCGAACGTGAGGATGCCGTTCTTGAAGCTGCCCTGGACCATCGATGTGATGGCCGCCTTGACTGCCTTGTCGAGATGCTTCTCGGCGCTTGTGATCAAGCAGCTTGCGACATCCGGATACGAGACGAACTGATCCACGTCGACGCCGATGCACATCTTTCCCTTTTCCTTGGCCGCCAGCAGGCCGCCGTTTCCGGTGTTCCCGCCGACGCCGAAGATGATGTCGGCGTTCTGGCCGAAGAACGTCAGCGCTTGCTGCTTGCCCCAGTCAGGGTCGTTGAAGTCCTTGGCCCCGCTCTCGGGCTGGTAGATCTTCAGGACCTTCACCTTCGGGTTCGTGTACTTGGCGCCGTTCTCATAGCCCTGAACGTAGTGGACGACTGGAGGCACGGTCTGCAGTCCCGCGACCGCGCCGATCACGTTGGTCTGGGTGAGGAGTCCCGCCAGCGCGCCGGCCAGGAAGCCTGGCTGGTCTTCTTTGAACAAAAGTCCCACCAGGTTGGCGGGCGTGGTCTTATCGGCGAAGTCCGCAAAGTCAACCATGACGAACTTGATGCTCGGGTTGTCTTTCGCGGCCTTGATCGTGGCGTCACCGAGCTTGAAGCCGACGGTCACGATCATGTCGTACTTCTGATCCACGAACTGCCCGATGTTCTTCGGGTAGTCATCCTCTGTGCTGGACTCGATCGCCCGCCCCTGCACGCAGAGAGACGAGTCGGCCTGAGCATCCTGAACACCCTTGTAGCTGTCGAAGTTGAACGATTTGTCCGATAGCTTGCCCACGTCGGTGACGAGGCCGACCTTCCAGGTCTTGGTGCAGCTGCTGCCAGTCGTTGGTGTGCTGCCACACCCTGCGACAAGCGCTGCCGCCGCGACCATGGCTAACGCGGTCATCACACCGGTGAGACCCCTAGCTCGAACCATTTGGTTCCCCCTTGTCGTTGTCAGGAGGCCGTGCACGCACACACCCTCCATCACTTGCCGCCCTCTTCCCAATTCTGGCTCGGGGCGAGAGTGCGCCGGCGGCGAGTGCGGCCACGAAGGCCTATTCGCTACTCCGGTTGGAAACTATCGACTCGGGAGGCGGCTAAGTCAAGTCGAGGCCGGCCGGCCAGAGGTCGCCCAGAACCGGGGGAAGCTGGGCGATCGACTCGATTCGCCGCCATCCGTGCTTCGGCAGCTCCTCGTCCGGCACATGCTCGTGCTGCCAGGTCACCTGGTACGGGATGTGCACCGCCCGGGCCCCAAGCTCGACGACCGGCACGATGTCGGAGCGCAGGGAGTTGCCCACCATCACGAAGTCCTCAGGCTTGATGCCGCGGCGTTTGAACACGCCGCGGTACGTGTCGACGTTCTTCTCGCTCAGGATCTCCACCCCTAGAAAGAGTTCGCCGAGGCCTGAGCGGGCCAGCTTGCTCTCCTGGTCGAACAGGTCGCCCTTCGTGATCAGCAGCAGGTCATGGTCATCGCTGAGCGTGCGGAGCGTTTCCTCGACGCCGCGGAGCAGCTCCGTCGGCTCCATCAACATCCCCTTGCCCCAACCGAGGATCACCGACAGGTCCTCCGTCGAGATGCGCCGCTCAGTCAGCTCGATCGCCGTCTCGAGCATCGAGAGCGTGAACGACTTGACTCCATAGCCATAGATGCTGAGGTTCTTCATCTCCGTGGCGGCAAGGCGGGCGTCGATGTCCGCGTCCGTGACGTGCTGCCGGAGCAGGTCGCGAAACTGACCCTGGGTGACGTGGAACCGCGTCTCGCTGTGCCAGAGCGTGTCGTCGCCATCGAACCCAACCACCCGGACCGGCATCGCGACGAAGGATTATCCGGGTTGCCTGACCGCGACCGCTGCCAGCGGCAGAGACAGGGTGAACGTCGAGCCTTCGGGGGTGCTCTTCTCGAGGATCAGCGTCCCGCCGTGGGAGACTGCAAGCTCACGGCTGATATAGAGGCCAAGGCCGGTTCCAGGAACCTGCTCGAACCCGGGTTGGTGCGCCCGGCGAAACGGCTCGAAGATCGCGTCGCGCATGCCGGCGGGGATGCCGACGCCGTTGTCGGAGATTCGCACCACGGCGCGGTCACCTTCGACGGCGGACGTGACCACGACCCGCACGGGGCCTTGCGCGTACGACAGCGCGTTGTTGATCAGGTTGTCAATGATGTGGCCAACCTGTTCCGCGTCGGCGTGCACCCTCATCGCGCCGGTTTGCTCCACGGAGATCTGCGCACCGGTCAGATCCGCACGCGCACGGGCCCGCTCGGCCGCGGCCTCCACCACGCGCCGAAGATCGGTGTTCTGACGCGCCCCCGAAGCGCGGTGGCCGTCAAGCCTCGCGACCTCGAGCAGGTCGTCCATGATCTTGTCGAGCTCCCACGTTTTCGCGGTGAGGATTTCGAGCGGTCCCTTCCAGCGCTCCGGGGGCGTGCCAAGGTCGCCGCTCGACAACAGGCTGAGGTACCCGCTGAGGACGCTCAACGGTCCTCTCAGCTCATGCGCCGCGACGCGCAGGAACTCGCTCTTCGCCTCACTCGAGACGCGCGCCTCCCGCTCCCTCTCGCGCGTTTCGATGTACGACGCGAGAACAAGCGACGCGAGCGCGACGAAGACGTTGAACACCTGAAGCGTCACCATCTTCTGAAGCAGGGTCTCCTGGGCGAACGGACCGGTGCCGCTCACCGCCGCCCAGACTGCCACTCCCGACGCGATCAGCGCCGCCGGCGCGGAGCCGCGGAGCCGGAAACGCAGGGCAGCCAGCATGATCAGCGGAAACACGAGGTACTCGAGGCGAAGCTGGTTCTGGAAGACGAAGAACGTGACGAGCGCGACTGCGCAGAGCAAGGCAGCCAGCTCCACCCGCTCACCCAGCTGCAGTGGAGCCTGCCCCGACTTCGGCCTCAAGCTCAGCAGGAAAGGCGCGACCAGGAGCACGCCCATGGCGTCGCCCGTCCACCACACCGCCCACGTCTGGGCGAAGCTCGAGACGGGCACGGCGCCGGACACGACCAGGACGAGGGTGCCGACGGTCGCGCTCACCGCCATTCCGGTCAGGGCACCAAGCAGGATCAGGGCCACGGCATCGACAAGCCGGTTGAGCTCGAGCTGGAAGCCGACCTGCCTCATGAGGTAAGCGGCGGTCAGCGGAGCAAGCGTGTTGCCGAGGGCTATGCACGCGGCGCCGAGCGGGTTTGGACCGATGGGGAGGTTGACGGCGAGGGCGGCAACCGTGATCGCGGGCCAGATGCGCGGGCCGAGGACCAGAACGGCGACCAATGCGATGCCCGTGGGCGGCCACACCGGCGTGACCTGCCCGTGGACCAGCGCGAGCTGCAGACCGAGCTCCGCAGCGATGAAGTAGGCGACCCCGACCGCCGCCAGCCGCAAGCCGTCGCCGGCCAGGTCCACCCTGCGCAGGACCATCGCCCGAGTATCGGCAGCCGGGCAGGCTGCGTCAATCCGTTAAGGGCGATGGAACAAACCATCTTCAGCCGTGGGTAGGAATGGCGGATGAAGAGCCTCAACGGGATCCACCACATCAGCGCCATCACGGCGGACGCGACGCGGAACCTTCGCTTCTACGTCGGCGTGATGGGACTCCGCCTCGTCAAGAAGACCGTCAACCAGGACAACCCCTCCGTCTATCACCTCTTCTATGCGGACGAGGGCGGTAGCCCTGGCGCTGACCTGACGTTCTTCGAGTACCCGGGCCTGGCGCGCGGACGCGCCGGCGCGGGGATGATCCACCGGATCGGGCTGCGTGTGGCCTCTGACGAAGCCCTGCCCTTCTGGGCGCATCGGCTCGCCGGGGCCGGGTTGGAGTCCGAGATCGAGGGCGACCGTCTCCGCTTCGACGACCCTGAGGGCCTCGGGCTCGAGCTCATCGCGTCACCGTCGGGCGACCGACCGCTGGTCGCGCGTAACCCCGAGATTCCTGAAGAGTTCGCGCTGCAGGGCTTTGCCGGTGTGCGCGCGTTCGAGCGCCGCCGCGGCGCCAGCCATCAGTTCCTGACCGGAACGCTTGGCTTCAGGGAGTCCGAGGCCGACTCGTACGAGTCGCGCGGCGACTCGCGCGGGTCTTTCTACGTCTATGACGCGGCACCAGAGGTCCGTGGCATCGGCGGATCGGGCACCGTCCATCACATCGCGTGGTCATCGACGATGGAAGACCACGAGGCGTGGCGCGAGCGTGTCATCGAGGGCGGTGGTGATCCGACGCCGGTGATCGACCGCTTTTACTTCCGCTCCATCTACTTCCGGGAGCCCTCAGGCGTGCTTTTCGAGATCGCCACGATCGGCCCAGGGTTCGCGGCCGATGAGCCGCGAGAGCACCTGGGCGAGAAGCTTTCGCTGCCGCCCGCGTTCGAGTACCTCCGGGCCCAGGTCGAGGCGAACCTGACACCTCTCCCGAATCTGAACCAGGTAAGAAGCCGCTAGGCGCCAGGGCCGGGAGCCCATCATTAGCCCGTGCACAAGATCCGTCTGGAGTCCGTTCGCCGCAAGACAGGCGGGCGAATACATCTGACGCCGAGGGTTCCACGCTCGGGCCCGGTCACCACGCTGTGCGGCCAGAACCTCGAGGACGGCTCTTACTCGGCGGTGGACTCTGATGCCGACTGTGCGAACTGCATCCGCCGCTCGCACGACCAGGCGCGCATCTCGGGCGCGTTCTTCGCCCAGGAGGAGGGCTCGGAGCTGCTTCGCCTGTCCCTCGAGCAGGCGCAGGCCCGGACGCGCAAGCCCGACCTGCGGGTGCTGCCGCATCCGGCCGAGAAGGAAAAGCCCGTGGTGTGGCCCGCGGCGAAGGCGCCGGCAGAAGCGGTGCCCGACCGCGTGGGTGACCTGGTCACGCGTGGCTTCAAGCCGTCCGGTGAAGGCGTGTGGCGTAGCCCGCAAGGGGTGATCGTCCGGATGCGGCGCCAGGCGAAGGAGTGGCACTTCGACGAGCTCGTCTTCGAAGGCAACGTCGTCGCGACCCGCACCCGTGACGGGATGAGGATCAAGGCAGGCGACGTAGAGGTCACCCCGTCGGCCGACGGCTACGAGATCCAGATCAAGAAAGGGACGGGGCGCTAGGGAGGTCGAGCGTCCCTACCGGCGACCGTGACGCGTCTTTAGCGGGTCACCACCCACAAAACACTGACGTCGACGAATGTCAGGAAGAGGTGAGGCTGCGGGGCTCCCCTGCCGGCGGCCGTTTGTGGCGGGGAGCAGCCAGCTCGACGATCTCGCCGCGGCTGGTCTTGAACTCGTACAGGTCCTGGTCCGCCCGCGCCAACAGCGACACCACATCGTCGGCGCGGCGAAGCTCCGCGACGCCAAGCCCGAATCGGATCCCTGCCTTGGCCGCCGCCACCTGGACCTCGCCCAGCGTGGCCCGGGCGGCCTTGTCTGAGAGGTCGGGAAGGACGCATACAAACTCGTCGCCGCCGTAGCGGATGACCGCGTCTTCTTCGCGAAGGCCGTCTTTGAGGGCCTTCGCCATGCCCTGGAGCATGGCGTCTCCGGTCTCTCGGCCACGGTGTTCGTTGACCTTTCGCAACCCGTCGATGTCGACGAAGACAACGGCGAGCGTCGACCTGTGTCGCCGCGCCCTGGCGATCTCGCGGTCGGCGAGGGAGATCCCTGCCGCTCGGCGCATCACGCCCGTCAGCTCATCGAATGCGGATCTCTCACGCAGCTGGAAAAGCGCTTTGGTGCTCGTCGACGCGAGATCCTTCGGGCGCAGCCCAAGGTCCGCCGCCAGCGCCAGCCTCACCTGGGCTTCGCGCGCCCTCCGAGCCTCGGTGAACGTCCTGCCGAACAGGAGCAGCCAGATCCCCAACAGCAGTGGCAGGCTGGCGAGGGCGGCGAGGAGAGCCATGTCGAGGGGCGACGTGACCGAGATCGTGGTGAAGGGGATCGTGATTCCACGGCCCGGGTTCGAGCTGCCGGCCGCCGCCGCGCCCTCGCTGCGCGACGTTCCGCCGCTCGATTCCGTTGCAGGTGTGGTGGCCGGCTGCCCGGGCGTCACGAGGGTAGGAAGCGTCGGCGTCGGGACTGCCACTGGCAGCGATGGCGATGGAAGCGCGGCGGGCAGCGTCACCGGGGGCGTCGGTAGCGGCAGTGGCAAGGGCAGCGCGAGTGGCACGAAACCGAGCGCGACCACGCTGATGATCCGCCCGACAAGCCGGCGCGCCGCCGTCACGTCAACACCCCGCCCGAGTCTCATTATCGGCGTTCCGGCGGTTTCAATTCCTGTTCTGCAGCCGATCAACCTTCCAAACGCGTTTTATCCTCTAGGTATGGCAACCGGCGACATGGAACGCGCCCTGGGCGCCCTCAAGGACTTCACCCGTCGCGACATCCTGCTGCGGTTCTACGCGGACCGGAAGTCGCGGAGCGTCGAAGACGTCGCACGCGAGTCCGGTGTTCATCGCTCAGTGGCCTTCGAGCACCTGGAACGCCTGGTCGCCCTCGGCTACCTTGAGGTCGCCCACCGCCGTGGGCTCCCCGGCAAGCCGGCGAAGATATACAAGCTCATCGGCGGCCCTGTCCAGATCAGCCACCCGATGCGGCGCTATGACATCGTCGCCGAGTCGCTGGGGCGCGCATTCGACGAGCTCGGTGACGTCGGCAGCCATGCGGTGCGGCGCGCGGGTCGCAACTTCGGGGAATCGCTTGCGGCGCCGGGCGCCAGGTCGGCGATGGCGGCTCTGGAGCCGATGCTGGAGATGGGCGGCGAGTATGAGATCCAGCGCGGCGGCATCATCGAGTGCACGAACTGCCTCTTCGCCGAGGTCTGCCGGCGGGCGCCTGTGATCTGCCGGTTCCATGCGGGTCTCATCGAAGGCCTCGTCATGCACACCGAGTTGAACGTCAGCGTCAAGGCGCTCGGGTTTCGCGACCCCTACGGCTGCGCGTACATGCTGCAGGAGAACGTGCTGGGACAGGAGGAGCTCGAGGCCGCGGCCCAGGCCAACTAGTTCGCCACCGGCTGAGTGCGGAATCCCGCCGGGCGCGGCCTCGCCTTCCTCATCAGCGGCTGAGTGGCGCGGTTAATTCTGACTTTATGGTTGCCGCGTGAGGCTCGTGGCGGAGTCGTTCGCCTGGCCGTTCCGCGGGCAGTGGCGAGCGACATGGGCGCGCGGCGTCGTCGCCACACTCCTGCTTCCCGTCCTCTTCATACCGCTCCTGGGCTACGCGATCGCGGCGACCCGAGCAGCCGAGGCCGACCCATCGGTCGGTCCGCCACCGTGGCGGATCACGCCGCGACTGCTTGCGGACGGCGCGTGGACGTCGTTGGCGGTGCTGCTGACGCTCCTGCCGTTCGCGGTTGTCGAGGGTGCGCTCGCAGCTGCCCTAACCGGCCTGCTGCGCGACCCGCTATACGCGCACGCGGCGGCGATCCTGTTGCTAGCACTTCCATGGGGGCTGCTCGTTCTCCTGCACATGCCCCACGCGACCTCGAGTTTTGCGGCGAGCCGCAGACCGGCGGATCTCTTCGACATCGGTAAGTCCTCGCGCTCGGTTCGCGGCGACTTCGCAGTGTGGAACGTGGTTGCGGCAGCCATGGTGACCGGCTGGGCGATCGGCCTCGCATGCGCGGGACTGTTGTGCGTCGGGCTCGTGCCCGGCATCTTCTACGCCATCCTTGTGAGCGCACATGCCGCCGCCGCGCTCCAAGGCCCGGGTACGCATCCACCCGCTGGGTGACACCGCCCTGCTCGCGGAGCTCGGCGTCCGGCTCGACACTGCGCTCAACACGCGAGCCATCGCCCTCGCCGCCGCGCTGAGAAAACGGCGCGACGTTCGACAGGCCATCGCGGGCGCGGCCGCCGTCACTGTGCAGTTCGACCCCGATCAGATCACCCTCGACGCGCTGTCGGCCGCCATCCGCAGGCTCGCCACGAAGCGGCCGCCGGTCGAGGAGCCCGGGCGACTGCACCGCATCCCGGTCGTGTACGACGGGACCGACCTCGAGGCTGTCGCCTCCGCGCTCGGGATGCAAGTGGAGAAGGTGGTTGCCCTGCACGGCCGCCCGATCTACCGCGCGTTCGTGATCGGCTTTGTGCCGGGCTGGGCGTATCTCGGCCCGCTGCCCGACGAGCTCGTGTTGCCTCGCAGGAGCGATCCCCGCACCCGCGTGCCTGCAGGGTCGGTCGCGATCGCCGGTCAGCTGACCGGCATCTATCCGCTCGACGGTCCAGGCGGTTGGCACATCATCGGCCGCACGTCGATCAGGCCTTTCCTGCCGGACTCGGACCCTCCCTCGCTCTTCCGTGTGGGCGATCGAGTCAAGTTTTTCCCGATTCCCGAATGACGCCGGCGTTCGACGTGCGGGACGGAGGGCTGCTCACGACGGTCCAGGACGTCGGACGGCCGCATGCGATGGCGTCGGGTGTGCCGCCGGGCGGGGCGATGGACCGTTTCGCGCACTCAGCCGCCAACCTCCTAGTGTCGAACGAGCGCGCTGCCGCCACGCTCGAATGCACCCTGACCGGGCCGCGGCTCGTCGCGATGCGGCCTGTCGTCGTGGCAGTGGCCGGTGCCGACTTCGAGCTTCTGATCAACGACGCGCCCGCGCCGACCTGGGTCGCGATCTCGCTCGCGGCTGGCGATGAGCTGCGGCTCGGCCCGCGACGAGCTGGGGCGCGGGCGTACATCGCGGTCGCGGGAGGCGTCGCCGGGGACCGGTGGCTCGGCTCGCTGTCGACGAACCTGATGGCCGCGCGGGGCGGTCTGCAGGGCCGCCCGCTCAAGGCCGGCGACACGATCTCCATCGGCGACGCGCGGCCGGATGCAATCCCCGTCCCCGGGCGCGGCCTCGCCGAGCGAATGCGTCCGCGATACGCGGATCACACGCTGCTCGTGATCGCGGGACCGCACGCAAATCGCCTCACTGCCGAATCGCGTGACGCGCTTTACACGTCCTCGTTTGCGCTGGGCACCAACTCCAACCGAATGGGTTACCGGCTCGAAGGCCCAGACATGAGGATGTCAGGTGATGAGCCGCTCTCCTTCGGGCTCGTCGCCGGCGCGCTGCAGGTGACCTCGGGTGGACGGGCGATCCTGCTCATGGCGGACCATCAAACGGCCGGCGGATATCCGGTCGTGGCGACCGTGGCCACCGCGTCGATGCCGGTCGCGGCGCAGCTGGCACCAGGCGACGAGCTGCGGTTTGCGGAGACGTCGGTCGAAGCGGCGCTCGAGCTGCGCGCGGCTCAGCGCTCCGCGCTCGACTCCTTGAGAAGTTGAGCGATCCAGCCGAGGTGCTCGGCGTAGTGCTCGTACGTGTCACTCGCCACCCACTCGATGACGGGCCGGTCGTCGTTGGGGTCGCGCGGGTCGTTCGGCTGGTAGTGGTTGTATGAGCGCCTGAGATCGGCGTCGGACATGCCGCCGAGCCGCTGCATCAAGGCGGCGTGCGCGTCGCGCCAGTATGCGAGTGCGCCCTCAGGCGTCTCGTCGCGGTGGGCGAGCCAGATCGCCTCGTTGAGCGAGTCGGTGTCGTCCGCGGCATCGGCCACGCCCATCGCCGTCTTGCGGTCCTCACCATCGAGCAGGGCGATGAGCGACCGCTCCCACGCCGCGATGTGCACGAGGTGATCCTTCACGGCCCACCGCCCGTTTCCAGTCAGCTCGAGCTCTTCACGACCAAGCGATGCGACGAGCGTGACCAGGTCTTCCCATCCCTTCTCAATCGGCTCGATCTCGCGATTGGCGGCCGTCATGATTCCTTTGCGATGCGCTTCGCCTCTTCGATAACCGCGTCGTAATCGGGCTGGGGCTGCTCCCGCGATCCGATCCATGTCCACCGAATCGTCCCCTCGTGGTCGATGATGAAGATGCTGCGCCTCGCCATGCCGGAGTAGCCGGCCACATCGTCGCGGCGAACGCCGTAGTCGGTGACCATCTTGCGCTCGAAGTCGCCGATGAGATCGAAAGGCAGGCCGCCGAGCTCTTTGGCGAACGCCTGGTGCGAGAAAACCGAGTCGACGCTGATCCCGAAGATGCCCACGCCGTTTGCAACCGCGTCCTCGTTTCGGGACCGAAACTCGGTCAACTCAGTCCTTCAACCACCCGTGAAGTCGAGCACATAGAAAAGGAATACAAGCGCGGCGAATTTCTTCAGCGCCTCGCCGAGTGTGAGCTCATGGCCGCCCGTGGTCGGTAGCGCGAAGTCGGGTGCTTTGTCCCCCACCTGCAGCACGCGATGAGTTTATTGCCTTTCCATTACGTACCAGCCGGAACGGGTTGCGCCGGTGACGGCGTAACCTTCGGCGAGCGCCGAGCCGAGTGCGGCGCGCAACGACATGCGCCACTCCCGCGCCAGGCCCTGGTCACGATGACGCAGCGCGACGATGTCCTCGGGCACCTGACATAGAAGGACGCGAGCCGTCGACTGGGCGATCAGCGGCTCTCCTCGAGGGCCGACAGTGAGGATCGTGTCGCTGTTCCAGCTGCGCAGCTTCTCGACATCCGGCTCGGCGATGCGTCCATCGGCTGCGGCCTCTGCGCGCTCCGAGTCGAGATGCCAGCGGATGAGGATCCGGTCCGACTGATCACCTGTGTTGATGCCGTCCCGCATCTCGCCGTAGAAATCGACCAGGTACTCGGGCGCCTCCGCGCCCAGCTTGGTCAGGTTGAAGTAGACGTTGCGCCGCACGAGGGGGTCGGTCGTCCACTCCATGACCCTGACCTGACGAGCGAGGCACCAGCGCCTTTGATGCTGCTTGAGCTCGAACCCGAGACCCCGGGCTTCGCGGTCTGGCAGGACGCCGAGGATGTGGGAGTGCATGAGCAGGTGATGCGGCGGCGTGCCGCCCAGCCAGCCCACGAGCCCCGCGATCAGGCGACCATCCGCAAATGCGCCGGAGATGTAGTTTCCGGAGTGAGCCAGCGCCTTCAGGATGTCCGAGCTGATCGGCGGCTCGCCCGGGCGTCCCCAGACCACGGCGAAGAGCTCGGCCACCTCCCTCAGGTCCGGCAAGTCGCTCAGCTCGCGGATCTCGGGTTTCAAGCGAGGCCGATCCTGCGACCGGCCGCAAGCGTCGCGCCCTGCACTCCCAGCCCAAAAGCCGCCGCCAGCAGAAATGCCTCGGCGATGCCGGACGGCAGCGCCAACGACACGACCAGGAAGAAGGTGGCGAAGGCGAACAGGCCGAGCAGCAGTCCGCGCAAGACGCCGGCGGCCTGGTCGGCGCCCTGGAGCCGGTGCGCGAAAGTGGCGAGGACTGTGCCGTAGAGGGGGAACGGCGCCAGAAGCCCGGCCAGGCGGGCACCGAGAAAGGGGGCGGCGGTGGTCAGGACGAGGACGAACGTGGTCGCGATGAACATCCGCGCCGGAATGTCCCATCGCGGAAAAGTGACGGGCGGCCCTGATCGAGCTTGCGCAGCCGGCATGAGATACAGCGCCACCACGAGCACCACGATCATGACCACAAAGATCGCCGGGGCCGGGAGCACCACCGCGTCGAGCAGTAGCGTCGCCACCAAGAACGCAACGGTCGCGGCGAGCAGGGAGGCGACCCAACCACGGCGCTGGGCTATCCATGCGTACGCGAGGCAGAACGCCGCCTGCGAGGCGGTTCCGGCCATGATCCCCGCAGCGGCGCGAGCGGCAAATTCCTGTCCCAGGTCCACGGCCAGGAAAAAAGCAATCGGAGCCGATGTGAACGGAATTCCGACCAGCCATCCGCCCACCGCGGCGCCCCAGCGTCGCCCGGCCAGGCTTGCCGCGCCGACCAGGATCGGAGTCAGGACGAGCTTGAGCGCGAGTGCTCCGGCCGGGCTCACCGCGCCAGCGGAGTCGTCTCGATCCCGGCCTTCCGAAGCGCGTCGCGGACGGCGGACGTCACCTGCCCGGCACCTTTCGTGTCGCCGTGGATGCAGATCGTGTCGACGCGTCCGGAGCGAGCGAGGGCAACGGCTTGCTGCGCCGCCAGCGACGCGTTCAAGATCGCGCCGGCCTGAGTGCGCGGAGCGAGACTCCCGTCGGGCAGCATCAAACGGTCGGCAAAACCTTCGCGGTGGGCAGGGATGCCGGCCCTAAGGGCCGCCGCCTCGATCTCGAACCCGGGTTGGCCGACCAGCCCGACACCATGGGCGCCGGCAACGCGCGCCAGCGCGTCGGCCGCGGCGGGATCGCGCTGGCATCGGTGGTAGAGCGCGCCGTGTGGTTTGACGTATGCGATCGGGACCACCGCCGCCAGGCCTGCGACCTGAAAGGCGACCAGCGCCTCGATCTCGGCGGGGGAGATTGCACGATCGACTCGGCCGAAACCCGAGCGGTCGTCGTAGCCGGGATGCGCCCCCACCTCGACGCCGAGCTTGCGGCAGCGCCAAGCGGTCGCGATGGTGATGGACGCCGAGCCGGCATGAACGCCGCACCCGACGTTCGCGCTGTCGACGCCGGCAAGCACCGCCTCATCCTCGTCGGCGCCCTCGCCGATGTCGGCGTTGACGTTCATGAGGCCGGGTTCACTGGTGTTTGGTGTTGCCGTGCAGGAGCTCTATTGCGTGGCCGAGGACCGGCAGCACCGCCTCGAGCGACTCGGTCGCGCCTTTCATGCTGCCCGGGACGTTGAGGATCAGCGAGTCACCGCGCACGCCGGCGATGCCGCGGGAGAGGACCGCCATCGGCGTGCTCGAGGCGCCGACCTGGCGCATCAGCTCCGCAAGGCCCGGGACCTCGTAGTCGATGAGCATCGACGTCGCCTGCGGGGTCACGTCGCGCGGGCCGAGACCCGTGCCACCGGTGGTCACGACCAGGTCTATGCCCGCGACGACGGCTGCGACGATTGCATCGGAGATCAGTTGCTGACGGTCGGGCACGACCTCCGGGCCTGCCACCTCGAAACCCGCGTTGGTGAGCAGCGTGTGCAGCGCCGGGCCGCTGACGTCCTCGCGCGTCCCCGCCGACACTCCGTCGCTCACCGTGATGACCTGTGCGCGACGGCTCACTCGGGGCGCTTCCAGGTACCGGATCGGCCGCCCGACTTCTCGAGCAGGCGCACCGACTCCAGGTAGACGCCGCGTTCAACACCTTTCGTCATGTCGATGACCGTCAGGCCCGCGATCGAAGCCGCGGTGAGCGCCTCCATCTCGACGCCGGTCTGCCCCACGACGCGCGCCTTGCTGATGATGCGCACGCCGCCTTCGACGAACTCGAAGTCGACGGTCACGCTGCTCAGCGGCAGAGGATGGCAGAGCGGGATCAAGTCCGATGTCCGCTTGGCCCCCATGATCCCGGCGACGCGGGCCACCTGGAGGGCGTCACCTTTTGCAGTTCCTTCGCGCACCGCTCTGACTGTTTCGGGAGACATGCGCACGATGCATTCGGCGGTCGCCTCGCGCACCGTCGCGAGCTTGCTCGCCACGTCGACCATGCGCGCCGCGCCCTTGTCGTCGAGGTGAGTCAACCGTTGGGAGGCCCGGCCGGCGGAATCAGCCCGATCTTTGGAGCCCATGCGGCCCATTCCGGGTGTTAGGGGGCCCGGCGCATCGTCGTCGCGCATTTTCCAATGCGCTCCTCCTCGCGCCACCCCTGCCTTCGGCCTGGGCCGCCTGGATCTCCAAATCTCTGGGCCGCCTCGCCGGCCGGGCCTCCTGCCACGGGCTTCAGGATATGCGCATGGTCCGCACGGACGGTGTGTTGTTCGATTACGGCCGCACCCTCGTCACGTTTGCCTATCCAACCGAAGACCTGCTCGAGGTGCTTCGAGAATTCAGGCCCCGCATCGAAGCGGCACTCGGCGTGCAGGCCCCCGAGGCGGAGACGATCCTCCACGAGGTCCTGCTCCCGCTCGAGGAATACATCGAGAGCATGAGCGAGGACGAGGTTGACTACATGGATGTCTACAGGGACGCCTGGCAGCGTGCCGGCTTGCGTCTGCCCGATGGCCTTCTGCACGAGATCCTCGACGCGGAGCAGCGGTGCTGGGACCGCGCGGTCACGGTCGATGCCGACGCCGTGCCCACGCTGTCATGGCTCGGCGACCGCGGCATCAAGCGCGGCCTCTGCTCGAACGCGCCTTTTCCGCCCGACATGATGCGCCGCCAGGTGAGCAGCAACGGCATCGCGGACCTTGTCGACGCGATCGTCTTCTCCAGCGAGGTGGGTAAGCGGAAGCCGTCGTTCGAGCTGTATCGGGCCGCGCTGGACGCCATCGGGACCGAGCCCGACCGGACGCTCTTCGTCGGCGACCGTGTGCGCGAAGACTACGAGGGACCGGCAGCGCTGGGAATGCGCGCGGTCATCGTCACCGCCCACGCGGCCGAGCCTCCGCCTGATGGAGTGCCGGCGATTCGTTCACTCGCCGAGCTCCGGGCGTTGGTGTGACCGAGCCGCGGAAGCGACCTGGCGTCTGGTGGCTGCTCTTCTACGGCCGCCGCCGGCGCGGCTTTCCGTGGCTGCTGGCGGTGCTCATCGCGGCGATCCTGGCCTTCGCCTTGCTTTTCGCGATTCCCGGCGCCGCCGAGGTCTCGCGGGCAGTCGGCGCTGCGGTGTTCGCGTTGCTGTTCGTTGCCGCCTTGGTGCTGGCCGTCGTAGCGGTGCTCCGTCCGCGGCGGCGACCCTGAGCCGCCCGCGCGGCAATCAGGACGGCAGCCGCGCCCGCGCCGACTCCGTTGTCGATGTTGACGACCGTCAAGCCGGTCGAGCACGACTGCAGCATCGTGTTCAGCGCGGCCTCGCCTGCACCTCCCCGCCCGTAGCCCGTCGAGACCGGAAGTCCGATCACCGGTAGATCGATCAATCCAGCGACGAGCCCAGGCAGCACGCCATCCATCCCCGCCGCGACGACAACGACGTCCGCGCCCCATTCGAGCATCGCCGTCAGCGGGCTGACGAACCGGTGCAAGCCGGCGACTCCGACGTCCGCGACCAGACGCGCATCGATGCCGCATGCCTCGACCACCATGCGGGCCTCTTCCGCGACGGGCAGGTCGGAAGTGCCTGCGGTGAGGATGCCGACCCTTGCCTCGAGACGCTCTGGTGAGAAGCCCTCGCGCAGAACCCGCGCCGAGCTGTGGTAGCCGATGACGTGCATGTCGTTTTTCGCCGCGGCGTCGTCGAGGGCGGCCGCGTGCTCGTCCGTCATCCGGCTGACCAGCCCCTGGCCCTGGCGGCCGGCCATCGCGATGGCGAGTTGCGCCGTGTCATCCGGAGACTTGCCGGTTGCGAGCACCACCTCGGGAATTCCACGACGGAGGTAGCGGCCGAGGTCGAGCCGCGCGCCACCGGCGAGCTCGTCGAGCTGGATGCGCCGCAGCTCGGCCAGGGCCTCGTCCTGGGTCAGCTCGCCGCCGACCAGCCGCCGCAGCACGTCCCTCACAGGCCGAGCAGGACCTCGCGCATTCGCTGCCAGTGCGTGCCCGCCCAGTAGATGCGGCCGCACTCGGGACACTCCGAATATCGCGACTGCGTCGCGCGGACGAAGGGCGGCACCCGCTCCGCGACCACGGCCGGAACGCGCGACTCGAGCTCGGAGTTGCACTCGATGCAGCGGGTGAGCGCGTCTTTCAGCTCGAGCCCGAGCTCGGCGAAGACCTGGCGCAGCTGCTTCGTCACGTCGTCGTCGCGGATCAGGATCGCGCGCACGACACCACTCTGGATCACGCGCCTCTTGGTGAGATCGCGGTCGCGCGTGAGCAGAACTCGATCCTCGGCCGCGGCTTCGCGAACGAGCTCCGAATCGTCGATTCGCGCGTGATAAGACGCGTCGTAACCGAGGGCGCGGAGCCAGCGGGCGAGCCGGCCGACGTTGCAGTCGGCGAGGAAGCGCGGTCGCTGCGCCTGCGGCAGATCAAAACGTGGGGTCACCGGACCAATCTTAGAATCGGGTCGTGCCGACATTCGATGAGCTGATGTCGAAGCTCGCGGCGGAGGCGAGCGGCTGCTATTCCTGGTCGAACGGGCCTGGCGACCGTTACGCAGCGCACAGCCATTCCTACGAGAAGGTTCTTTACTGCGTCCACGGCTCGATCACCTTCATGCTCGATAGCGAAGGGCGGAGCCTGGAATTGAAGCCGGGCGACCGCATGGTCCTTCCGGCGGGGACGGTGCATTCGGCTCGCGTCGGGTCGTCAGGATGCACCTGCATCGAAGGCCACCGCTAGCCCGACTTTCGGAGCGTAATATGGGTCGCTGCGATGAGCATCATCGAGTTCATTCGCGACCGCGCACGGTTCTACAACTGCCCGGTCTGCGGACGCAGCCTGAAGGGTTGCGATGTTCAGGTCCTCAGCCACGAGGACGAGAGCTTCCGCCTGCAGGTCACGTGCGCGCAGTGCCAGGTGACGTTTGTCGTCGTGCTTGCGATCGCGGGTGGCGCCATGGAGGAGATCGAGGGCTCCGTGGCGGAGCCGGCCGAGCCGGTGGTGGAGGCGGAGCCGATCAGCGTCGACGAGATCCTCGACCTTCACCTGTACCTGAAGAACTTCCAGGGCACGCTCACGGAGCTCATCCAGCAGCCTGACCACAGCCGCGGCTAGGGTCCCAACGAACCGGATCTACCTCGACGACGCCGGTTCGGCGCCCCTCCTGCCGGAAGTTCGAAGCGCTGTCCCCGCCGTGCCCGAGGGCAACCCATCGAGCCCGCACACGGAGGGCCGGACCGCCCGCGCTGCCCTGGATCACGCACGAGACGTGGCGGCCGCGGCGCTTGGCGTCCTCCGAACCGAGATCACTTTCGTGTCGAGCGGAACCGAAGCAGTCAACCTGGCGCTGTTCGGCGCCGCCCGACCTGGCATGCCGGGACGGATCGTCACGTGGGCCGCGGAACATCAGTCGGTCCTCGCGGCGGTGCGCCGTCTCCAGGCGCTGGGCCGCGACACGCTCGTCGCGAGCGTCGACGGCGACGCGCGGGTCGACGTGAGCGCGATCTCGCCGGGCACGAGCCTCGTGTCGGTCGGGCTCGCCAACAACGAGGTGGGGACGATCCAGCCCGTGGCGGAGGCGATCGAACGCGCGCACCGCGTCGGAGCCCTTGTCCATGTCGACGCATGCGCGGGTCCGCGCTGGATCCCAATCCCCGACGGCGCCGATCTCGTCTCGTTCAGCGGGCACAAGCTCGGCGCGGGCCGCGGCGGCCTGTTGTTCGTGCGCGACGGCCTGCGGATCGATCCACTGTTCTTCGGCGGTCCGCAGGAATGGGGTAGGCGCCCTGGCCATGAGGACGCGTCGTCGGCCACGGCCGTGGCCATCGCGCTGGAGACCGCCAAGGGCCTGCGCAGCACGAAATCGCAGACTGCGTGGCGTCAGAGCCAGACGCTTCGGGGGCTGCTGGTCGAGCTTGGCGGAACACTCACCGGCGGTGAATCGCGCATGCCCAACTTTGCGACATGCACGTTCGCGGATCGCCGGGGCGAGGATATGTTGCTCGCACTCGACCTGGCCGGCCTCGCCGCGTCGAGCGGTTCGGCGTGCGCGTCCGGATCGCTCGATCCGTCGCACGTGCTCCTCTCGATGGGCCTGAGCTTGGAGCAGGCGCTGGGCAGCCTGCGCCTGACCACCACCTACGCCACGACGGATGAAGAGATCGCCCGCGCAGCCGAGGTCCTTCGCTCTGTCTTGAGTCGGGTCCCCGCCCGTGGCTAGCGTCGAGGAAGAGCTGGCGCGCCGCCTCGCGAGCGGCGAAGAAGTCGTCCTCGCCACCGTCATCAAGCTGGACGGCGAGCCCCCCTCCAGGTCTGGCTCCAAGCTGCTGATGGCTCGAAGCGGGCCGGTCGCGGGCACTCTGGGCTGCAGTGAGTTCGATACGGCAGCGGCTGCGGACGCAACTCGCGTCGCCGCGGCGGGCGCGCCGGCCGTCCGCACGTACAGTCACGACCTTGGCTCGATCGAGGTGTACCTGGAGCCGTACGAAGCCTCGCCGATGCTGGTGGTCTTCACTGCCACGCCGGTGGCGAAAGAGCTCGT
>JBKPCF010000070.1:0-30558 GCA_046727235.1 Candidatus Dormiibacterota bacterium
ATCAGCCGCGCCTGCTGTAACGCTTCCAGCTGAACGCGACGCCGCTGATCACCGCCGCCACGATCACCACGAGCAGCGCGATCAGGCTGCGGCTGTCGAAGCTGGCGATGCCGGCGAGCGTCAGCAGCACCAGGCAGCCCAACGCGAACAGCATCATCAGGACGAGCACGATCGCTCGGTGGAGCTTCATCGTCTCGGCTAGCTTACCGAGCGTGGGTAAAGGCGAAGTTGTGCGCCTGGGGTCTGTCACCTCAACCCAGGATGTGGCGCGGGCCATGGGGGTAGGCTCGATCGTGATCGCCGATCACCAGACCGCAGGCCGCGGGCGTCATGAACGGCGTTGGGACGCACCGCCTGGCACCTCGTTGCTGGTGTCGTTCGTGTTGCCGCCCCATCCTCTGCTCAGCCTTGCCGCCGGCGTCGCGGCCGCGGAAGCCTGCGGTCAGCCGGTTCGCTTGAAGTGGCCGAACGACCTCCTCCTGGACGGCCGCAAGCTCGGCGGGATCCTGGTCGAGGCGATGCCCGAAAAAGCGATCTGCGGGGTGGGCATCAACCTGACATGGGCGCCTGAGGGGGCTGCCCGGCTGGCCCGGCCTCGAGACGAGCTCTTCGAAACGCTCCGCGATCAGCTGGATCAATGGACCGCCGCGCCGGAGGATCAGATCCTCGGGCGCTGGCGCGCCCTATCAGCAACACTCGGACGGCGGGTTCGGATTGACTCCACCGAAGGCCTTGCAGAGGACATCGGTCCGCACGGCGAGCTCATCGTGGACGGGGTCGCCTACGTGGCCGGCAGCGTCACCCATCTGTAAGACGGGCGATCTCGGGTAGGACCTCGCCTGAGCGGCCGTGGATGACGACCTCCGCGAAACGGTCGAACGGAGTCGGCTCGGCGTTGACGACGATCATCCGCGCCCCTCCGTGGACCGCCTCGAGGGGGATCTCGGCCGCCGGGTGGACGACCAGCGACGTCCCGACCACCAGGACGACATCGGCCTGGCGCGCAAGCTCGAACGCCTCGGTCACGGCCGCGACCGGCATGGCCTCGCCGAAAAGGACGACGGTTGGCTTCAGCATCGTGCCTCCACAGCTGCGGCACTTCGGCGGCATCTCGATGTCGAGGCGCGCCTGGACGTCTGCCCGAGGCTCGCGGCGACCGCATTCCAGGCACTCCACCGTCCGCCCGGACCCGTGCAGCTCGATCACCCGCTTGCTGCCCGATGCCTGATGGAGGCCATCGGTGTTCTGGGTCACCACCGCTGCCAGGTGGCCTGCCGCCTCCATCGCGACCAGCGCGATGTGACCCGGGTTCGGTCTCGCGGCCAGCGCGACCGAGCCGCGATCTCTGGCAACTCGCCAGTAGGCGGCGGGGTCGGCCAGGAAGGTGTCGATCGACGCGACCTTGACCGGGTCGTACTTCGTCCACAATCCGCCCTCGCCCCGAAAGGTTGGGATCCCGCTCTCGGCCGAGATGCCGGCGCCGGTGAGCGCCACGCCTCGGCGCGCGCCGCGAAGAATCTGTGCCGCGAGCCGAACCGTCATGCGTGGATCGCCGTCGCCTTGCGGCCCGGAAACGGCACCCATGGCGATCCCGGATCCTCGCGTATCGCGGTCACCTTGAAGGCGCGGAACGTCTCCGCGGACTTGCCCTTCAGCTGCAGGCCGGGCAGCTCCTCGACGGCGATATAGTCCGCGCACGCCATGTACGTCGCATGGCCGATCAGCACGTCTAAAGCGGGCGCCGCGCTGCAGAAACGAGCGGCCGTGTTGACGGTGTCGCCAAGCGCCGTGTACTGGAGACGCTCATGGCTGCCCATATTGCCAACGACCGCCGGACCTGTGTTGATGCCGATACCCCATCCAATCGAGGGGAGCCCGCGCGCGGCGAGCTTTGCCTGGAGCCCTGGAGCTCCACTGATCAGGTCGTACGCGCATCGAATCGCGAGCAGGGCATGGTCCTTCTGCGCCAGCGGTGCATTCCACATGGCCATGATCTCGTCGCCCACGTACTTGTCGATCAGGCCGTCCCACTTGAGGATCAGCTTGCTCATCTCGTCGAGGTAGTCCTGGATCACCGCGAGCACATCGTCCGCCCGCATCGATTCCGACATCGAGGTGAAGCCCCTGATGTCCATGAACAGGACGGTGAGGTCGCGGCGCTCTCCCTTGGAGATGAGCTCGTCGACGGACCGGGTCGCGGCAAGCTGACGCGCGACCCGCGGATCGATGTAGTGGCCGAAGATGTGCTCGACCTTGCGGCGTTCGCGCTCCTCCAGCACGTAGCGGGCGCCAAGAGAAAACGTCGCGGCCAGGACGATCGTGATCGGGGCGTACAGCGGATCGGCAAGGTACCCCAGCTGCCCCAGGAGATAGGCGCCGCCGAAGTACGCCACGAGCATGCCGGCGGCGAGGAGCATCCCCGCGCGAAACGAGAGGACGTACACGATCAGCCCGACGATGGCGCCGATGACCAGCGCGGCCAGCTGGATCGAGATCTCGGGCTGAGTCCTGAGGTAGCGACCCTGCAGGACGGTTCCGATCGCGTCGCCCTCGATTCGGTATCCGTAGTTCTGGCTGTCCAGCATGCAGCTCGGGCGCCGCGCCGGACAGAAGCTCCGGTCATGCGGAAACGAGACCGCCTGCCCGTAGATGTCGCCGGCGTCGATGAGCTTGGTGCCGACGACCACGATGTGATCGGTGATGAGCTCTGGTTTCGGGCAGGACCGGTTGAAGGCGTCGACGTAGGAGCACGTCGGGCTCGTGCCGCGCGAGAAGTTGATCAGCATCTGCCCATCGACCATCGGGATCCTGTGACTCCCGAAAGTCGCGACAGAGTCTTTCACCGTCAGGGGCGCGCTGATGTTCTCGGCAATCCTCAGGGCAAGCAGGAAGGCAGACTCGTCGCTTTCGTTCTGGGGACACGTGGCATCTGGCGTCGGACGCAGGACCATGCCTCGGACGGCGTTCGCATGGTCCGCGACGGCCAGCCCGCGATCACCGACCGCGGCCGCAACGGTGGAGAACTCCGGCCGCGGGGCGGTGTCGGCGTTGCACACGAGGACGACGTTGCCGGCGTCTTTGATCGCCTTAGTCAACGGCGGATCGGTCGCCTCGTTTGGCGGTTCGATGTTCGGACCGGTCAGGTGATCCAGCACGATGTCAAAGAGGATCACCTTCGGGTGCAGGCTCGCCAGGTAGTTGATGACCTGCGCGTGGTTCGCGTTGTTCCACGGATAGACGCCCAGAGCCTGCTGGCTGCGAGCGTCGATCGCGACCAGCGTGACTTGCGGATCGGGAGCGGGGGCCGGGAACAGCCGATCCTGTCCGGCGTCGAATGTTCCGGCGGTCAGCCCGGTTTGAGCTAGAGCGATGACCAGCAGTGCTGCGACCACGCCCGCGAGAGCGAAGCGCCAGGCGAGACGCCAGTCGCCGACCCGCTCACGGACCATCTCGCCGGTATGTTAGGCACGTGACCCGAGCCGGCCTCGAGGCACGCCGCATGCCGTTTCTCTACCTCGCGGCGGCAGCCGTATTCGCCACCATCGCGGCGCGAGGGCTGACGGTGCCTTTGTTCGCGCACGACCTCGGCGCCAACCGATTCGAGGTCGGGGCGCTCTTTTCGGTGGCGACGCTCGCCGGCGCCGTCCTTTCGCTCCCGGCGGGAGTGCTCGTCGACCGCTTCGGATCTCGAAACCTGCTCGCGATCTCGCTGGTCTTGACCGGCGGCTCCCAGGTTGCAATCGCGCTCACGCCGAGCGTCCCGCCCCTGTTCCTGTGGCAGGTCATCGGCGGCCTCGCCGCGGGTATGCAGCAGTCTGCCCTGTTCAGCGCCGTAACCGAGTCCGTCTCTCGATCCAGGCTCGGCCGCGCGATGGGCTGGCTCACTTTCTCGATGCAGATGGGCTTCTTCACGGGGCCCGCGATCGCAGGCGTGGCGTTGAGGTGGATCGACGTCCGAACGGACATCGCGGTCACCACGGCGCTGCTGATACTCACCATCCCGGGCGCGATCGCGGCGAGCAGCACTCGGCAGCAAACGGGCCAGGGTCTCTCGCTCCGCGAGCCGTTGCGGGCCCTGGTCCGGCAGCCCGCGTTCGCTCCGGTCACGCTCGGTCTGATCGGGGTGACCCTGACCTGGGGCACGATCGGCGCCTTCCTCCCGATCTTCGGCAAGGAAGCGCTGCAGCTCCCGAGCTCCCAGGTCGGCTACCTCCTCGCCCTCCAGGCGGTGGTGAACGGGGCCTCGCGCATCCCGGCGGGTCGACTGATCGACCGGATCAGCCGGCGATGGCCGGTGGTGTTCGTCGGCGCGGTCGTCTGGTCGGTCGTGATGATCGTGCTTGGCCACATGACCGGCTTTCTATGGCCGGCGGTTGCGCTCGCGGTGGGGACTCCATTCATGGCGGCAGCTTTTGTCGCGATCGGCGTCGTCTTCGCCGATCTATCGACGGCTTCGACGCGCGGCGTGACCATGGGAATGTACGGAACGATCCTTTTCCTGGGCCTCGCGCTCGGTCCGCTCGTCTTCGGACCCATCGTGCAGGGCTACGGCTACGCGGCCGGCTTCACGGTGTGCGCGATTGCGGCGGTGGTTCTCGTCAGCGCGATGGCTCTGCTGACGCTGCAGAGCGATAGGCTTCGGCGAGGTAGCGAGCCAGCACCTCTCGGTGACTCGGAAACGCGATCTCCGGCAACGCGTCAGGCCTGAAGACCGCAACCTCGAGCATCTCGGGGCCGGCGCCTATCGCCGCGCCGTCCGGCAGCCGCCCTCGGTAGGCGATTCCTATGATCGACGGCGCCTCAGTCTTGGCAACGTGATACGTGCCGAGCAGCTCGACCAGCTCGACCGCAGCGCCGATCTCCTCGCGACATTCCCGCACCGCCGCCGTCGCCGGGTCTTCGTCGTGATTGACGAATCCGCCCGGTAAGCACCACAGTCCGTGTCCCGGTTCGATCGCGCGCCGGCCAAGAACGATTCCGCCATCGGCTTCGACCACCACCGCGGCCGCCACCTTCGGGTCGCGCCACAGCACGAAGTCGTCGATGGGACAGGCCTCGACTTCGCGTCCTTCGATGACCTTGATGACGAGCTGCGAGCCGCAGTTGACGCAGAAGTGACCCACCAGGTCTGAAATCTAGACGTTTCTCGGACGCTGTCGCGGCCTGACCAGGCCTGCGAATTCAGACCGCTTCTACTTCCGGTTTCGTCGGGTGGGGTTTGGGCGCTGGGCCTTTCATGTCGGCGACGCGGACCTGGTTGCGGCCACCCTGCTTGGCCGCGTAAAGCGCCTGGTCGGCGCGGTCGATCAGCTGCGTGAACAGCGCAGGCTCGTCAGTGGCAGCCACGCCGACGCTGATCGTCAGCTTCAATCCGCCGGGAAACGTCGCCGAGGCCACTTTGGACCGAATGCGCTCGGCGAGCACCCGGGCGCCTGACTCCGTGGTCTCGGGCAGGATCAACGCGAATTCCTCGCCGCCGTACCGGGCGCAGATGTCCGACTCACGCAGGCCGGTCGAAAGAATCGAAGCGAGCTCGGCGAGCACCGCGTCGCCGTTGAGGTGACCATAGGTGTCGTTGACCTGTTTGAAATGATCGATGTCGATCATCAGGAAAGAGATGCCGGCGCGGTGGCGGCGGGCTCGCTGCATCTCCTGGAGGAAGCGCTGCGCGAGAGCGCGCCGGTTGGGCAGCCTGGTCAATTCGTCGGTGAGGGCGTTCTCCTCCTGCGCGGCAAAAAGCTGGGCGTGGCGGATCGCGATCGCCGCCTGCGAGGCGACACCGTTGAGCAGGTCGGCCTGGTCCTCGCTGAGCTCGCGCCACGCATTGAGATAGAGCTCCATCGCACCCATCAGCTGGCCGGACCGCTGGATCGGCACCACCAGCGCGTGCTGCGGATGGCCGCCCTGGTCGAGACCGGGCGCGGTGCGCTCGTCGAGGGTGACCACCAGCGGTCTCATCACCGACAGCGCCGAGCGCAGCGGCTCCTCGTCAAGCTTGCGCACGGAGCCTCGAGCCCGTGCGGTGAGGTTGTACGAAGACTCGCGGTACAGCTCGGCTTTGCCCGGACGGACCAGGTACATGGCGCCCGCAACCGAGCCCATGAGGCGGCCGACATGAGTGAGCGCCACGTTGAGCACCTCTTCCAGGGACAGCGAGGAGTTGACGGCGGACGCGAGCGCCAGGAGCAGGTCGGCGCGGTCCCGCGCGCCGGTCTGGTCGGCCAGCGACGCTTCCAGATCGTGTGCGGAGCCCCGCAGCCGCATCAGAGACAGGGTCAGCAGCATGAGACAGGCGACCAGCAGCACCGAGACGATGAGCAGCACGCCCGCCGGTTCCATCTAAAAGTCCGGATAGGTTAACGCGGCAATCTATGACTTGGTTCTATACTCGGCCCGATCTGGAGCCGCTCTCTTTCGACGAGCTTCCCCTTGGCGGCGAGTGGACGACGCGCCGCCGCACCGTCTCCGAAGCCGAGATAGCCCTGTTTGCAGGCGTCGCCGGCGATCTCTCGCCGTTGACCATCGAGGCCGCGGACGGCATCCGCCGGGCCGCCCCGCCGGCGCTGGTCGTGGCCATGGCGGTTGGCCTGGGCTCGGTCGACATGCCGGTGCCTCTGGTCGCCGAGTGGGAATGGCTGAACTGGAAATTCCCGCGCGCGGTGCACGCCGGGGACACGATCTACGCGCACTGGATGCTCACCCAGAAGCGCCCGCCGGTGAGCGGCTCTCCCTCCTCGATCGTGGTCTGGCGGGTCGACGTGCACACCGCCGACGGCGTGCTGTGCGCCGAGGGCGAGATCGGGGCGAAGGTCCGGCGGGCGACAGCACGCCGGCCGGGACCAGAGCCGGCCCCGGCAACAGCAGCACCCCGGCGACGGCGCCGGCGCAGCCGCTCCAACGGCAGCCTGCCCGAGCCTCCCGCGGTGGCCGCTCCCCCTGCCTCGGCGGCCAAGCCCGAGCGGGCGGCCGGTCCATCGCGACGAAGGCGCCGCCGGCGCGCGTCGGGCTCGGCCGCGCGTGAGGAGGAGCACGAGCCCAGGGCCGCGCACGTCCAGGAGACTGCCCCGGCTCCCGCGTCAGCTCCCGCGTCAGCTCCCGCCGCGAAAACCGCCGACCGCGGACTGGGCGGCGTGCTGCGCAGACTCCGCCGCACCTGAGGCGCCTCTAGAAGCTAGGCGGGGACCTCCAGCGTTTCCAGGTACTCGATCACCCGCCGGGTGAGCTGCGTCGGGGTCGACGCCCCGCTGGTCACGCCGACCTTCCTGGCGCCCCTGAACCAGCTCAGATCGAGGTCCTCGAACCTGTCCACCAGGTACGCCGGCTTGTGGCCGAGCTTCTTGACGACCTCGACCAGGCGAAGCGAGTTCGAGGAGCGGGGGCTGCCGACGACAATCACCAGGTCGACCTCCTTGGCGGCCTCGACCGCCGCCTCCTGGCGCTCCTGGGTCGCTCGGCAAATCTCGTTGTAGACCTCGGCCCGCGGGTAGCGAGCCTGGACGCGCCCGATCAGGTCCTCGGTGTCCCAGACGGACAGGGTGGTCTGGCAGGTGACCGCGATGCGGTCTCCGCTCAGCTCGAGCGCGTCGATGTCTTCCGGCTCCTGTACGAGGTGCACCTTGCCGGGCGCCTCGCCCATCACGCCTTCCGGCTCGGGGTGGCCCTTGCGGCCGATGTAGACGACCTCGTAGCCCTTGCGCGCCAGGTCGGCCACCAGCTCGTGCGTCCGCACCACGTCAGAACAGGTGGCGTCGACCGGCTTCAAGCCCAGCTCGACCGCGCGGGCCTTCACCTGCGGCGAGACGCCGTGGGCGGTGAAGATGACCGTGCCTTCACTGATGTGCTCGAGGCCTGCGAGCCGGTTCGGCTGATCGACCAGGGCGATCCCCTGCGTCTGGAGGTCATCGGTGGCGTGCGTGTTGTGAACGAGCATGCCCAGCATGTGCACCGGCCCTTCTGTCTCCTGACGGACCCGCCTCGCAATCCGGAACGCGTCCACGACCCCGTGGCAGTACCCCCGCGGCGTGATCTTGAGGACTTCCATCGGACGGCTTCGAGTCTACGTGGGATGGCCCTGGTCGGTTCCTGTGAACAGGTCAGGTTCCGGCAGCTCCGGCCCCGGCTTGCCCCGCGCCAGCTGGTAGTACTCGGTGCCGAAAGCGAGCTCGTACACCTGGTCCTGCATGGTCGAGAACCAGGAGTTCGGGTCGTTCTGGCTGACGTGTGCGCGAAATGCGTCCCGCTTCCGCTCGACGTAGTCGTGCACGTCGACCTTTGTCGTGACCAGCTCGTCGGGCGTCCCCGCGATGCGCATGTTGCCGTTCATCGCGCGCCGCGCGTCCTCGGGCATCTGCTCGACGAACGCCTCCATCATCGAGCGCGGAATCGCGGTGTAGTACAGCTTGCGCACCGGCGTGCCTTCACGTTCGAGCAGGTCGAGGGCCGCGTTCGTGACGTGGTGCGCCTTGACGTGGTCGGGATGGCCGTACACGCCGTCTTCGGCGTAAGTGACAACCACCGCGGGCCGCTCCTCCCGAACGAACACGGCGAGCTTGCCCGCCGCCTCGTCGAGCGGGGCCTGGTGGAAAGAGCGTGGGTTCTTGTTGTCGGCTGTGTCCACCATGCCCGAGTCGCGATAGCCGAGAAACTCCTGACGGTCGACGCCGAGGATCTCGTCCGCCGCTTTCAGCTCCCGGGTGCGGATCTCGCCCAACCTCGGGCGCGCCTCCGCCTCGTCCATGTTGTAGATCTCGCCGACCTCGCCTCGCGTCGCGGTGATGAGGACCACCCGGTGGCCGTGCGCCTTCGCCTTCATCATCACCCCGCCAGTCGAGATCGCCTCGTCGTCCGGATGAGCGTGAACCAGGAGCAGAGTTGCCATCTAAGAGAGCAACGCCTCGGCAAGCTCAGAGATTCCGCCATGGCCGGGACCAGGGATAGTCCTGTCGGCGGCGGCGATGACCTCGGCTGGCGATCCCTCGACGGCGACGCCGAGTCCCGCCCACGCGATCATCGAGGCGTCGTTCCGCCCGTCGCCGACGGCCACGACCTCTTCCTGCCGGATGCCAAACCGATCGCACAGGAAGCGCAGCGCGGATGCTTTGTCGCTCTCGATGCTCGTGAACTCGAGGTAGTCGGAGGTGGACGTCGCGGCGTTGAGCTTGCCGGCCCAGCGACGCCGAACGTCAGGAAGAATCTCCTCCAGCGTCGCCGGCCGCGAAACGATCACGAGCTTCGGTGTGGTCGGGCCCATTCGCTGGTCGAGGTCGGCCACCAGGTGCAGCTCCATGCCGGCGTGGTCCGCATACCTGTGCGCCTCCGGGCGGTCGCGCTCGATGATGAGCTCGTCGTCGCGGTACGCCTGGACGTGCAGGTCCCGAGCGCGCGCGTATTGGATCACCTCCATCGCGAGGTTGTGCGGCACCCCGTGATCCAGCAGCACCTCGCCCGCGAGGGTGCGCACCTCCGCGCCCTGGTAGCAGACGATCGGCCCGGCGAGGTCGAGGCGCTCGACCCACGGCACCGCGCCCGGATACGGACGGCCCGTGCACGGAATCACGGTCACGCCGGCGGCGGCGATTCGCGCCAGCGCTTCCACGTCGTGAGGGTCCAGATTGAGCTGCATGTCCAGGATGGTCCCGTCCAGGTCAAGCGCGAGAAGCTTGTACTTGAGAGCGAGCGCTATCGCTTGACCTCGGGGTTGAGCAGGTTCGGCGGGCGCCCTCCCCGCACAGCGGTCGCCATGTTCCGCGCGGCCATCGCCGACATCTCCGAGCGCGTGCGCACCGTGGCGCTGGCGATGTGCGGCGCGAGCACGACGTTGGGCATCTGGATCAGGCCAGGATGGACCGCCGGCTCCCGCTCGTAGACATCGAGCCCGGCGCCCGCGAGCTTCCTCGCGGTCAGCGCCTGGACCAGCGCCGCCTCGTCGACCACCGGTCCGCGAGAGGTGTTGATCAGGATCGCGTTGGGCTTCATCGCGTCGAACTGGGCGGTGCTGATGAGGTGGTGCGTCTCCTGCGTGAGCGGGACGTGGACCGAGATGAAGTCCGACTCCGCGATCAGGCGGCCGAGGTCGACCCGCGCCGCGCCGAGCTGCTCCTCCGCCTCCGGCGGCAGCGGCTGCGGGTCGTAGTAGAGGACTCGCATGTTGAAGCCTTTCGCGCGGTGGGCCACGCCGCGGCCGATTCGCCCGATTCCGACGATGCCCAGGGTGGCGCCGAACACGTCGTGGCCGAGCATCATGTCGATCGCCCAGCCGCGGAAACGTCCGGTGCGGGTGAAGCTGTCCGCTTCGACGATCCGCCGCGCCGTCGCCATCAGCAGCGTGAAGGCAAAGTCCGACGTGGCGTCGTCGAGCACGCCGGGTGTGTTGGTGACCATCACCTTGTGCGCGGTCGCGGCCGGCACGTCGATGTTGTCGAAGCCGACCGCGACGTTGCTCACGCACTTGAGCCCAGGCGCGGCCAGCACGGTGTCGCGAATCGGATCCATCAGCTGGCTCACGATCCCCACGCACCCGTCGGCTGCCTGCCTGATGTCGGCCTCGGTGAGCGGCCGATCTTGTGGATACGCGATCACTTCCGCCGCCTCGGCCAGGATGGCCGGGCCGGGGTCGAGGATGGGGTGCATCAGGAGCACGCGCGGGCGCCCGCTGCCGGCGGTCACGGGGTGAGCCCGAGCTCGCCGGCGATCGGCTTCAGAGCGTCGCGCACGATCTCCACATGCTCGTCGAACGGTACACCGAGGACTTCCGCTCCAGCGACGAGCTCCTCGCGGTGCACGCCTCGCGCGAATGCCTTGTCCTTCATCTTCTTGCGCACCGTGCTCGGCTCGACGGCGCTCAGCGATCGGTCAGGCTTGACGAGGGCGCACGCGATGATGAATCCGCACATCTCGTCCACCGCGTAGAGCGCCTTGCGGGCGTTGGAGTCGCGAGGCACATTGAGGTAGTCGGCGTGTGACGCGATGTCGTCGAGGATGTCTTCCGGCCACCCTTTCTCCCGCAGCATCTGGATCCCGCGCATCGGATGCAGCTCTGCGGTTGGTCCCGTTTCGTAGTCCCAGTCGTGGATGAGGCCGAGAACCCCCCACCGCTCCTCGTCCTCGCCGAACCGGCGCGCGTACGCCCGCATCGCCGCCTCGACGCTGCGCATGTGCCGGCGCAGCTGATCCGACTTCGTCATCGTGGTGACGAGCTCCCACGCCTCGTCGCGCGTCGGCGTGCTCACCGGGCCGGCCTGCTTCGAACCGCCAGCACGAATGCCCACGACGCGGACACGATGAAGCCCATGCTCAGCACCGCCCCGGCAAGTGACTGAAAGGTGGGGCCGAGCGGCCGCTGCACGACGGTCCAGCCGATCAGCAGTCCGAGAAACGCATATGCGGCCGCGTACGCCCGAAAAAAGGATGGGGGCAGCCGCTGGGTCCGCGGGCGCCAGCCGACCAGAATCCGACCGGTTGCGAACTGAAAGAGGCCCAGGCCGAATACGACCAGGCCCAGCAACACGATGGTCACGTCAACGAAAGTCACAGGATCTCCTTCAACCCTTCGAGCAGCCGCTCGTGCTGATCGCTCGTGCCGACCGTGACGCGGATCCATCCCGCGATCGGCTCACGATCGTAATGGCGCACCAGGACCTTTCGCTCGCGCAGGCCGGCCACCACCCCTGTTGCGGGCTGTGGCGGCCGTACGAAGACGAAGTTCGCCGCCGAGGGAACTACCTCAAAACCCAGCTCCTCGAGAGCCGCCGCGAGCCGCCCGCGATTCAACACCACCTCCTCCACGACCTTCCGGTGGTGAGGCTCGTCCTCGACTGCCGCCACCGCGGCCACGATCGCGAGGCGGTCGACGTTGTAAGACTCCTTCACCGAGTCGAGGGTCGCGATCACCTCGGCCGGCCCGAGCGCGAAGCCGATCCGCATGCCCGCGAGACCGTATGACTTGGAGAAGGTCCGGAGCAGCACGACGTTGTCGTGACGCTCGAGCAGGGGAAGGCACGACCTGGGCGCGAAATCGACGTATGCCTCGTCGATGACGACCACGCCTGACGAAGCGGCCACCGCCGCCTCCACCTCCGCTGATCCAAACAATGCGCCGGTGGGTGAGTTCGGGTTGACGATGAACTTCAGCGGCGCGGGATCGGGCGCGAGGCTGGCCGGCAGCTCGGCAAACTCCTCGGTCGGATGGGTCGACGCCTCGACTTCGTAGATGCGACATAGCGGCTCGAACAGCGGGTATGTCGGCGTCGGAAACGCCACCCGGTCCCCGGCGCCGACGAACGCCCGGAAACACATCTCGATGAGCTCGTCGCCCCCGTTGCCAACGGTCACCTGATCCGGGCTGAGCCCGAAGCGGCGCGCGATGGCCCGCCGTGCGGGCGCCGCCGTCGGACTTGGGTACAGGCGCAGCGTTTCGCCGGCCGCCTCCCTGATCGCCTCGATCACTCGTGGCGAAGGCGGAAGCGGCGACTCGTTGGTGTTGAGCTTGACCCAGCCTTCCGCGTCCGGCGGCTGCTCGCCCGGTACGTATGGCTGGAAGCCCTGGAGCGCCTTCCTTACGAGGCTTTTCGGCATTCGAGCAAGAAAGTTTCGAGCGCGAGGCGCGGGCTGACGTTCTGCTCGAGGTAGCCGAGGGTGTCGTAACTGAGCTCCAGGAGGCGAGCCCACATCCCTTGCTCGCGTCCCCGGCTGACGAGCATCCTGCGGCGGAGCTCGACCTGCCAGCTGGCCATGGCGAACAGCGCGGGATCCTCCTCGTCGCCTTCGCTGCGCCGCCAGCCCATCTGCTCCGAGTCGAGCTGCGCCGCAACCTGGAGGGGCACGTCGGCGGGTGCGCCGAAGATCTCCTCGAGTCGTCGCGTCCATGCGTGGTGCAGGTCGATCACGCTCTCGTCGCTCGCCCTTCGCATCGCCCACCCCGGCCGGCCGCCCGACAGCTCGGACAAGAGCCGGCCACGCCTCGCCTCGACGCCGGTGGCGATGAGCAGCTTCTCAATCTCCGGCGCCGGCACCGGGTGGAAGAAGACACGCTGGCAGCGCGAGACCACGGTCGGCGTCACCACGAACGGGTTGAGGCTCGGCGTCGTGAGCACGATGACGCGATGCGGGTGCGGCTCCTCGAGCGTTTTCAAAAGCATGCTCTGGTGCTCGTCGCGTACCCGGCCGATGTTCGTGATGATCGCGACGCGTCGAGTGCCAATCGCAGGTTTCAGGTTGAGGAAATGCTGGAGTGAGAGCTCGTGAAACTCGGGCGGCTTCTCGGGAATCAGGCGGAGCTCGTTGACGTGAAGGAGCTTGACGCGGTCGTCCTCCCAGTAGTCGGGATGTCGCGAGAGCGGCGCCTCCGGAAGCAGCGCCGCGGCCAGCGCGCGGGCGGCGGCCGTCTTGCCGAGCCCGGCTTCGCCAACGAACAGGTAGGCATGCGCCAGGCGCTCGGTCGCGAGCTGGGACCGTAGCTGGTCGAGCGCCTGCCCGTGGCCGACCACCCCCGCAAACGGATCGCTCAAGGCACCTGGTGCGGGGCGGGCCGGGAAGCTTTCATCTGCCTCTCGCGCTCGAGACGCTGCGCGCGCCCCTGCAGCCAGACCTCGCGGATCCGCTGCAGCGCGGTGATGTTCGTCACGATGGCGAGCAGGAACACGACGCCGTAGAGGACCGGACCGCCGATCAGCAGGCCGGCGACGGTCACCACCACCCTCTCCGGGCGCTGGAACAATCCGGTCTTGCAGGTGAAGCCGAGGCTCTGTGCGCGGGCGCGGACATAGCTCACCAGGAACGAGCCGGCAAGCGCGGCCAGGGTGGCCAGGACCAGCCACTCCTGGAGCGGAGGGTCGATGGTGACGAAGTACGCCGCAAGGCCGAGATACACGGCCCCTTCCGAGTAGCGGTCGAGGGTCGAGTCGAGAAATGCGCCATACGGATAGGCCGCGTTGGTGGAGCGCGCGAGCGCGCCGTCGAGGATGTCGCACAGACCGGCGAGGATCAAGACCACGCCGCCCCATCGCAGCTGCCCGACGGCAACCAGCGTCGCGGCGAGAAATGTGAGCGCAAGGCCGACCACGGTCACCTGGTTCGGCGTCAGGGGGCTGCGGCCGAGCGCGGACACCAGCGCCTCTGCATGGCGCCGGACCCACGCCTCAAACCGCGTTGTGAGCACCCGACACCTCCAGAGACTTGGCCGGCTGCGAGGCGAGCGCCTTGCGGGCCTCCTGATAGACATCGATGACCTCTGTCGCGACTGTGTCCCACGAGTACCGACGGGCCTTTTGCAGCGCGTACTCGCCGAGGCGCCTGCGCAGCTCGGCGTCGCGCGCCAGGATGACCAGCGACGCCGCCAGCTCGCGCCAGTTCTTCGGAGGCACGGTGATGCTGTCCTTGCCGGTCTCGAGGACCGACATGTAGCCGGGCACCTCGGTGGCGACCACCGGCAGGCCCGAGGCGAGCGCCTCGAGCAGGACGATGCCGAAGCTCTCGGCGCCGGTGGCGGGCGCGCAGAAGATGTCGGCGCTGCCGAAGTAGCGCGGCTTGACGCTTTCCGGCACATATCCCGCCATGACCACGTTCGGCAGGCGATGCCGTGAGACGTATGCCTCGAGGCGTCCTCGCAGCGGGCCGTCGCCGACGACGATCAAACGCGACCGCGGCACACGCGCGCACATCGCGCGATACGCGCGCAGGAGGTCGCCGAGTCCCTTGCGCTTTTCCAACCGGCCGACGAACAGGATGTTCAGGTTCTCATCGCGCAGGTGTCGGATAGGCGGAAGGCCGGGACGGTAGACGTCGACGTCGACTCCGTTCGGGATGACGCGCATCGCAAAGTTGGGGAAGTAGCGATGCACGAACGCACGAGCCGGCTCGCTCACGGCGATGGCGCGATGGAGATGCTCGAGGTACGGCTGCAGAAGAGGCCGTCCGTAGAAGTAGCCCACGTTGGAGCGTGCGAACGCGTGGAAAGTCCCGACGTTGGCCGTCGTCGACATCCGCAGCATCGTGATCGGCAGCGCGGGCATGAGCGGCTCGTGGAAATGGAGAACGTCGAACCGCTCGTCGGCGACGATCGCCGCGACCTGGTTGGCGAGATGAAAGCTCAGCGTGATGCGTGCGACCGAATCGTTGACCGGGATCGCGATGGGCGTGCCGATTCGGTAGAAGCGGGCGCTGTCGAAGTCGACGTCGGCGCGGCTCGACGGCGCGAAGATCCGTGCTTCGTGCCCGCGCTGACGCAGACGGACGGCAAGGTGTCGGACGTGGTCGTTGACGCCCCCAGGCGAGGCGAAATCGTAGGGCGAGACGAGCCCAACTCTCACGCCAAGGCTCCACGTCGCGTGCAGGCCGGGCGGAGCCTGATCCCCCCACGCATTACCTTCATGGGGAGCCCTCCCAGATGCGATGCGGGACGTGCCACTGCTCTGGGTGGCTCCGGATGAACCGTTCGATCTGCTGGAGCAGCTCCTGCGTCGCGCGCACCTGGTCCGCCCGATTGTCGCCGGTCGATTTGGCGTAGACCAGTGGAGCCCCTTCCGCCACGTACGTATCGTCCGGCAATCGGTAGACGCACACAGGAAAAAGTGGGGTGCCGAGACGCAGCGCTATCGCCGCCGGGCCGAGCGGGATCGGCGCCGGCCGGCCGAAGAACGGCATCAGGTAACCGGTGCCGGTCACGTCGCGATCGATCGCGGTGATCACCATCTCCTGCTCCCGCAGAGCGTCGAGCACTTTGCGGATGCCGCCGTGATCGAGCGTCAGGACGCTGATCCCGAGGCGCGCCCTGGTGTCGCGGTACCACTCGAACAAAGCGCGCGGCTCGACCTCCTCGGCGAAGAAGCTCACCGGCGCCAGCGTGGCCGACCAGATCGCCGAGACGACCTCGTACGAGCCCATGTGGCAGGACACCGCGAGCACTCCCTTGCCGTTGCCGCGTGCCTCCTCCAGGTACTCCCAGCCCTTCACCTTCAACCGCGAGCGCATCCCCTCCACCCTCGTGCTCGGCAGCTGCATGAGGTCGGCGTACGCCTTGGCGTGGTTGCGAAAGTTGAGCCAGGAGAGCTGGCGCAGCGCGACGGGGTCGTTCGCCAGCTCGGGGCAGGCGACCTTGAGGTTGAACTCGAGCCGCGGCCGTGCCAGTGGCGAGAACAACCAGGCGAAGCGCGCCGCCAGGACCGCAAGTGCGTAAGCCCAGGAGCGAGGCAGGTGCTCGACGAGTGACTGGACGACTTTGAAGACGCGCCATGTCCATTCGCCCATCCCTCAGCGACTGAACATCGGCCGAAAAGCAAACCACTGGTCGGGTCGCTCCTTGATGAAATCCTCGAAGCGCGCGACCACACGCTGCATCACGCTTTCCTTCGTGTCCTCGTGCGTGATTGCGATTGGCGCCTCGATGTGGACGTGGTATCGCCCCGGTCCGTCGGCATAGACGCAACTCGGAAGAAGGGAAGCACCGGTCTTGATGGCGAAGGCTGCCGGTCCGGCGGGCACCACCGCCGAGCGACCGAAAAATCTCACGCCCACACCCGGTCCCTGCTCCAGGTCGCAGACCAGCGCCACGACTCCGTTCGACTCCAGCGCCTCGGTGATCCCGCGGACCGCCGAACGGCCGAGCGTGATCACCCGGACTCCGAAGCGCTCGCGGGTTCGGACGACGGCGTCATTCAGCGAGCCGGGGAAACGCTCGGCCACGGCCGTCACTCGATACCCCAGCGCGCCTCCGAGCGCGCCGCCCATGTCCCACGACCCCATGTGAGGCGCGGCCATGATGACACCGCGCCCTTTCGTCACCCCCGCGTCCAGGTTTTCCCGCCCGTCGCTAGAGACGCGCGCCAGGAGCTCGTCAGGCGTGATGCTGCCGATCAGCACGAAATCCATCAACATCCGTCCGTAGTTCTGGAAGGCGCGCCTGGCCACACGCGCGACTTCGGGGTCCGAGCTGTCGCGGCCGAGCGCCGCGGCGTAGTTGTCCAGTGCGGCTTTGCGCTGGCCGCGGCTCAGCCAGAACCACGCCGCGCCTCCGGGCGCGGCCATTGCATCGCGCACCCCAGCCGGAAGTACGCGCAGCACGCGCGCCCCTGCCTGGTAGCTAGCGGCGAGCAGCTGCGGCCGGTTTGGCGCGGGCGACCCGGCGGCCGTTGCGCCCATTGACTCCGGCCTTATCACCTTCGATGAACTCCTCCACCAGGCGCTTGGCCTCGTTGTCGGTGTACTGGACGGGGGGCGACTTCATGAAGTACGAGCTCGGGCTTTCCAGCGCGCCGCCGATGCCGCGGTCGAGCGCCAGCTTGGCGCAGCGCACAGCGTCGATGACGATCCCGGCCGAGTTCGGAGAGTCGACGACCTCGAGCTTGAGCTCGACGTTGAGCGGGACGTCGCCAAACGACCGGCCCTCGAGCCTGATGTAGGCCCACTTGCGGTCGTTCAGCCAGGGCACGTAGTCGGAGGGTCCGATGTGAACGTTGTCCTCGCCGATGTTGTAGTCGAGCTGGGACGTGACCGAGCGGGTCTTGCTGATCTTCTTCGACATGAGCCGGTCACGCTCGAGCATGTTCAGGAAGTCGGTGTTGCCCCCGAAGTTGAGCTGGTATGTTCGCTCGAGCTTGACGCCGCGGTCGCGGAAGAGGCGCGTCAGCACGCGGTGGACGATCGTCGCCCCCACCTGGGACTTGATGTCGTCACCGATGATCGGCAGGTTCTTGTCCTGGAAGCGCTTCTGCCAGTACGGCTCGCGTGCGATGAACACGGGGATGCAGTTCACGAATCCAACGCCGGCCGCGAGCGCCTGCTCGACGTACCACTTCGTGGCCTCTTCGGAGCCGACCGGGAGGTAGCTGACGACCACGTCCGCCCTTGACTTCTTCAGGATGCCCACCACGTCGGAAGTCTCGCCCGGAGCCTTCTGCACCACCTCGGAGAGGTACTTGCCGATGCCGTCGTGCGTCATGCCCCGCTGGACCTTCACGCCCAGGCGCGGTACCTCGGAGAACGTCACGGTGTTGTTGGGCTTCGTGAAGATCGCCTCCGCAAGATCGAGTCCGACCTTGTTCCTGTCGATGTCGAACGCGGCCACGAACTCGATGTCGCGAATGTGATAGCCGCCGAGCTCGACGTGCATCAGCCCGGGCACGGAGTCTTTCGGCGATGCGTCCCTGTAGTAGTGCACGCCCTGGACCAGCGAGGAGGCGCAGTTGCCAACCCCCACGATGGCCACCCGGACCTTGCGGTCGGCTCCGTTGCGATGACCGTTCCTGTGATTGGCGCTCATGCGCGCACCTCCTCACGAACTTTCGAGCTTCTCGTCGGTGTGATCCCCAGCATCTCGTCGAGGCGCTCGCGGAAGCGCCTGATGTTCTCCAGGTCCAGCGAGCAGTACACCTGCCGGCCGTAGCGCCGCGTCCGGATCACCCCGCCGAGCCGGAGCATCCGGAGGTGCCACGAGATCCGCGGCTGGCTCATGTGCAGAAAGAGCGCCAGGTCGTTGACGTTGACCTCGCCGGCCTCGGCCAGGCGCTCCAGGATGCGCAGGCGCGTGGGGTTGGCGAAGGCCAGGAAGTGGTCTGGCATCTCGTTTCGCGGATTCTGAAGAAACATAAAGGTTGCTTTATAAGCCAGTCTAACGCATAAAGGGTGCGTTATGTGTCAGCCGGCGAGCGGAGTCAAACCCGAGGGCTACTGGCTGCTCAGAACGTCAGAAGCGCGGTGCACCAGCTCGAGAAATTCCGACCTCGTCCGGGCGTCGCGGCGGAAAGTGCCGAGCATGCACGAGGTGATCATGCGGCCGCCCGGCGCCTCGACTCCACGCATCTCCATGCAGAGGTGACGGGCTTCGACGACGACGCCCACGCCTCTCGGCGACAGCACCCCGTTGAGGGCTTCGGCGATCTCGTTGGTCAGCTTCTCCTGGATCTGCAGCCGGTGCGAGAAGACCTCCACGAGGCGAGCTATCTTGCTCAGCCCGACCACCTTGCCCCTCGGCAGGTAGCCGACGTGGACCTGGCCGAAGAAGGGGAGCATGTGGTGCTCGCAGAGGCTGTAGAAGGCGATGTCCTTGACCACGACCATCTCGTCGTAGTCCTGGTCGAAGACCGCGTCGGCGACGACCTCTTCGGGCTTCACGCCATAGCCATTGGTCAGCTCGCGCAAGGCGCGCGAGACTCGTTCTGGCGTGGCCTTCAAACCCTGGCGGTCGGGATCTTCCCCGAGCTCGACCAGCAGCGCGTCGACGAGCGACGCGATCGGGTCTCCATGCGTCGGTTCGGGTGTGGCCATCGTTGCTCACACAATTTACGAGGTGGATGCCATCGCTGCTTCCCAGGCACTGTCCGAGATCGGATACCTCCTGCGCCAGGATCCGAAGGAACGATTTCGCGCCAAGGCGTTCTCGGCCGCGGCCTGGTCGCTGGCGCTCCAGCGCCCTGACCTCGTCGCGCTCCAGAAACGCGAGAGCCTGACCTCGATCGAAGGCGTCGGCGAGGGCATCGCGCGGGTGCTCCAAGACCTTCTCCAGACGGGCCAGAGTCGCTACCTCAATCGGCTGCGCGAGCAGCTCAAGCAGCCGGCGCTTGACGATGAGCCGCGCCTCGACTACGCCGACTACCGAGGCGACATCCACTCGCATACCGACTGGAGCGACGGCCGCGCCACGATGCTCCAGATGGCGCAAGGCGCCCAGGCCCTCGGTTACAGCTACCTCGGAATCACCGACCATTCACCGCGCATCACCGTCGTGCACGGCCTCGACGCCGAGAGGCTGGTGGCTCAGTCGCGCGAGATGGCGGAAGTCCAGAAGCAGGTAGACGGCCTGACGCTGCTTCAGGGCATCGAGGTCGACATCCTCGAGGATGGCTCCCTCGACCTCCCCGACGCCGTGCTCGAGATCCTCGACATCGTCATCGCCTCACCGCACGTGAAGCTCCGCCAGGACCCGGCGGCGATGACGGAGCGAATGCTGCGCGCCGTGTCACATCCCCACGTCGACGTGATCGGACACCCCACCGGGCGGCGCCCGGGAGCACGCGAAGGAGCCACGTATGACTTCGAGGAGGTCTTCAAAGAGGCGGCCAGGCATGGCGTCGCTCTCGAGATCGACTGCGACCCGGCGCGAATGGACCTTTCGCCCGAGATGGCGCGGATGGCGCGCGACCTCGGCTGCAGGTTCGTCGTCGACGCGGACGCCCACGCCCCCGCGGAGTTCGCTTACGTCCCGATGGGGCTGTGGATGGCTCGCCGGGCGGGTATTCCAGAGGATCGGATCCTCAACTTCGACCCCCTGGATTCCTTGACGATGATTGCAAAATGATGTCAAATTGTCGCGGTGTCCAAGGCCACGACCGTCCGCTTCACCGACGAGGTCTACGCTCGGCTCGACCAGGCTTCGGCGCGGACCGGCATGCCGGTCAACTCGATCGTCGTGGCCGCCTGCCTGGAGTGGATGGAAAGGCACACGCCCGCGCAGACGACACCGGCGGCCCAGCTGAACGTTCCGCTTTCGGTGATGGCCCAACCACCGCGTTGGGCGACGCTTCGCCGCGCGGTCGTGGAGGCGATGGCCGGACGCCCGCGATCGCTCGACCCCGTCTATCCGTTTGCGCGCTTCACGAGCGCTGCCCAGAACATGCTGATCGCGGCCCAGACGGAGGCGCAGCAGAGTGGCTTCAACTACATCGGCACCGAGCACCTGCTCCTGGCCGCGTTTGCGGACGCGACCTCACACTCAGGGATCACGCTGGCAACGCTCGGCGTGCACGAGCCGGCGGTCCGGGCGATGCTCGCGAAGCTGCTCGGCGCCAAGAAGGCGCGCGTCACTCCGCGGATCGTTCCGACTTCGCGGGTCAAGAAGGTCATCGAGCTCGGCTTCCAGCTATGCGGAGCGGCTGGAGATCCACGCGTGAGCACCGGCCACATCCTGCTGGCGCTGTCGACGGAGGGTGAAGGAATGGCCGCGAGGGTGCTCCAGGACGCGGGAGCGACGAGCGAACGCATCAAGTCCACGCTGGAGGCGATCACCGAACCGGAAGCCTGAGACCACTACGATCTCGGTTTGTGACCGAGCTCGGGATCATGATCGAAGGCCAGGAAGGCCTCTCCTGGGACCGGTGGCGGCGGATCTGCACGGACACCGACACGCTTGGGTTTGCCTCCCTGCGGCGCAGCGATCACCTCGTGTCGCTCATGGGCGACCCGGAACGAGACTGCGTCGAATGCTGGACCTCACTCGCCCTCGCCGCGGAGTGGACGAAGAGGATCGAGTTCGGCCCGATGGTGAGCCCGATGACGTTTCGCCCGCCGGCGCTGCTCGCAAAGCTGGCCGCGGCGGTGGATGCGCTGTCCGGCGGCCGGCTGATCCTGGGAGTGGGAGCGGGATGGAACGAGAACGAGCATGCGGTGTTCCAGATCCCGTTCCTCACCGAGCGCGATCGGTTCGACCGGCTCGAGGAAGGGATCAAGACGATCCGCGAGATCTGGAAGACGACAAGCCCAAGGCCGGCGCGCGATCCGATTCCGTTCCTGGTCGGCGGCAAGGGCGCGAGACGCACCCTGCCGTTGGTCGCGCGCGAGGCGGCCGAATGGAACTTCTCGCGGCTTGACACGGAGCAATTCCGCGACCGTCGCGATCGCCTCGACGAGTGCTGCCGCGAGGTCGGCCGTGACCCGTCGACGGTTCGCCGTTCGGTGATGTGCGGCTACCTGATCGGCCGCGACCGCGATGACCTGCTGGACCGCGCATCACAGGTGCGCGACGTGATCCCCTCGCTCAGGAACATGAGCCCGCAAGAGGTGGTCGAGAATCGAAGTGGCGCCTGGCTGGTTGGAACGCCGGAGGACATCGCGGAGCAGATCCGCGAGCACGGCCGGCTGGGGGTCGAGCTCTTCATGCTGCAGCATTTCCTGCTGGACGACTCGGACGCGCTGGAGCTGCTGGCGCGAGAGGTGATCCCGGCCGTCGCCTGACTCGAAGCTCAGGCCAGCCGGCCGGAGGCGATCAGCTCCTGCTTTCTCTCCTGGCGTGCCGTCAAGCGCCGGACCACGAGAATCGCCAGCACTGCCGCTGTGACCAGCAGGGCCTGGCTGACGAGGTCGATCGCGATCCCGACGAGCTTCGAGTTGAGATCCTCGGCCTGCTGGAAGGGGAACCCGAACCAGCTCCCAAACCGTGACACCAACCATGTGGTCCACCAGGCGACGATCAGGACTGGGGCGCGCAGCGACTTGCGCGCGCGGAAGTCCAGCCAGCGTCGGTCGGGCCATGAGCCCCGCCACGCATCAAGCACGCTCGAAGCCGGATGCAGCAGGTTCAGAAGTGGAATGAAGCATCGGCCGACGGCACCGCCCGGAGTCCAGCGCGGGTCGATCGAACCGAGGCTCGGCATGTTGCGCACGACCCGATGCAGCCACATGCAGTAAAAGATGACCGCGGGTATGAACGTCGCGTAGTAGGCGAGCAAGGCCAGCAGCGCGACAAAAGCCTGGACAAGGAAGAAGGTGTCCTGCGGGCTCCCCTGCTCGACGTGGATCACGTCGAGCCCGTCGAAGACGATGAAGAGGAGCACGCCGACCAGGTTCGCGGCGATGAGCACGGTCACCATCGTGGCCCGGAATTGCGCCGACTCGTAGGGCTGCAGCCACGGCTCGTACCACGCGGGGCGGTACGGATTCGGCACCCACTCCGCCCCGTTCCACAGCCAGTATCCATCGGCAGACACCAGTCCGGACTGCTGCATGGGGCGAGGTTAAGGTATGGACGTGGACTTCGAGCTGAGCCCCCAGGAGACGAAATTTCGCGACGAGGTCCGGGCCTGGCTGAAGGCAAACGCCCCGAAGGACCAGGACGGCGACCTCGACATGCAGACGTTCATCGACCGCCGCCGGAGCTGGCAGAGCACGATGTTCGAAGCCGGTTACGTCGGCATCACCTGGCCGAAGGAGTTCGGCGGGCAGGGCCGCAGCTTCATGGACCAGCTGATCTTCAACGACGAGATGATCCTGGCCCATGCCCCCGAACCCATCAACGTCATCGGCCTCGGCATGGGCGGGCCCGTCGTGATCGCGCACGGCACCGACGAGCAGAAAGAGCGCTACCTTCCACCCCTACTCTCGGCCGAGGAGATCTGGTGCCAGGGCTTCAGCGAACCGAACGCTGGCAGCGACCTGTCCGGCCTCCAGACCCGCGCTGAAGATCGCGGCGATCACTACCTCGTCAATGGCCAGAAGGTGTGGACGACCCTGGCACACGTCGCGAAGTGGTGCATGCTCCTCGCCCGCGAGCGCAAGGAGGCCAATCCTCGAGACGGGCTGACCTACCTCCTCGTCGACATGGAGAGCCCGGGCATCGAGGTGCGCCCGCTGGTGCAGATCACCGGCGACGCCGAGTTCAACGAGATCTTCTTCAAGGACGTCAAGGTGCCGAAATCGCAAATCCTTGGCGAGGCGGGCGGCGGCTGGGCGGTCGCGATGACGACTCTCCTGCACGAGCGCGGCACCCTCGGCCTCGCCCTCGCGACCCGCGCCCAGATCACCGTTTCGAACCTTGCCGATCGCGCCCGCAAGCTGGGGCGCGGTGCCGATCCACTGGTCCGGCAGAGGATCGCGCAGCACTCGATCGAGGCGCGCGCGCTTCAGCTCAACGGCTATCGGGCGGTGACCGCCGTGAAGCGGACCGGCATCCCCGGTCCGGAAGGATCGATCCTGAAGCTCATGTGGTCGGAGCTCAACCAGCGCATGACCGAGACCGCGATGGAGGTCGGCGGGCCGGCGTCCCAGGTCGGCGACGGCGACGGCTGGAAGTACCAGTTCCTGCGCGCCCGCGCCAACACGATCGAGGCGGGGACCTCGGAGGTTTTGCGCAACATCCTCGCGGAAAGGGTGCTGGGACTGCCGCGGAGTCGGTAACGTAGGAGTCCGATGACTGCTGTCGCCACGAAGGCGGCCAGCACGACAGCGAAGCAGCCTACAGGCGTCGACCGCGGAGTCATGGCCGTTTTCGCTGGTCTGATGCTTGGCTCCCTGGTCGCCTCGCTCAACTTGACCCTGGTCGCTCCGGCGCTGCCGACGATCGTGGCCGAGCTGGGCGGCCTTGCCGACTACAGCTGGATCCCGATCTCCGCGATGCTCGCCTCGACGATCGTCGTGCCCGTGGCCGGCAAGCTGTCGGACATCTACGGACGCAAACCGCTCTACACGACCGGGATCGTCGTGTTCGCGCTTGGGTCTGTGCTCTCCGGCCTGGCCCCGAATTTCTGGTTCCTCGTCTTCGCGCGATTCGTCCAGGGCGCCGGGATGGGCTTCATCATGCCGCTGTCCCAGGCGATCATCGGCGACATCATCTCGCCGCGTGAGCGCGGCAAGTACCAGGGCATGATGGGTGCTTCGTTCGGCCTCGCCTCGATCGTGGGACCGGCCGCCGGCGGGTTCATCACCGAGCATTTCAGCTGGCGCTGGCTCTTCTTCGTCAACCTTCCGGTCGCCGTCATCACGCTGGCGGTGATCGCGCTGTACATGCACGTGCCCAACGAGCGGCGCCGGCACGCGATCGACGTCTGGGGCAGCGTCACCCTGTCGGCCGGGATCACGTGCGCGCTGCTCGCGACGGTGTGGGGCGGCGTTCAGTACCCGTGGGCTTCGTGGCAGATCGCCGGACTCTACGGGGCTGCGGCCGCATTGCTCGCGTCGTTTGTCTGGGTCGAGCTTCGCGCGGCCGAGCCGGTGCTGCCGCTCCGGCTCTGGAAGAGCAGCATCTTCACCTTCTCGAACATCGCAAGCATCGGCGTTGCGATGTCCATGTTCGGCGCCATCTTCTTCCTCCCGGTTTTCGTGCAGGGAGTGATCGGCAACAGCGTGACCAGCTCGGGCGCCATCCTCGTGCCGATGCTGGTCGCAATGATCGTCACCAGCGTCGGCGGCGGCCAGTTCATCTCACGCACGGGCCGCTACAAAGGCCCTCTTCTTGTCGGCCTCGTCCTGATGGGCGCCGGCTTCTACCTGCTGTCCACGTTCAGCGTCAGCACGACCAACCAGCAGGCGATCGAAGCGATGATCTGCATCGGTCTCGGCCTGGGCCTCACCATGCAGACCTACACGCTGGTCGTGCAGAACTCAGTCGACCGCCAGGATATGGCGGTCGCCACGTCGGCGACGCAGCTGTCGCGTTCGCTTGGCGCCGCGGTTGGACTGGCGATCCTCGGCACGATCCTCACGCAGGGAATGGCAAGCTCGACTGCGAAGTACATTCCCGCCTCGGCGCTGCAACAACTTCAGGCTGCCGGTGGCGGCGCGACCGCGACAGCAGTGTTCGATCCTGCGCAGCTGGCGCAGCTCCCTCCCGTGATCGCGGCTGGGATCCGGCACGGGCTCGCGGATGCGCTCCACCCGGTCTTCCTGGCGGGCCTGCCGATCATCGCGGTTGCGTTTGTGGTCACCCTGCTCATCAAGGAGGTTCCTCTTCGCCAGACCGCGCATGTCGCCGCCGGCCGCAGGCCGGTCGCCGTCGAGGAACAGCCTCTGACCTGATATCGGCTTGTCTTGCGGCGGCCCGCAGGGCAGAATTCCGCGCGTGATCACCTCGCCCGCGCAGGAACGACGGATCAACCTCGCTTACTGGGTGGCGGCTGTCGCGGGCGCAGTCGCGGGCATCGTTCCGCTGTTGATAGGCGGGACCTCGAGCCGGCTCACGAGCGCGGTCATCCCTTTTGGAATTGCGGCCATCGCGATGGCGGCCAGCGCTGTGCTGCACTCGCAGGGTCGCGGGGTCACTTCAGTCCTCTACTTCCTGGCGGGGCTCGCCCTGGTCTATGGAATCCTCGCGATGTTCGCGCTGCCGCTCCAGCTGGCCGTCCTCGGCACCTGCCCCGCGCCGCCGGCGCCGTGCACCAGCGGCCTCGAGCGCCCGCTGACCGTGGCCGAGAACACCACCATGGGCGTCGCGACCGCGTTCGCGATCGTTTCCCTGCTCGTCGGATTTTTCGGCCTCGTGCTGGTTTACCGGAGGTCTGCACCGCCGCCCTTCACAGCTCCCGTGCGCAAGATCCCGCCCGTGGGCGCCCCGGCGGCCGCACCCGAGAAGCCTGCCGAGGAGCCAGCCGAGCCTGAGGCCGCGTCAGTCGCCGGCCAATCCATCACCATGGAGACCCCCGACGGCGAAAAGCCGGCGGAAGAAGAACCGGAGCTGCCCGCCCACGAAGAAGAGCCGGAGCTGCCCGCCCATGAAGACGCGGCGGAGCTCCCCGCCCACGAGGAGGAGCCGGAGCTGCCGCCGCACGTGGACGAGGTCGAGACTGGCGAAGCGACGCCGCCGGAGAAGTCAACTCCGCCCAGTACTTAGACTCCCTTCGTGGATTTCGCGTTCTCCGAGGAGCAGGAGATGCTCCGCCGCGCCGCGCGCGAGTTCCTTGCCAAGGAGTGCGGCCCGAAGGTCGTGCGCAAGCTCATGGAAAGCGAGGACGGTTACGACGCCGCGCTCTGGAAGAAGATCGCCGACCTCGGATGGACCGCGCTGGGCATCCCCGAGGAGTACGGCGGCGTCGGCACGTTTCTGGACCTCGTCGTCGTGCTCGAAGAGGCGGGACGCGCGCTTCTGCCGGGTCCTTTCTTCTCCACGATGGGACTCGCGGTCCCGGTCATCCTCGAGGCGGGTACCGACGCGCACAAGAAGGGGGCGCTAGCCGCGATCGCGTCGGGCTCGGCGCGGGCCACGCTCGCGTTCACCGAGCCGTCGGGCCGCTGGGACGCGAGCAGCGTCGCGCTGAGAGCCCAGCCCAAAGGCGACGGATGGCAGCTGGACGGCGTGAAGCTCTTCGTGCCCGACGCCGCGATCGCCGACTACATGGTCGTCGTCGCGCGCAGCCGAGGCGAAGGCGAGGAAGGCATCACCCTCTTCCTGGTCGAAGGCCGCCCCAAAGGCCTGACGGTCAAGCCGGTCGAGACTCTCGACATGACACGGCGCTGGAGCGAGCTCCGCTTCGACGGCGTCCAGCTCGACGCCGATTCTGTGATGGGCCCTCCCGACAGGGCGTGGCCTCGACTCAAGCGCGCGCTGGAATGGGCGACGGCGGCGCTGTGCGCGGAGATGGTCGGCGGGGTGCAGAAGGTGCTCGAGACGTCGACCGAGTACGCAAAGACGCGCCACCAGTTCGGCAAGCCGATCGGCATCTACCAGGCGGTGTCGCACAAGCTGGCGGACATGCTGGTGCTGTCCGAGAGCGGAAAATCCGCGACCTACTACGCCGCGTGGGCGATCGACGCAGACGCCCCCGATCGTTCTCTCGCTTCGTCGATGGCGAAGGCGTACGTATCGGACGCGTATCGCAAGGTCGCCGGTGACGGCATCCAGGTGCACGGCGGCATCGGCTTCACGTGGGAGCACGACATGCACCTCTACTTCAAACGGGCCAAGTCATCTGAGGTCACGCTCGGCGACGCCACCTACCATCGCGAGCTGGTCGCACAAGCCCTCGACCTTTAGTCTGGGCGCGGAGTTGAGACGCGCCCAGTCCTGTTGCCTTACGTGATGCCGTGGGTGCTGCTTGCCGCCGCCATCGCCACCGAGGTGGCCAGCACCCTCGCCCTTCGCGGATCCAACGGCTTCACGGTCCTGGTGCCCTCGATCATCACGATCGCCGGTTACATCGTGAGCTTCATCCTGCTTGCTTTTGTGTTGAAGACGCTGCCCGTCGGAATCGTCTACGCCGTCTGGTCCGCGGTCGGCGTCGCGTTGGTGGCGGTCCTCGGCAAGCTGATATTCGATGACCCGGTGCCGCCTCTCGCGATGATCGGCATGGTGCTGATCATCGGCGGCGTGGTGCTGGTCAGCGTGTCAGGGGCGAAGACGCACTAGGCTCGGACCGTGCCGATGAAGGTCCCAGAGAAGCCCATCGACAACGCCGTGCTCGGGGCGTTGGTCGCGACGTATGAGAACGTTGGCTGCTGCCCTCCATTCCCATTCACATAGCCGATCATCGTTATCGCGTCGAGCCAACCCGCGGCGTAGAAACCCGTGACCAGGTTGACCTGGCTGCCATCGCGTCCGACCAGCAGCTCGTGTGGCTCGGCGAGGTTGAGGTCGTTGCAGCAGACCTGCACGTGCTGTGCGTCTGGCGATAGGTAGGGCCCGAACTGCCCATTCTGGCCGACAACAGTGGAATGCCACAGCTCGACGTCGCCGGCCTGCCGCACGCTGACCGTTTGGCTCACCCTCTGGTCAGCTGTTCCGCCAGCGGTAATCGCAGCGTCTCCGAGGCAGACAAATGCGCCATTGGCGTTCGAGTCCCAAACGAGGCACTTCGCTGGATCAGTTAGGACAGCGCTCGGCTGGATCGTCGCGGGGTTGACACGCACCTTGATGCCGAGGGTGGAGCCGGGTCCGCCTCCCTGGGTCGCCCACACCGTGGGATAGGTCCCGATCGGTCCGACGGCGTCCCAACCGGTGAGCGCTAACACATCGTGTGGCGCGGACCACGCCTGGCGGTAAACCAGGGTGCTCGTGCCCCCAGCTGGGGCCGCGTATGCGTCGAAGGTGTAGTTCGCAGTCGTGGACTGTTCGCCACACGCAAGGCCGGCATTGCTCGGGACAGTGAAGATCGTGCCCAGCAGACTCGTGCCATCCGGGCTGACGGCGAACGACAGGATCTGCTGCGTGGAGGTCATCGGGAACGTGGCCGCGACGGCGACTGTGCCGTCGATCGAGAGGCTTCGGACCACGCCTTTGGAGTCGGCGAAGAACACCTTGCCGGCGGCGACATGCGCCGACGGCGGCAGGACCGCCCCCATGCAACCGAGGATGGGCACCGACATCGGCGCAAACGTGGCCGTGGCGCGTTCGCGCCCGTCGAGCCCGGCGATCACGACCGTGTTGTACGTCCAGGCGTTCGGCGTGCCGTTGGCCTGGAGCACGGCGAAAAGCAGTGGCTGCGGGGAGGCAGGCGCAGACGGCGAAGACGCCGCCTGGTGACCCTGTGACTGGCCGCAGGCGATAGCGAAGAGAAGGATTGCGGCCGCGAAGATTGCTTTCATGTCAGCGACAACGGTCGCCCGGCGAATTAGTTCCGGCTCGACCCCGCCAACCTGATCCCGCCCATTAACGCGCTTCCAGCAGCGGCTTCAGGCGGTCGCGCACGTCGAGGTGGATCTTGTCGCGCGATCCGGTCGCGTCGACGCGTACGAACCGCGACGGTTCGGCGGCGGCCAGCCCGTCGTATGCCTCGGCGACCTTGCGGTGGAATTCGATCGATTCCCGCTCCATCCGGTCCTTGCTCTTCCCGGCCTGCTCGTGGCGGCCGAGACCGGCCTCGACGGGGCCCTCCAGTAAGAAGGTGATGTCCGGTCGGGGAAAGGTCGGCGGCCACCCGGTCGGGAGCCCGCGCGCGCCGCCCTGGTAGGCGAGCGTCGAGTCGTGATAGCGATCAGCGATCACGATCTGTCCGGCGGCCAGCGCAGGCGCGATGACCTCGGCGATCAGCTGCCGGCGCGATGCCATGAACAGGTACATCTCCGCCTCGGGATCGATGTCGAGCCCCTTGTAGAGAAGGACGTCGCGAACCTGCTCGCCGAGCTCGGTCCCGCCCGGCTCGCGCACGAGCACGGCGTCCTCGTTCGCCAGCCAGTCGTTCAGCAGCTCGGCCTGCGTCGTCTTGCCGGAGCCCTCGGTGCCCTCGAAGGTAATGAACAGCCCCCGCTTCATCGACCGGGAAGCGTAGTGGCTACGCGGGCTCTTCGGGCGACGGTGTGATCCGGAGCCGGCGCTGCGGCTCCTTGCCGGTGCTGCGGGCGGAGAGGTCGTTCTCGGCAACCAGCTGGTGCTGGAGCCGGCGCAGGTAGGCATTCTGGGGCGAGATCTCGACCGGCCGCAGAGTCGTCTTTACCTGCCGGATCGCGGCCGCTGCCTCGGCCAGGGCACGCGTCGTGGCTTCGTCATGCTTGTCGACGCCGTAGATGCGCGAGAGCGCGTCGCGGACCTGGCCGACTGAGTTGCTCTTGAGGATGTGGATCGGCAGGCCGCGGCTCTCCGCCTGCCGGAGGCTGTCCGGCCGGCGGCGGTAGTGGTTCTTCAAAGTCAGAACGACGCCTGCCCCCTCGAGGTTGCCGAGCACTCTGACCGGCAGGTCGAGCTCGCGGATGGACTGCTCGACGTGGTGCCGGCTCACTCCGTACGGAAAGATCCCAAGCGGCTTGGTGATCGGGCCCGAGGCGGGCCCAGTTTCTGGCGCGATTACGACCGGGGCGTCGATGTTGGAGATGACGCGACCCTCGCGTGTGCGGACCCGGATCTTCGGCGTCTGCATCGGACCGCGGAGCGCCGTGTCGACGACATCGGCGAGCGGCATGTGGATGGCCACCCGGTCGCGGTCCTGAATCTCGACCAGAACGTCGAAGGTCGGGGGCGCTTTGCGCTCGAGCACCGACTTCTGCGTGCCCCGCCGCCGCGCCTCCTCGTCCGAAAGGGTCACGCTCTGGATTCCCCCGAGCAGGTCGTTGAGCGTCGGGTTGACGAGCAGGTTCTCCAATGTCTGCCCATGCGCTGTTGCGATGAGTTGCACGCCGCGCTCTGCGATCGTGCGGGCGGCTGCAGCCTCCAGCTCG